>CAJWKU010000001.1 GCA_913043005.1 uncultured Cryomorphaceae bacterium
ACAAATTCATCACGGAATTCAATAGCTTCAGGGAAATTATGTCCAGTATCGACATGAATGAGTGGAAAAGGAATATTGGCTGGGAAAAATGCTTTTCTTGCCAAATGGCTCATCACTATTGAATCTTTTCCTCCAGAGAAAAGGATTCCTGGATTTTCAAACTGAGCATATACTTCTCGAATTATAAACATCGCTTCCGATTCTAATTCGTCTAAATGGTCATACATGGTATTGAGATATAAAAGAAATAATTTTTTTTGCGCAAACTTTGAGATCCATGGTATCAGTTTCAACTTTTATTGTCGGATTTATTGGGGCTTCAAAAGGAGAAGAAATCCCTGTAAAATCCGAGATGATTCCCTTACGGGCTTTAGAATAAAGTCCCTTTACATCTCTTGATTCGCAGATGCTTAGAGGACAATCAACAAATATTTCAATAAACCTGTTCTTTCCAATTATTTTTGATGCTTCAAGGCGGTCAGAATGGAATGGGCTAACAAAAGCGGATAAGACAATCAGACCTGCGTCAGCCATAAGGTTGGCAACATGAGCTACCCGCCTTATATTTTCTTTTCGGTCAATATCACTGAATCCAAGATCACAATTAAGGCCATGTCTTAGGTTGTCACCATCTAGAAGAAATGTATGTTTTTGGTTTTGGTATAATTGAGTTTCTACCTCATTTGCTAATGTACTTTTCCCACTTCCACTAAGCCCTGTGAACCACAATACCAGTCCTTTCTGATTCATAATATTTTCACGAGATAAAACATCAATTTCATATACTTGCTTAACAATATTTGTGGATGATTTCATATCAATTCTGAAATAAGATTAGGATATAATTTCAATTAAAATGAGTGAAAATATAAATGCTATCAATAATAATCACAGGGTTTTTTGTAAAAAGATTATGTTTTCAGTTTTAGTAGAGTGCAAATATACTAATTCCGACTAAATTAGTATGGTTTAATTTTATTACTGGAAATCGAATCAACTTGAACCATTGTAAAAAAACGGTTAATTTCACAACATGTTCAAAAACCCTTTTCGAATTTCAGATTTATGGATATTTATAGGGTTTCTGTGCGTTTACACTGCTATTTTTGACGCCAAGCTAGACGTCGGCGGAGATAATGCCGGGTATTTTATTCTTGGCCAATCTTTACATACCGGTCAAGGCTATTCAGATTTACACCTTCCAGGCGCAACAACAGCCAATCATTTTCCTCCAGGTTATCCCGCTATTATTTCTATGTTAATGATTTTTTCCGATGATTTTACGTTTTTAAAAATCATTAATGGATTTTTCTTTTTTTTCTCGCTATTAATGCTTCATCGAATATTCGAAAGTATGACAAAAAGTAAATCATTAGCATGGATGACTTTGGGATTCACTCTGGTGAATGGGCATTTATTGCGGTCATCAACGATTATGATGAGTGAAATGTCATTCCTATTTTTTTCTTTGGCTTCTCTGAGTTGTTTGATAAAATGGAATGAACAAGAAATTCCTTTTTGGAAGTCAAAATGGTTTTTGTCTTTGGTCATTCTTTGCACTATTTCATATCATATTCGCACGGCAGGATTGGCTTTAATAGCAGGGGTGGTTCTTTACATGTTATTTGAAAAGAAGTTGAAGGAAGTAATCGCTTTCGGAGCTGGGTTTATTATTTTATCTCTTCCTTGGTTTCTTAGGGGTAAAGCCTTAGGTGGTAATTCTTATCTAACGCAGTTGGTTCAGGTCAATCCTTACAGGCCGGAAGAGGGTATACTTGGTTTTTCAGGTTGGATAGATAGAATACTAGAAAACTTTTTTAGATACTTGAACCAAGAGATACCTAATGGGTTATTTCCAAATTTTCAAATTATTTACAGTTCTGAAGAGCCTCAAGGTTATTTTATTTATGGTTTAATTATTGTAATTCTAATAACTGTAGGTACTATTAAAATGCCTAAGCTCAAAATGATGTGGTTTGGATATCTGTTAGCTTCAATATTTATTTTGTTGTTATGGCCATCAGTTTGGTTTGGTGTTCGATTTATGCTTCCACTGATTCCTTTTTTGCTTTTGGCCACAGTAGTCGGATTATCAATTTCGCTGAACTGGATTCAGTTAAAATTTTTTGGATCTATAAGACTCCAAAGTATTTACTTAATTGCCCTAGTTGGCTTTATGCCTCTATCCTTTTTAGGAAACATGAGAGCCGATAGTCAGGCCGAATTGCCTATTGAATATGCAAATTATTTTAATGTCAGTCGTTATGTACGTAATAGCATTCCTGAAAGTTCAATTGTCTGTACTGTTAAGCCTTCACTTTTTTATTTGTATTCTTCTAAAACAAGCTCTAGAATTCCTTCTTTAATTGATAAAGAAGACTTTATTCTTCGTCTAGAAGAATTAGGAATAACCCATGTAGTTGTTGATCAGCTAGGTTATTCTTCTGTTGGTAGATACCTGCTTCCAGTAATTCAAGAATTCCCTGAGCGTTTTAATCTTATCCTGCAATTACCTAATCCAGACACATATTTGTTAGAATTTAATCCGAAAAAAGAAGACCTCTAGCTCAGGGAATGTTTGTCCATCGGACTTGTTGATTCTCTCCTGTAGCCCCTCTAAAGACAGCCATATAAGATCCTGCTGGTATTCCTTGAGGAGTAATAATGGACCTAACATTTTCATATTTTTGAATTATCCTTCCTAATGCATCAATAATATAGAGATCACCGTTTCCAGGTGTTTGAATCTGTGTATTGTTGTTACTTGGATTTGGATAAACCTTCAAGGATTTTATTGATGAGGATTCAAGGTTATTTATTGTAAAGCTTAGATTTAAATTATCGATATAAACATTGTTACCACCACCGTTCGACATTTCAAATTTTATCATTATTGAATTGGCAGAGCTAAGGCTGTTAAGGTTTAGAGTGGTTTCTATCCAATCATTATTCCCAGGCACATAGGGGCTGCTCGGATATAGATTGGAAATCCCAAGTTGGAAAGTAGGAAGGACTTTTCTAAGTGTCCAACTATTTCCACAATCGGTGCTTGTAGAGATACTTAATTTATCAGTATTATTTGTTTGTTTTCGAGCAAAAGCATGATTGAATTTTAATTGAAGCGCACTAGGATTGTTCAATGTTATTGGTCCAGCAATGAGAGCATCCCCTGCGCCGCCGGTAGGAACGTTAAAATTTTCTAGATAATACGAATATAAACCCTGTTTTGAAGCTATTGATGTTCGATTCCACTTTATATTATCGCCATTATCCAATCTCGTCCAAATATCATTAGGTAATGACTTTTCCATTGTCGCAGAAAACAGAGGGGAATATGTTACTCCTCCTTGAGGTCGAACGGTTATAAGTTCAGAGTATTGTTTTGTGCTTTGCCCATGAGAGTTTTGTATTTCAAGTTTAACATCATAAAGGCCTGGGCTATTAAATGTTAAAAGCGGGCTTCCAATAATCACATGCTGCTGATTCCCATTGTTCTGATCAGAAATGGTGTAATGAAAACTTGGAGGTAACTGGTATGCGCAATTCTCAGTTATCTGAATTTGCTCTCCAGAGCAGATTAATGTTTTGTTTACTAGGAAATCTGCTACTGGATCACAATTAAATGTTGCAGATTGATTTATTCCTGTGACGAAATGATTCGATGCAGTTGTTAAACTACCTCTGAGGTTAAAGACGTTTAGAACGGCTTTGGTCCTTTGTTTTTGATTTTGAGTAAAAGTGTTCATGCAATCGTCATCTGTGTAGTCCATATAATTCTCAATCATATCCGGTAGATCTGGATTATCATTCGAGCATGTATTTTGATTGCTACTGCATCCAGCGCTTGAGGTTGTAACAGGAGGAGTGTCGAAACAATTATCTCCGCTACTGCATCCACCTTGGAAGGTGTGATATAAATTTAAGTAGTGCCCTACTTCATGGGTAAGAGTTCTATGACGATCCGCTTGAGCAGTTCCTACACTCCCAAAGTTTTGATGTCGGATAACAATTCCATCAGAAGTACCAGGAATATTATTGTAAGGGAATGCTGCATAACCTAGAACAATTCCAGGGCCGGTAACTCCAGAAAGATTAATGCTTCTGACCACCCAAATATTTAAATATTTTTTATTATCCCAACCAATTAGTGATTTTACATTATTATTTGCAGCTAATGATAAATTACTTTGAGTTCTGGTAATTCCATTTGTACATTTTCCGTTTGGATCTTTTTTAGCAAGTCTAAATTCAACCTCCAGATCTGCTGCTACGGACTTAAATATGTTTCTAAGATTCGAAGTGTCAGGATTTGTTCTTCGGGAATCTTCGTTTAAGATGCTTATCGCATCATGGACTTGTGCATTCTCAATGTTATCGTTTTGATTGGAATAAATAATGTGAACGACTACCGGTATTATATGTAGCTGCTCAGCAGTGGAGACGGAATTCGATGCTAAATAAGTTTCAATCAATCTTTCTGTTTCAAATAATTTTTCTTGTCTTTCGGGATCCCTGGATATTTCATCAGCTAAACTTTCATCGGTTCCGCAGGGTAAAATATTTTGAGCAGAAACATAAAAAAAATGCGAATGAAAAACGATGCAGACTAGTGATATAAGGAGTTTGGATGAGTTCATGAAAATCTTATTTAGATCATCTGCAAGTTACTTTATTTAAAGTGGTTGTATTAGGCTTGGCATATTGATATAATTATGTCTATCTTCGCAGCCCCAAAAATATCGCTCAATAGTGGATACGCTTAGTTATAAAACAATTTCTGCCAACAAGGCAACTGCCGAAAAATCGTGGATTATCATCGATTGTAATGGTAAATCATTAGGACGTGTGGCTTCTTTAATAGCCATTCGCCTCCGAGGAAAGCACAAAACAAATTTTACTCCACATGCTGATTGTGGAGATAATGTTGTTGTGATAAACGCATCAAAAGTGACAATGTCAGGCTCCAAAATGGATACAAAACAATATGTTCGGTACACAGGTTATCCTTCTGGACAGCGGTTTAGTACTCCAGCTCAGGAGATGACTAAAGTGCCTGAACGTGTTTTAGAGCATGCTGTTCGTGGAATGCTACCGAAGAATAGATTAGGGCGCGTATTGTTCAGAAACATGCATGTTTTTGCAAGTGACGAACATACCCATGATGCTCAACAACCAACTATAATTAACGCATAAGTTTAATTTTATGTCTACAACTCACGCCATTGGCCGTCGAAAAACATCTATAGCTCGAGTCTATTTGAAAAAAGGTAAAGGAAATGTCTCTGTTAATAATCGAGACTTGACTAATTACTTTGCAACCACAATGCTACAATATAAGGTTAATCAACCATTTGCATTGACTGACACGGCAGGTCAATATGATGTAAAAGTCAGTGTAGTTGGTGGCGGCGTAACAGGACAAGCTGAGGCAATTCGTTTAGGTATATCGAGAGCTTTAGTTTCTATTAATCCAGACTTTAGACTAACATTAAAACCTGACGGTCTCATGACCAGAGACCCTCGTATGGTTGAACGTAAGAAATTCGGTCAAAAGAAAGCTCGTAAACGTTTCCAATTCTCTAAGCGTTAATGCGCTCAGAGCTTTTGGTTTAGTATCCAAACTATTTAGACCGCACTGCGCTACTATCTAGTTGTTTTTAGTGAATGTAAACCCAATAAAAATGGCAAATACGCCCGAAATTCAAAAATTACTTGACGCAGGAGTCCACTTTGGTCACCTCACACGAAAATGGAATCCCAATATGGCACCATATATATTCATGGAGCGAAATGGTATTCACATTATCGATTTGCAAAAGACCCAAATTAAAATGCGTCATGCTGCGGATGCCCTAGCTAAAATTGCTGGGTCTGGCAGAAAAATACTTTTTGTCGCGACAAAAAAACAAGGAAAAGAAATTGTTGCTGAAGTAGCTAAATCTTTAAATATGCCTTTTATCACGGAGCGTTGGCCTGGTGGTATGCTTACAAATTTTGTGACTATACGTAAGGCAATTAAAAAGATGACTAACATTGATAAAATGAAAGAGGATGGTCGGTTTATGACTCTTTCAAAGCGTGAGCGTCTTCAAGTAGATCGTCAGCGTGCAAAATTAGAGAAAAATTTAGGTTCGATTTCTGATATGAGTCGTCTTCCGGCCGCCTTGTTTGTGGTTGATATTTTGAGAGAGCACATTGCTGTGGAAGAAGCTCGCAATCTTGGAATACCTGTTTTTGCTTTAGTAGATACTAACTCTAACCCTCAATTGGTCGATTATGTTATTCCTTCAAATGATGATGCCCAGAAATCAATTTCCTTGATAATGGATTACATATCAGTTGGAATTAAAGATGCCTTAGCTCAGCGCAAAGTAGAAAAAGAAAAGGCTGGTCAAGAGAAATTAGAAAAAGCGACTGCTAAAGTTGCCGAGCAAGAAAAAACAGAGATAACTCCTTCTAAAGAAGCTGAATAAAAGAATTGAAAAGAATTTGCTTTTCAACCTGTAAGAATTAATCATAGAACTAATAAATCATGGCAATTACTGCTGCAGATGTTAATAAGCTCCGCAAAACGACGGGAGCAGGTATGATGGACTGTAAAAATGCATTGACCGAGGCAAATGGGAATTTTGAAGAGGCAATTGATGTTCTTCGTAAACGTGGTCAAAAAGTGGCTGCGAAACGTGCGGACAGGCAGGCTACAGAAGGTGCTGTAATTTCATTAACAAGTCCAGATGCAAAAAATGGTATAATTATCAGTTTAAATTGTGAAACAGATTTTGTTGCTAAAAATGAAGGGTTTGTCGAGTTGGCAAATAATTTTGCAAAAGTTGCTTTATTAGGCTTTCCCTCAGATCTTGATGCATTGCTGTCTCTAGAGTTCGAACCAGGATTATCAGTTGCAGATAAATTGTCAGAACAAACTGGCGTGATTGGCGAAAAATTAGAACTTGCTTCTTTTGAAAAGCTAAGTGGTGATTGTGTCTCAAGCTATATTCATGCTGGGAATAAATTAGCAACTCTTGCATCACTTAATGTGGATTCGAAGGAAGCTGCTAAGAATGTTGCTATGCAGGTTGCGGCTATGAATCCTGTAGCACTGGATAAAGATTCCGTACCATCGGATTTAATAGACAGAGAGCTTGAGGTTGCGCGCGATCAAGTTCGTCAAGAGGGGAAGCCAGAAGAAATGATTGATAGAATTGCACAGGGTAAATTGGGCAAATTTTTTAAAGAAAACACCCTTACAGGCCAAGCTTATATAAAAGACAGTAAGCAGACGGTTGAGGCTTATGTAAAAGCTATTGAAGAAGGAGCTAAGGTAACAGGCTACAAAAGAGTAGGTCTTGGTGTTTAAATGACCCAAAAGCCCTAAAAAATTTAGAATCGCGCACCTAAGAAAATAGTTCCGCTATCTTTTCATATAAAATGAGTCCATTTCAATCCTATCTTTGGATGAATATCATATTATGAAATACAATCGAATACTTCTTAAACTAAGTGGTGAAGCCTTAATGGGAGATAAACCTTTTGGATTAGATACGGAGAGGCTAGCGAAATATGCTGAGGAGATTAAAACTGTTGTTGCAACCGGTGTAGAACTTGGAATAGTGATTGGCGGAGGAAATATTTTCAGAGGACTAAAAGCTGCGGGTAAAGGAATGGACCGTGTGCAAGCGGATCACATGGGGATGTTAGCTACAGTCATAAATGGTTTAGCATTGCAATCTTCTCTTGAATCAGTAGGTGTTCAAACTAGATTATCTTCAGCTATTGAGATGGACAAAATTTGTGAACCATTTATTCGAAGGCGAGCCATTAGACATCTTGAAAAAAGGAGAGTAGTTATTTTTGCTGCAGGAACAGGTAACCCCTATTTCACAACGGATACAGGAGCTACTCTCAGGGCGATTGAAATACAGGCCGATGTTATTTTAAAGGGCACGCGAGTAGATGGAATTTATGATTCTGACCCTGAAAAGAATTCATCTGCAAAAAAGTATGATACTATTTCTTTTGAAGAAGTCTTTAAAAGAGGTCTAAATGTTATGGACTTAACTGCATTTACGCTGAGTAATGAAAACAAGCTACCAATTGTCGTATTTGATATGAACAAGCCCGGTAACTTATTGAGTATTGTTAAAGGTGATAATATTGGAACTTTAGTAACACAATAATTTACTTTTTATTAAATGGAAGAAGAAATTGAAATGCTCCTAATGACACTGGAAGAGGATATGGAAAAGCCTATTTCTTTTTTGGATAAAGCATTACTTAAGCTGCGAGCTGGTCGCGCGAATCCAGCAATGCTTGAAGGTATAAATATTGAATATTATGGTAGTGTTGTAAAGTTAACTCAAGTTGCAAATGTTTCTACCCCAGATGCTCGAACTATTTTTGTTCAACCATTTGAAAAACAGATGATCACTGATGTTGAAAAAGCTATTCAAAATGGAAATTTAGGTTTGAACCCACAGAATAATGGGGAAATTGTAATTCTTAATATTCCTCCCCTGACAGAGGAACGCAGAAGAGAATTAGTAAGAGTAGCTAAAGCAGAAGGTGAAGATGCAAAAGTTGGTATCCGCGCGATAAGAAAGACTGCGATGGATGATGCTAAGAGGATGGAAAAAGATGGACTCAGTGAAGACAATAGAAAATCTCTTGAGGATGATATTCAGAAAGTGGTTGAGTCATTTAATTCAACAATTGAAAAAAGAGTTTCTCTGAAAGAAGCTGATATAATGAAAGTATAGGAGAGGTCTATGAAAAGTATTGAGGAAGAGGTGCATCAAAAAAAGTGGCACAATAACCATCATAAGGCTGTAATAAATATTTTATATACGTATCATTTTATTAAAGAGAATATGGCATCTCTTTTAAGGCCATATAAGATAAGCTTTCAGCAATATAATGTATTGAGAATTTTAAGGGGCGCCCATCCCTTAGGATTATCATCAGCAAATATTCAAGAAAAATTAATTGATAGGAAAAGTGATGTCTCGCGATTGATTAATAGAATTGAAAAATTAGGCTTAATAGAACGTCGTCAGAATAAAAAAGATAAACGTGTTTCAGAAGTTTTTTTAACTCTTAGAGGTTTGGAAATACTTGGCCAGATAAGAGTTATTGATAAATTCTACAAAGATAAAATGCCTCTCAAGTTAACAGATGAAGAAGCTCAGTTGTTGTCTGCTTTATTAGATAAATCTCGAATGTGATTTAATAGTCCCTTTGTAGATTCGTCATGATCTGGGTTTATCTCATCTCCTTCAATTTCAGGCAAAATTTTTCTCGCCATTTCTTTACCTAGCTCCACCCCCCATTGGTCATAGCTGTAGATATTCCAAACGGCTCCTTGGAAGAATATTTTGTGCTCATAAATAGCAATTAATGCACCCAAAGAAAATGGGTCCATTTTATCAAATAATATTGTTGAAGTAGGTTGATTTCCTTCAAATTTCTCATATGAGTTAGGCGCAATGGTTTTACCTATCGCTAGAGATTCAGTTTGAGCCAAATAATTACTAAGAAGTTTTGAATGATGCTCGTAAAGTGGATGTTGAGGAATTACGCTAGCGATAAAATCAGAAGGAATGAGTTCTGTGCCTTGATGAATTAATTGGTAAAATGCGTGCTGTCCATTAGTGCCTGGCTCACCCCAAATTATACCTCCAGTAGAATAATCAACTCTTTCCCCATTCTTATCGATTGACTTCCCATTGCTCTCCATGTCCGCTTGCTGAAGATATGCTGGAAATCGATGGAGGTATTGGTCGTAAGGAAGAATAGCATGTGTTGATGCGTTTAAAAAATTACGATACCAGATTCCTAGAGCAGCCATTATTTTAGGAATATTTTTTCTGAAAGGCTTTACTCTTGTATGATTGTCAATAAAGTTTGCTCCATTTAAAAATTCTTGAAAATTATCAGAACCAATTGAAATACAAATGGGCATGCCAATTGTACCCCAAAGAGAATACCTTCCTCCGACCCAATCCCAAAAACCGAAGGTGTTTTCTTTTTTAATACCAAATTCATTGACTTTCTCCGTGTTTGTACTTATTGCAACAAAATGTTTTTCTACAGATGCTGGATCTTCTAATTTTTGAATTAGCCAATTTTTTGCTACCTCAGCATTCGACATAGTCTCCTGAGTTGTAAAGGTTTTTGACGCAACTATGAAAAGAGATTCATTAGGATCAATCTGCATGAGACATTCGTGCAGATCAGAGCCATCAATGTTGGAAACAAAATGAAACTTTAAATCTCTATTGGAAAATGGTTTCAGAGATGCCACTGCCATTTTAGGTCCTAAGTCAGACCCTCCAATACCAATATTGACAATATTTTTAAATTTTTCTCCAGAATGTCCTCGAATCTCTCCATTACGAATCCCTTCTGCAAATCCATACATTCTTTTTAGCTCTATTTTAGAGATTTCGCGAACATCTTGATCATCTAGTACAAAAGGCGTTGTACTCGGGTCTCTTAAAACAGTATGTAAAACTGGGCGGTTTTCGGTAACATTAATTTTAACTCCTTTAAATTGCTCTTCTAATGACTTTTGAACTTTACATTCATCGAATAGATCCTCAAGCAAACTTAGAGTTGTCTCGTCAATGCGGTGCTTTGAGTAATCAAATAATAATAAATCATCAATTCGCATATGCATGGATTTGAATCTATTTGTTTCATAGAGCAGCTCCCTTAAATGCAATCCATTATTAGTTTCAGAGTGCTTAAGTAAAGCTTTCCATGATTTTGTAGTTGTTGGATTAATAGAGTGCATTAAGCAATAAAGTAATTATTTGTATTTAATATTTTCTTTTGCCAACTTATCATGATACCATGAGCTGTATAGAACATAGTTTTCAGCAATTCGTTGAACTTCATTTTTTGAAAGATCAGAGCTTATTTTTTTTATTTTTTTTGCAGGAATTCCTCCATAAATATAACCACTGGGAATATGCGTTCCAGCAGTCACTACTGCTCCAGCCGCAACAATACTATTAGCTTCCACGATGCAACCATCCATAATAATGCTCCCCATGCCAACTAGAACATTATCATGAATATCACAACCATGTACAATTGCATTATGACCAATACTTACATTATTCCCGATCACGGTCGAGAATCTTTTATAAGTACAATGAACGACGGCATTGTCTTGAACATTCACCCGTTTTCCCATTTTAATTGAGTTAACATCTCCTCTAATCACCGCATTAAACCAAATTGAACATTCTTTATCCATGGATACTTCACCTACTATGGTTGCTGATGAAGCGAGAAAGCAGCTTTCAGGAATAATTGGAGTATTTCCATTTAAACTTATAACTGTCGCCATTTTTATTCTCAGGTGAATTTAAAATCTATTTTGGCTCGCACGTATAATTTTTTAGACAGGAACAACATCTTCAATTAATGTAGGTAGCATTCGCTGTAGTATGCTTTTTATACCTGATTGCAAGGTCAGAGTGCTGCTTGGGCAGCCCGAACAAGCTCCTTGAAGTTGAACTTTGACTACTTTATTTTCATAACTGACAAAAGAGATATTTCCACCATCTTGCTGAACGGCAGGCTTAACATACTCTTCGAGAAGATCTACAATTCGTTCTTCAATTTCACTTAGTTCAGTAAGATTTTCTTCTGCAGTAATTTTATCAGACGATTTTTCAACCTCATGAGGTTGATTGGATTCCATTACTGGTTGACCACTTTGTAGAAAATCTAGTACGAGTTGACGAATTTCCTGTGTTACGGTTTCCCATTCTACCACATTATATTTTTGAACTGCAACAAAATTACTGGATATAAATACTTCTTTAACAAAAGGAAAATGAAAGAGTTTTATTGCCAAAGGAGAGTTGCTGGCTTCTTCTATATTATGGTATTCAACATGCTCTAATTCTATCATACGTTTGTTCGAAACAAATTTCATGACTGCCGGGTTGGGAGTCATTTCAGCATAGACACTTATGGGCACACGTTCAATTTCCATTTTGTAAAGGTATTGAATGCTTTGCGCATTGCATAGCAGATTCATACTATTTTTGTCCTAGCGATCGTTGAATGCACTAAATATCAATTTCATGCTTGACTTACTGGCTTATTATCTTATCATTAATTTCTGGAGCTCAATTCTTACATGGAAGTTTTTCAAGTCAGCGGGCAGATCTAATTGGGAGGCATGGTTGCCAGTATACCGCACAGTAGTATTGCTCAAGATAGTCGATCGGCCAAAATGGTGGGCGATACTTTGTTACATACCTGTGGTTGATAATATTATGTCAATCATTATTTCTTATGAGATTCTTCACATTTTTGGATTTAGAGATAATAAGTATATATTTCTTACTGTTCCAACATGTGGAGCATACATGGGTTATTTGAGCTATACCTCAGAATTGACTCTACAGCCAAGAGATAATAAGGTTATTCGGCAAAAAATCCCATCAGTTATAAATCATATATTTTTTGCATTGGCTGCAGCGGGAGCAGTTCGCATGACAACTTTTGAAGCCTACAATATACCTACAGGATCCATGGAGAAGTCTTTAATGATTGGTGATTATTTATTTGTGAGTAAACTCCATTATGGGTTAAGGATACCAAATACACCGTTAAGTATTCCATTAATGCATAATCTTATTCCTTACACATCAATACCGAGCTATTTAGATTGGGTTAATTTCCCATACTTGAGATTACCGGCTTTTGTATCAGTTGAAAAAGGAGATGCAGTGGTTTTTAATGTTCCAGTTGATCCAGGGCGCCCAGTGGATAAAAAAGACAATTATGTAAAACGATGTGTTGCCACACCTGGAGATACAATTTCAATTGTAGATCGACAAGTGATGATTAATAGCAGTTTTCAAGAATTCCCGGAGAGAGCAAATCCTCAATGGAGTTACTATGTCAGAACGAAAGGGAAAGGCTTTAACCCTCGTCAGTTGAAAAGAGACTTTGATATTAATTATTTAGATAACCGAATTGTCTCAAATCAAAATTTGAGTGATGTAATTCAAATTACAAATTCGGAATATATGATTACTATCTCCACTGATGCATTGCCTCGTTTCGAGGCACAAAACAATATTGATACTGTTATTTGCATGAATACTCCTGGGGATAATCTATTTGATGAGAAAACTCCAGAGGCAATAAAATGGTACAATGAGAATTATATCAAACCAATGCTTACATATCCTAATCCAGATGGTCATTCTGATACTATCGTATTTAAGTGGTCTCGAGATAATTATGGACCTTTTTGGATCCCCGCTTCTGGTCAAGTAGTTGAATTGAATTATCAAAATGTTTTGAAATATGGAAGAGCTATAAACGTTTATGAAGGGCATGATTTGGAATTCAAAAATGATCAGTATTTTCTTGATGGTGTTCCAACGACCTCATATACTTTTTCTTTAGACTATTATTGGATGATGGGTGATAATCGCCATAATTCTTGGGATAGTAGATATTGGGGAATGGTGCCTGAGGATCATATCTTAGGAAAACCTGTTTTTATCTTTATGTCTAAAGATGGGTTTGTCAAAGGTTTTTTAAGTTCTATACGTTCTGAAAGATTATTTACTGTTATTCATGGTAAAGGAGAGCCAACAAGTTATTTATATCCATTTTTATTTTTCGTTGCTGTTTACTTGGGATGGGAAAAATTTCGAAAGCGTAAAAAAGCAAATAATTGATGTTTAGGTTTTTCATATTATTTTCAATTTACACCCCTCTATTTGGTCAAGTTATTTTTACTAATGACGAAGAAATTAGAAAAGACACCCCTGTTATTGATTCCTCAAATATTGAGAAAATTGAATTTTCGGGCGCTTTTGTTGATACACTTATTGATTATACACTCCGGGATTCAATACTTTCCAATGATAAAGAAAGATGGTATCAACTTTCTGCATATCAGTTAATTAGAATATTATCAGTTTCTAAAAAATACTGCTGGCCTAGTGATAGCTTGGTAAAGCTTGTCCATAATAAAAGCCAGGGTTATTCTAGAGATTCTTTGATTCTATGGTTAGAAGAAGGTGGTATCGCGGGAGATGAACGGAAAAGAGTAGAGATGATAGAGGCTAATAAATATCAAATCATCACTGAAACATTTAATTATTTTGGAGATATTGGAGAAATTGATCTTTCACTAAGGTGGTATGCTGTGGTAGCTTCAGAGGATCAGCAATCTTATAATTTAATTAATGTTAAGCCTAAAGTTATTTTAAGTCAATTTCAATCAGAGAGCGGCCAACTAGAGTTTGATATAAATCACAATCGAGAGAACGGGAGTCATTTTCTTTTCGGTTGCCCTTTAGCTATAGATACAGGCTATATTTCAACTTATAATAATGATATATCTTCTTTCTACCCTGGAAAGAGTTTGATATTATCTAGAAATAACAAAGTCAAGGAATTTTCTTTAAGTGCACTAGGCTCTGTTACAGACCTTGGTGATTGTGGGGGGCTTGAGAATTATGCTTTGGTAGCAAAATATTTTGGAGGTCCAAATAATGATTTAGAATTTTATCAGGACATAGGATCAGAGATTATTGATTCTTTAAATATTTGTGTTCCTGAGCTTTTTTGGCATGGTGATTTAATTGGGGATGACATACCTGACGTACTTTTTTTACAAAAGATCAATAATGGTCTTAAATTAATTCTGTTTTTATCTGATCCTGCGCCTAGCAGTAAAATATGGATAAAATCTGCAGAATGGATTTTACTTAATGAACCGAGGGAAGATTAAACTGTCTCATATTAGCAATCTGAAATTATTGAAATGTCATTTAAAAAAGAAAAAAATATAGATGAGTTGAAAATGCTTATCGCGGAGACTGGCAGAAGGCTGGGTATTATTCATAAGGGAGGTGGAGTCAAAAAAACAGAAAAGATAAAAGCTCAGGGTAAATTGACTGTGCGAGAAAGGGTGAGGTTACTCTTAGATCCAAAAAGTGATTTTTTTGAAATAGGTGCATTTGCTGCAGAGGATATGTATCAAGATCATGGAGGAGCACCTGCAGCTGGAGTCATAGTAATTATGGGAAGAGTTAAAGGACGTATCTGCTTGATTGTTGCAAATGATCCTTCAGTAAAAGCAGGTGCTTGGTTTCCAATGACTGCGAAGAAGAATCTCCGTGCTCAAGAGATCGCGATGGAGAACCGATTACCGATACTCTATTTAGTCGATTCTGCAGGAGTATATCTTCCAATGCAAGATGAAATTTTTCCCGATAAAGAACATTTTGGGCGAATATTTAGAAATAATGCTGTGATGAGTAGTTTGGGAATTCCTCAGCTATCTGCCATAATGGGCTCATGTGTGGCTGGAGGAGCGTACTTGCCTGTAATGAGCGATGAGTCAATAATTGTTGAAGGAACTGGAAGTATATTTTTGGCAGGCAGCTATTTGGTTAAAGCCGCCATTGGGGAAGATATCGATAATGAAACTTTGGGAGGTGCAAATTCTCAAACTGAAATTTCTGGGGTTGTTGATTACAAGGTGAAAAATGATGACGAGGCTATTTCATTGATGCGTGATCTTGTAGATAAATTAGGCGCTACTCAGAAAGCTGGATTCAATCGAGAGATTTCATCAGAGCCATTGTGTGCTGATAAGTTATATGAGCGTGTGCCTGTTGATGCTCATCAGTATTCGATGCATTCATTGTTAGATTGCATTGTCGATGCTGAGTCCCTAGTTGAGTACAAGAAGGACTACGGAAAAACCCTTGTTACAGCATATGCTCGAATTGACGGTTGGTCCGTAGGAATTGTTGCTAATGATAGACAAATTGTAAAAAATGCAAAAGGGGAAATGCAAATAGGTGGTGTTATATACTCTGAGTCTGCCGATAAAGGAGCTAGATTTATAGCAAATTGTAATCAGAAAAATATCCCTTTAGTTTTTTTGCAGGACGTAACTGGATTTATGGTTGGATCAAAAGCTGAGCATGGTGGTATAATTAAAGATGGAGCTAAGCTTGTCAATGCTGTAGCAAATTCTGTAGTCCCCAAATTCACAATCATAGTAGGTCACTCATTTGGAGCAGGAAACTACGCAATGTGCGGCAAAGCGTATGACCCGCGATTTATTGTTGCCTGGCCAACAGCTAAAATAGCAGTGATGGGAGGAGATCAGGCTGCAAAGGTTCTTCTTCAGATAGAAAAAGCCAGATCTAAAGGAATATCCGCTGATAAGGAAGAAAAACTTTTAAAAGCTATTCATGATAAATATGAATATCAGATGTCACCATACTATGCTGCATCCCGTTTATGGGTAGATTCAGTCATTGACCCTGCGGAAACCAGATCTATGATTTCTTTGGGTATTGAGGCCTCTAATAGTTCTCCTATAGAAAGACCATATAATCCCGGAATTCTTCAGACTTGATTACTTAATGTGATAGATGTCGTACCATAAAAAATTTAATAAATGAATTTTTATTAAATCTGTGGGTTTGCCTGATCTTGAGGTAGAGCATACACTACCTTTAGGATATGAAAGCCCTATGGACTCTTAATCCTTATTTTTGGAAATATAAATGGCTTTTACTAAGCGGTATTTCTTTTGTTGTTTTATCTGCGAGTTTTGCCGTCTACCCCGCCGTATACATTCGTGAAGCTTTTGATCAAGTCGCAAATTCCATTTCCAACAATGATGAGTCAGATATTTCAAATACGACTTTAAGAAATGCGCTGATTTTATATAGTCTTCTTATTCTAGGAATGAGTATGCTAAAGGGGCTTTTTACATTTTTAATGCGACAGACATTAATCGTAATGTCACGTCATATAGAATATGATTTGAAAAATGATATCTATAATCATTATCAAAAACTAGATAGTACATTCTATAGAAGAAATAGCACTGGGGATTTGATGAATCGAATCTCAGAAGATGTCGGTAAAGTTCGAATGTATGTGGGTCCTTCTTTGATGTATACTATTAATACTGCATTTGCAACAATACTGACATTAATTTTTATGTTTTCAGTAGACTTTAAACTTTCAATATTGACATTAGCCCCAATGCCAATATTGGTGTATTGTATATACAGAGTTTCAGGTTTAATTAATAAGCGCAGTCATGCTGTTCAAAAACAGCAATCTGCTATTAGTACCCTGGCGCAAGAGACTTTTTCTGGATTAAGGGTTTTAAAGGCATTTGGACTAGAAGAAGAACAAACTTATCGTTATGCGAAAAGCGCCTATACTTCTTTCGAGAAAAATGAAAAACTTTATCGGGTAAATGCATTGTTTATGCCGTTACTTCTTTTACTAGTTGGATCCAGCACTCTTATTGCGGTTTGGGTGGGTGGTGAAGGAGTAATCGAAGGAAGATTGAGTCCAGGGGTTATTGCAGAATTTATCTTTTATGTAAATCTTTTAACATGGCCAATTGCAAGTATAGGCTGGGTGATGAGTATGGTTCAAAGAGCCGAAGCATCTATGGAGAGAATAAATGATTTTTTAAAAATCAATCCTGAAATAATTGATAAAGAAAATATTAGAATTCCAAAATCAGTTGCAGGTTTAATTGAGTTTAGAGATGTTTCTTACACATATCCTGAAAGTAAAAAACGAGCAATAATAAATTTATCGACAAAAATTTTACCAGGAGAAACTGTTGTTGTTGTTGGAAAGACGGGTGCCGGTAAAAGTACTTTAGTTTCCCTTATTAGCCGTTTAATGGATCCTATTGAAGGGGGTGTTTTTATTGACGGTGAAAATGTTAAAAATTGGCAATTAGAAAAGCTTCGCCAATCAATAGGTACAGTTCCTCAAGACCCATTTTTATTCAGTGATAGTGTTTTTGATAATATATCTTTTGGAACTTCAGGTGCGTCATTAAAAGATGTAACTTTTTATGCTGATATAGCAAATTTAACGGATGACATTCAAAGCTTCTCAGACGGATTTGACACTGTTGTGGGGGAAAGAGGAATCACTCTTTCTGGTGGGCAGAAGCAACGTTTAAGTATTGCCCGTGCTTTGATTAAAAAACCTAAAATTGTTTTGTTTGATGACGCATTGAGCTCCGTGGATACAGATACGGAATCAAAAATTCTCTCATCTTTGAAAACTCAACTAGAATCGGTGACTACCATTATTGTTACTCAGAGATTGAGTGCTGTGCATCTGGCTGATCGTATTTTAGTATTTGATGGAGGTAAGCTTGTTCAGCAGGGAACTCATATCGATCTTGTAAATGAATTAGGTATTTATTCAGAATTATATAGTTTGCAAAATCCTGAAACTTGGAAAGAATGAAACTACATTCTAACCTTTTAAATGGTATTGTAGAGATTTTAGAGATCTCATTTAGTGGTAATCTTTATGCAGATAAGGTTGTAGAAAAAGCTCTTAGGTCAAATAAAAAGTGGGGATCTCGTGATCGATCATTTGTGGCGCAGCATACATATGAAATCATTAGATGGTGGCGGTTACTTTGGTTTTTAAAAGGAGAGGCCCCCAGTCTTAAAAAAGACAAATTATTTGAGTTATTTGAAGTCTATTGGAAATGGGCAATAGAAAAGACAATACCAACCCCAAATGATTTACCAATAGATGTTAATGAGAGTTATCCGATATGGTTAGATGAAAAGGCTTCAATAGAACTAGGAGAAAATTGGCCGATTTTGGCAAGGGCTCTTAACATACAAGCTAACGTAGTTCTAAGAACAAATACATTGAAAATTAGTCGAGAGCAATTATTGCTGCGCTTAGCACAAGAAGATATTCAGGCTAAATCATCAAAAATAACTTCAGAAGCAATTACCTTAATTAATCGAAGAAAGCTAAAAGACCTACAAAGTTTTAAATTAGGTTTATTTGAAATCCAAGATGGGGGATCTCAACTTATTTCCAATTTTTTGGCCCCCATGCCTGGTGATAAAATAATGGATTGCTGCTCAGGAGCCGGAGGAAAGGCTTTGTCTTTGGCTTCTAAAATGAACAATATCGGAGATATTTTATGTATCGACATAGAGTTATCAAAAATTAAGGAATTAGAGATTCGTGCCGAGCGTGCAGGAGCTACTTGTATTCGGACCCATCTATTATTGGAGGCTGAAGAGTTAAAGGAATACTCTGGTTGGGCTGATAAGATGCTTCTTGACGTACCCTGTTCGGGCACGGGAGTTATTCGTAGAGATGTAGATATAAAATGGAAATTAAAGCCTGAATACCTAGAACGCACCTTGGAATTACAGCAAGAAATTCTCAATAATTATTCAAAATTATTAAAGGTTGGAGGATTGTTGGTTTATGCCACATGTAGTATTCTGGAATCTGAAAATGAAATGCAGATAATAAAATTTCTAGAATCCAATAGTGAGTCATTTGAACTAAAACATCAGGAAAGACTTTCCCCGTTAAATATTGATTCTGATGGATATTATGTTGCTGTGTTAAGAAAAAAAATATGATTACTGAAGCGGAATCTTTATTTGATAGTTTAGAAAAAATGAATACTTTTTCTTTGTTGAAAGGTATTAATTCCGAAGATCAAAAAATTGCTACTGCAGTCGAGATGGCTATACCTAAGATAGAATTACTAATTGATGCTATTTTTGAAAGAATGCTAAAAGGTGGAAGATTATTCTACATTGGAGCAGGAACCTCAGGTAGGTTAGGCATCTTAGATGCTTCTGAATGTCCTCCTACTTTTGGTGTTGATCATGGATTAGTAAATGGCATTATTGCAGGAGGTGATAGGGCGATCCGGCGAGCTGTAGAGTTTGCTGAGGATGATCAAAATCAGGCATGGAAGGATTTAAAGCTCCATGATGTAAATGATTTAGATTCAATAATTGGTATTGCAGCAAGTGGCAAGACTCCTTATGTTGAAGGAGGATTAAAATCAGCGCGGCAACATGGCTGTATTACTGGTGCAATAGTTTGTAATCCAAATTCATCAATTGCTAGTGCAGCATCTTTTCCTATCGAAGCAATAGTGGGGCCGGAGTTCATTACTGGCAGCACTAGGATGAAATCAGGCACTGCGCAAAAAATCATCTTAAATATGATCTCAACAGCTTTAATGATAAAGCTAGGTCATGTTAAGGGTAATTTGATGATTGATATGGAATTAAGCAATGATAAGTTGATGGATCGTGGTACAGAAATGGTTAAGAATTTAACTGGCCTTAATTTAAAAGAGTCTTTTGAATTATTGAAAAAGTATGGTAGTGTGAGAAAAGCAAAAGAGGCATGGGAGAAGATAAAAAAGTAGCTAGAATTATTGGCTCTGGAATAGCTGCCATTGCGGCTTCAATAAGAATAGCAAAAAAAGGCTATGAGGTCCATGTGCACGAAGGGAATAGCTATCCTGGGGGTAAACTTAGTGAAATAAAATTGGGAGAATATAGATTTGATGCAGGTCCGAGCTTATTTACCTTGCCTAAAAATATAGATACTTTGTTTGAGCTTTGTGGTGAAAATCCAAGAGATCATTTCAGCTATATAAAGAAAGAAGAGTCTTGTAGATATTTCTGGGAGGACGGGAAACGTCTTACTGCACATTCGTCAATAGACAAATTTGCAAATGAAGCAGAAATAAATTTGGGAGAATCTTCTGAAGCAATAAAGTCACATCTATATCAGGCGAAAAAGCAATATGATTCAACTTCAGAATTCTTTTTAGAAAGATCTTTACACCGGTTAAAGACCTACTTGAGATTTTCTATTCTAAAAACAATTTTAGCCTTTCCATCTTTGCGATTGTTTTCTACAATGCATGGTGTTCATGTCAAACGTTTTCGAACTAGTCATATGGTCCAGCTCTTTGATAGGTATGCTACATTCAATGGATCAAGCCCGTTTAGGGCACCAGGTATTTTATGTATGATTCCTCATTTAGAATTTGGAATCGGAACATTTCTTCCAAAGAAAGGAATGGTCGACATAACAAATAGTCTAGTTGCTTTAGCCAAAAGACAGGGAGTTCATTTTCATTTCAACGAAAAGGTGACTAAAATAATTTCTAATGATAAAAAAATAAATGGGTTATTGGTGGAAAAAAACAATAAGGATGTAATATTGAGCTCGGATTTAGTGGTTAGTAATATGGATGTTACCCCCACTTATCGTAAGCTACTTTCTTATTTACCTGAGCCTTCAAGGATATTGTCTCAAGAGCCAAGCTCTTCAGCATTAATATTTTATTGGGGAATGAATGGGGAATTTCCGGAGTTTAATTTGCATAATATTTTGTTTAGTAAGGATTACAAAACAGAATTTGATTCCCTTTTCAATTCTAAAACACTAAATAATGATCCTACTGTATATATAAACATAACATCAAAAGACATTCCTCAAGATGCTCCAAAGAATTGTGAGAATTGGTTTGTGATGATTAACGTACCAAGCAATAATGGTCAAGACTGGGATTTCATTCGTGAAAAGGCAAGGCAGTTAATAATAGATAAAATTCATAAAATAACAGGAAGAGACATTAGCTCTTTGATTGAGTGCGAGGATTATCTTGACCCGAGAAGAATACAATCTAGGACTAGTAGTGAAAAAGGATCTTTGTATGGATCTAGTAGTAATTCGGTATTTTCAGCTTTTTTAAGGCACCCAAACCAAAAAGCTTTGAAAAATTTGTATTTCTGCGGTGGGTCAGCTCATCCAGGAGGCGGGATACCCCTTTGTCTATTAAGCGCAAAGATTGTTTCAGACGCTATCCGTTGATTTCCAAATATTTTGTTCTTGAAGGATTATTCCGTCTCCAAAGAAAATCCGTGATATTTTTTTAAATGTTTCTGTGTAATCGGAGACTTCAAAACTATGATTAACTGCACTCTCCTCTTTATTAAGGAGTCCGAGATTATCAAGTTCAATAGCCATCCAATCTGCAACAATCTTTGGTGTTCGAAGGAGAGTGATTCTCATATCAAGATGCTTACTAATCTGAGAGGCAATTAAAGGATAGTGAGTGCATGCAAGAACAAGATGGTCTATGTTGTTGATTTTTGATTCTTGGAGATAATATTGAATTATCGATTCAGTTATTTCCCCGTTTAAATGATTTTCTTCAATTAATGGAACTAATAATGGAGTGGCCAAGGAATATGTAGGTGTGCCCGGTAGTGATTTTTCTAATTTATGCTTATAAACTTGCGAGTTTATTGTCGCATGAGTTCCCCAAACACCAATTCCTTTTGGTTTCAATTTTTGTAATTCATCAATCAATGGATCAATCACATTAAAAATCGGCACATTTATTCTTTCCTGGAGATAGTCAAATGCTACAGATGAAGCAGAGTTACAAGCTATTACTATTGCTTTTGCTCCATTCTTAATTAAGTGTTGGCAAATTTTTAAAGAAAATGTCTTAATTGCATCTGAAGATTTTTCACCGAAAGGAAGGTGAGCAGTATCTCCAAAATATATTATGCTCTCTTTAGGGAGTTTGCGGGCAATTGCTCTAGCAACAGTTAACCCGCCAACTCCTGAGTCAAACAGTCCTATAGGACCGTTTGAGGTTTTCATTAAAAGCCCAGTTTATTTTTAACAGGAGCCTTTAAATTCACTCCTCCCTTGGTGTATATAACCATCCCTTTACTTTGAGAAGCATCTAAAACATATTCTAAATTCATGCTCGAAGCCACTTCATCAATTGCGTTTTGAAGCTTTTCTAAAACAGGAGTGATAAGTTCAATTTCCTTAGATTGAAGCTGCTGCTGGGCACTCTGCATATATTCTTGAATATTATTATAGGCCTCTTGCAATCTAGACTGCTCTTGACGTTGTCTTAGCTCTGTCCATGTTCCCGCATTTGCTTGCAGGGTTTGAGCACCTTTTTCTAATTCTGCATTCATTTCTTTAGCTTCTGCTTCAAACTTAGCTTGTTCGGCTTGAAGAGTTGTCATAACTGTTTTGTAGTCAGGCATTTCAACCAAAAGACTATCAACATTGATATGGCCTACTCCGCTTTGAGCGAAGGAGGATAGAGTAGAAATTGCCGCAATGGCAAATAGAGTGATTGCTTTTTTCATAGTGTAAAAGTAGTGAATTCAATAACCAAGTTGTCGGAGTACGTCGGAAGTAATATCATTTGACTCGTTGGCGTACACCACACTTACAGACGAGCCTTTATCAAATACGAAGTCTAATTTCTTTTTTCGCGCGATTTCTTTTATAGCTCCGGCGATGAGTGCTTGCAAAGGAGCTACCATTTCTTCTCTTTTCGAAAACAGAGATCCAGTTGGTCCAAAGTATCTCATTTGTTTGACACGCGCTGAATCTGACATAGACCTTATTGAGACGCCTCTATCTTTAATCATTTCTGGTGTCAAAAGAACTTTTTCTGCTTCTAGTTGCGCCTTAAGTTCATTAGCTGTTTGGAAGAGTCTAGAGATTTCATTTTCCCAATTTTCGCTTAATCTGTTTATTTCTAATTGTGATTGTTGATATTCCGGAATGGAATTTAATATTTTATGGGTATCCACGTATGCAAGTCTTTGTCCAAAAAGAGAGAAAGACAATAAGATTCCGAATAATATATAGTATTGTTTCATGTTATTAGAATTGTTGTCCTAGTACAAAATGTGTCTGCCATCCTGATGGGCCAGAAGATCCGGGCATATTGTCATAACCATAGGCGAGGTCAACTCCCAAGAGTCCAAACATTGGCATAAATATTCTTAAACCTACTCCGTTAGAACGTTTAAGTTCAAATGGTCTGTAGTCGGCGAAGTTATCATAATTATTTCCAGCTTCGGCAAATGCGAGAACAAATATTTGAGCTTGTGGGTTTGGTGACAAAAGATATCTTAGTTCAGTTGTAAACTTATTGTATAGAGCACCTCCACCATCAGGTGTTAAACTAAGATTTGTATATCCCCGCAGTCCAATGACCTCACGACCATCTAAAACAAAATTCTGCAATCCATCCCCACCTAAATAAAATCTTTCAAATGGAGGCAATCCATAATCTTCATTGTATTTGCCTAGAAACCCAAATTCAGAATAGGACTTTACAACAAAATTCTTCGCTATTTGAGCATAATAATCTCCTGTAAATTTCCATTTATGATATTCAATAAATCTGAATTTTTCTGTTGCTGTAAGTTTCGAATAATCTCTTCCGTCTAACAGTGATACTGGGGGCGTGGCTTCAACGGTGAAAGCTAAACTTGATCCTCGAGTTGGAAATATGGGTAGGTCTCTATTGTCTCTGCGTAGGGCGAAAGTATAAGCAATAGAATTCGCAATCCCATTTGTGAAATCGGCTCCTACAAGGGGATAGTTATTTATATCAAATCTCCTGTATTCAATTGACTGAAAAAGCGTAAAATAATCATCGGGCCACTTAAGCCTTTTCCCCTGCCCAAGGGTAACTCCAGTTATGCCTATTTTTTGAGCTAGAGAATCAGCTTGCTGACCATTATAATTCATGGTATTATGATATGCTGAGAATGTCACAGAGTTTGGCTTTTTCCCTCCCCACCAAGGCTCGGTAAAGCTAAAATTATAAGAGCTGTAAAAGGTTCCATTAGTTTGAGCTCTAATTGTAATGTTTTGGCCATCGCCCGTTGGTAAAGGCTGCCAAGATTTCTTATTAAAAATATTCCTTGCTGAAAAGTTATTAAAATTCAAACCCAAAGTTCCAACAACTGTATATCGACCCCATCCACCTTGTAATTCCAATTGACTTGTTGACTGTTCTACAACAGTGTATTCTAAATCTACAGTTCCTGTCATAGGATCTGGAACTGGAACGGGTGTTATTTGCCTTGGGTCAAAATAACCTAACTGTCCTAGTTCGCGAACCGTTCGCATTATGTCTGATTTTGAAAATAAGTCTCCAGGTTTAGTTCTAATTTCACGATAAACAACATGATCATTGGTTCTTTCATTTCCATGAACAATTACCCTGCGCACTGTAGCTTGTTTACCTTCTCGTATGCGAATCTCTAAATCAATGGAATCATTCTCTACTTTAACCTCTACTGGGATGATATTAGCAAATAAATAACCGTTATTTAGGTATAATGAAGAGATATCATTTCCATTAGGGTCTCCATTTACCCTTGTAGAAAGAGCTTTAGAATTAAATCGGTCCCCAGACTCAATTTTCAAAATACTCTGCAAGATTTCCGTACTGTATTTACTATTACCATAAAAAGAAACAGATTTATAATGATAAGGGCGTCCCTCGTCAATTTGAAACTCAACAATAAGTTTTTCCTCAGGAGTTCTGTAAAAGGTATCGGACTTAATTCTCATATCTCGATACCCTGCTTCATTATATGTCTCTATAACTAGACGTTTATCACTTTCAAGTTTCTCTTTCAGTAGCTTGGATGTCCCAAAAATATTCCACCATCTATAACGATGTGTGTCATCCATTGCTTTACGCAATTTTTTATCAGAGATAGCTAGGTTCCCATTAAAGACTATTTCTTCAATTTTGAGCCTAGGACCGGGTTTCACATCAATTTTTAAAATTACAGCATCTAAAAGTTGACTATCTTGAATGGAAGTGA
Source organism: uncultured Cryomorphaceae bacterium (assembly GCA_913043005.1). Taxonomy (GTDB): domain Bacteria; phylum Bacteroidota; class Bacteroidia; order Flavobacteriales; family Schleiferiaceae; genus TMED14. The sequence continues at coordinate 25,524 of CAJWKU010000001.1, forward strand.
TATTTGCCGTTGCATCTATAAATCCCTTTTCAATAAAGTACTTCTCAATAGCATTTGATGATGTGATTCTAAGATTTTCTGAGACAAATACCCCTCTTTTTAAGTCAAGCAATTCTCTAATTGCATCTTGTTTACCTTTTGAGATTCCGGTAAAATAAAATTTGCTCAACTTGGGCAAAGTTTTAAGTTGAAATTCCAGATAAACTATTCGATCAATTTTTTGTGTAATGAAAAGTTGGACATCATCAAATAATTCTTGATCCCAAAGATTTCGTATCGCCTTTGCTATTTTGTCAGATGGGAATTGAACTTTATCTCCCACATTTATGCCCGATAGCAACCCTACCATCGTAGGGTCTAATTGATCTGCGCCTTTAACTTGGATACCACCTATCTCATATTCAGTATCTGGGTTAATTTTTATTTCAGAACCTAAAGTGAGCCCATTGACTTCGCTCCCTTGGGCAAATACACCCCTTGGGCACCACACAAAAGTAAATATCAACGTAAAGAGAACACTTTTTTTCATAGAATTATTCCTTAATTTCTATTTGATCACTGGTTTTACCCATCCTACGCTCTCGGTTTTGATATTGTAATATTGCATCTTCTAAATGTTCTTTGGAAAAATCAGGCCAAAGTACGGGAAGGAACACCAATTCTGCATAACTACTTTGCCAAAGTAAAAAATTTGAAATTCTTTGTTCGCCACTTGTTCTAATCATTAATTCAGGATCAGGTAAACCGTAGGTGCTTAGTTCTTTAGAAAAACTGATATCATTTATTTCATTAATCTTCAAAGTTCCCTCAAGGACTTGCTTCGCAATATTTTTAGTTGCTATTAGGATTTCTTGGCGGGAGCCATAGCTTAAAGCTAGGGTCAATGTCATTGTATTATTTGAAGAAGTAGCTTTAATCGTTTCCTGTAATTCTTTTTTACAATTCCTAGGAAGATTGTCTAGATTGCCAATAGCATTTAAACGAATGCCATTTTTCTGAAGAGTTTCTAATTCACTACTAAGACTTCTTATCAAGATGGACATTAATGCATCAATTTCACTTTTAGGTCGACTCCAATTTTCTTCGGAAAAAGCATACACAGTCAAATATTTAATGCCCATTTCTGAGGCGTGAGTAGCTGTGTTTCTCAAAGCGGTAACCCCAATTTCATGCCCCCGAATACGTGTTTTAAAGCCCTGAAGTTTAGCCCATCTACCGTTACCATCCATTATAATGGCAATATGTTTAGGAATGAGATTATTCATCTGTGAAGGAATTTAGCACAGCGTTCCATGAAGGCTTCGATATGAATTCCAACATTCAAATTCAAAGTAAAAAATGAATCATTATTTTGTGGATTTCCTCTAGGAGTTCCTGGTGAAAATAAAGTACTACTCGGGTTTGAAAAATAACTTGAAATCTGGCCTCTTTGTTCCTCTAAAATTAATGGGTCAACATAAAGGTTATGAGTATCATCTAAGTAGTCAGTGGATGTGAGTGTCCAGTTAGCTTCTATACTAACTACCCAAATATTGTTTAACTGGGCTCTGTACCCCATTCCAAATGGCAAAGTCCATGCGCGAGTACTGTATAAAGACTCCTCGTTCAAAATCGTCCCTTGGCCTTCTGTTCCTAGTGGTTGTAATTCCACCCATTCCTCTTGGAATTCCCCTAGCGGGTTGAAGGACATTAAGCCAATTCCTCCAAAAAGATAAGGAGTGTGTTGAAATTTATAAGACGGAATGGATTGGGGGAAATAATCAATTTCTAAACGTGTATTGATACTTTGAAAATTGGATTTGATGGTTAGGTTTTTTTCTCTTCTCTCTTGGAAAGAAGAAAGACTATCAGCTCCGTTCAGTTCACCTTGACTGTAAGATAAATTAAAAGCATAATGAGGATGGAGTTGAATTCGATAATTTACATGTTTGGAACCATCCAACAATTGCAGCTTATTCACTCCTACATCTCCTATTAATTGATTCAGCCCATATCCCACAAATAGCTCTTGGGATACTTGACCTTTTAAATGAAAGGGTGAAGCAAAAATGGTGAGAATTAAAACAAAAAATATTTTAGACATAATTAGGCTTACGAAGATACAAATTGATGGCTGTCTTAGTTGCGCCTGTCTTGACCCCAAAGTAGCTTATTTCTGAGCGTTGAGGCAAAATCAGAATATTGAGTTCTAACTAATTTAAAACGATAATCTGATTTTTTTATTGTCAATTCTGTTTCACATTCTAAAGTGAAAACTCGAGAATCTAAAGATGCGAGATAATTACCCTCTCTAGCCTCAATTTTTAGAGTAATTGTGTCAGTATTTGGAATAACCAATGGTCTTACCGTCAAATTATGCGGAGCTATGGGGGTAATTATAAAATTATTAGACCCTGGCAAAAGAATTGGGCCGCTGCAGCTTAAATTATACCCTGTAGATCCCGTAGGCGTTGAGATCAAAAGCCCATCAGCCCAATATGTATTTAAAAAGTCTCCATTCAAGTAAACATGTACGGAAATCATACTAGTTGTTCCTTTTCGGCTTACAGCAATTTCATTTAGTGCAAAATTCGGTTGAATTATTTCATCAGAGCTGGTGCTTGCTTCGAGCACGTTTCTTTCATCAATGGTATAGTCCCCTTTCAAAATGGATTTTAATGCCAAGGGAGCTTCATCTCTTGTAATATTTGCCAAAAATCCTAATCTGCCTGTATTAAGTCCAATAATTGGAATTTCTGTCCCTTCCACCAAAGTTGTTGCATCTAAAAGGGTTCCATCACCGCCAACTACGAGTAAAAAGTCAGGCTTTAATTCTAAAATTCCTTCACGGCTTTTAAACTCTGGAAAACTCCAATCAAGCTCCCAATGCTCATTTACCCGCCTTTGAAAGCCATGATAAATAAAAATTGAGCAGCCTTCCTGTAAAAGTGAATCTATGGTTCTCTCAACAAAAGTTTGGACTTCGTCAGGTATACGCTTTCCAAATATTGCAATTCTTTTCATACTATTATTCTATATTCAAGAAGTGACTCAAGTGTTCTAAATTTTCTTTTAATTCAATCTTTCTAACACCTTGCGGATAATATCCGATTAATTGACAACCTAATCGTTCTAAAGTCTGTATCGTGTGATTGGGATCTTTTTGATCCACTCGAATAAAATTTAAATATTTTCCAGTTTCTTGGTCAAAATCTAATGAAAAATTAATGATATTAATATTTTCTGATTCGATCGATTTCATTAATTCAGAGGAAAAGGGCTTGCCCACCGGGCTTTCAAACCAGATAGTTGACCCTGATTCTTGAAAGCACCATTGGTTACCAATAATATTGACTAGATCTCTCAACCCTAGTAATCCGATAAATATCTGTTCATCACATACTGCGATGAAATCTGTATTCCATTGACTGAAAATAGTCATTGATTCAATTGGGTGCTGTTCTAATTGAAGCGAGGGGACTGCTAAAATTTGATTGTTAGAATCAACCATTCCTTTGTAGATTTTTTTTTCAATCAATGGTTTGACGACAATATTTTTTTTGGATAATAATTCCATATTTATGAAGTCAATATTCTCGAATTCAGCCTTGTCAACTTGTTTTTTTATAAGATGGTGCCATTTCATAACAGTAACGAAGTTAGCCAAAAGAGGGGATTTCAAATCTATTGAGCATAACTTTCACAAATTAAATTTGCGAGTTGATCCGTGCCATTAATATTTTTGTATCATGAATGATAATTTGACTCGTCTTTCTGTCAATCTAAATAAGATTGCAACTCTAAGAAATGCTCGAGGTGGAGATACTCCAAATGTAGGTCTTGCAGCAAAGTATTGTCAAGAATATGGAGCTCAAGGCATAACCATTCACCCACGCCCCGATGAACGTCATATAAAGTATGACGACGCCCGAATGCTAAGGGGAATTGTAAAAACTGAATTTAATATTGAAGGTTATCCAGATAAGACATTTATTGACTTGGTCCTTGAGTGTCAACCTGATCAAGTCACTCTAGTCCCGGACAGCCCCGAAGTTTTAACTAGTAATTGTGGATGGGATACGGTTGCAAATTCTGAATTTCTACATGAAATAATAAAGGAATTTAAGGACAATGGCATTAGAACTTCGATCTTTATTGAGTGTGATAAACTGAAAATTGAGTCTGCAGCTAAAATTGGCGCTGATAGGGTAGAGCTCTACACTGAAAACTATGCTAAACTGTTTTTGAATAACAAAGAAAAGGCTGTTGAGCCATATACTTTAGCAGCAAAAATTGCCCTAGACTCTGGTTTGGGAGTAAATGCTGGACACGATCTTAATTTGGATAATTTAGAGTTTTTTGCTCGTTCTGTCAAGGGACTTCAAGAAGTTAGTATCGGCCATGCTTTGATATCAGATGCTCTTTATTTTGGTTTAGAGAATACGGTTCAACAATATCTATATCAGCTTGAGCGGGCAAAATTGCATCATTTAAAAAATACTAAATGATAGTTGATCTAAGTTCCAAATTGATCGGTAAAGGCGGAACTCCTTTAATAGTCTTACATGGCTTATTTGGAATGGGTGACAATTGGGCGTCTCATGCACGCGCATGGGCCCCTATGGGATTTGAAGTACATCTTTTAGACTTAAGGAACCATGGCCGCTCTCCTCATGCAAGCTCCCATACATATGCAGATATGGTAGAGGATCTAAAAAAATATGTAGATAGTCATTTTGAAAAAAATACATCTATTCGATGGATTGGTCATAGTATGGGGGGAAAGGCTTTGATGGAGTTCTCTACAAAATATCCTGAACTCGTTGAGAAGATGGTGGTAGTAGATATAGGCCCTAAATATTATCCAGTTCAATATTCAGAAATAATAGAAGCAATGCATTTGTTAGATCTTGATAAATTAAAAAGCCGGACAGACGCCGATCGATCTTTGGAGATTAGAATTCCTGAATGGGGATTAAGACAATTTATATTGAAAAACCTAGAATGGAAGACTGATAAAAAATTAGGCTGGAAATTAAACCTGCCAATTATTGAATCCCAAATTAGTAGAATAGGAGAAGAGATGAATAAAGACAAAATCTTTATCGGTTCAGTCTTATTCATTCGAGGAATGAACAGTAAGTATATCTTAGATCAAGATTGGACGAATATCATGAATTACTTCCCCTTAGCACAGTTAGATAGCATTTCTGATGCAGGGCATTGGGTTCATTCAGAGAAGCCTAGAGAGTTCCAAGAATCGTTAAAAGATTTTTTAAATACCTAAAAAGGATTTTTAAAGTGATAATTTATAGGAACAACAATTAGTTTACTCTCATCAAAGAAGTCAAACTGTTGAGAGCTAATTGAAGGCATTCCAAAATAGTTTCTAGCTTGATTGGAGAAGGCATAAGGCTCTATCGGTTGACCTAATATCCCTTTGTCTAATTTCTGATTGTTATTTAAATCTAAATAAAAATTCGCAGTGTAGATCCCATAATCTGATACCTGGATATTACAAATTTGTTTTTTATTTTTAAATGGAAATACTTGCTGAGTAATTACTTTCCCTTTTTGATCTCTGAGAGAAATCATCCAATTAGCATTTTTTGAAATAATTTGTTTATTGCCCTTCTCGTAAAATTCAAGTTCAAATTTGATTTTATAAGGTTGACCATTTAAAAAACTTAAAAAGGAAAAAAAAGTAAAAACAAAAAAGGTTAATCTGTAAAAAAAATACATTAAATCAGAAATAAATAAAAGATACAGCTAGTAAAAGGTGATCACCTCATCAACATAACACTGCCTTTTTCGTCCAGTCTTACGGATTCCGAACCGCTTGGGACTGTATAAACAGCTTGAAGTTGCCATAGATAGACACCTTCTTTTACCTGACGGGCATTATATTCACCGTTCCAAGATTCATTTGGGTCTATGCTTTCAAAAACGAGACGTCCATATCTATCAAAAATTCGTAAGTGATAAGAAATGGGATCACAATTATTCTGAACAATTACACGAAATTCATCATTTGTATTGTCGCGATTTGGTGAAAAAGCATTGGGATGAAAAAATCCGCAATCATTATTTTCATTAGGATTTGTTTGAGCTTCCATCGAAAGTCCAAAAACCATCATCAATAAAAGAATAATTACTTTTTTCACATTTCAAATGTAGGCGCTAAAATGATTTCTTCAAAGAATAAATAAAAACTTCTAACATTTATTGAACGAACGAAGAGATTCAATGAATAACCGATTTGTATCGGGTTCTTCTTCCCACTGAAATTCATATTCGGGTTCCTCTTTTTTTAATTTTTCACCTTTTTGAAAAATGCTTTTTAAGTCTTCAGATTGCTTTTTCCAATCATTTTTTAAGTTTGATTTGAGATCCTCACTTATTTTTTTTGCATCTATGCTAAATTTTAGGTTTTGTGCCGGTCCTTTCACTTTTATTGGAATCCAAACCTTCTCGGTCTGATTTTTTTCTTTTATGAACTCATCAAGATCTTTTGATCTTGCTTGTTTTCTATTCCCCACAATGTTTCTAAGTTGCATTTTTATCAAAAAGTCCATGTAATTTTCAAAACTGTGTGTTCCAGCTATTTTTAATGTTAATGCATTATTTTCTAGAATCATTTCAGGAATGATGACAACCTCATTTGCAATTCTAACCCGGTTTGTAAATGGGCTAAATTTAACGTCAGTTAATTTATCAACTTCCGAGAACCTTTTCAATGCTTTTAAAGTTTCAAAATCTATGAGTCGTCCGTTCTCAATATTAAATTCAATATCTGCAATGATTTTTTCAGGTAAAATATTCAATCTTGAGTCAAAATCTATTCGTATTTGTGCTCTTGAATCTAAAATGCCTGATAGATTTTTATCCGTAATATGGTTTTGGTCAAAATTATTAAATGATCGGAAGATTTCTTTTAGTTCCACTTTTTTAACTCCTCCGTCAATGCGCAACTGCCCTGAGCCATCGTTTAATTCACGCCACTCAATAGAGCTCGATATCGTTCCTCCCGAATGCCGGATAAAAAAATCATCAGTTTTAGCATTAAGCCCTTTTCCTTTTACCGTTGACTTTACATCAGTTCCACTAAAGTCGTTTAAAGTAAATCTATTTGCAGCTAATGCAAATTCATAGCTGGATTCAAAACTATTGTCATCACTTCCAGTGAAATCTGCATTCCAAATTCCCCAATCAATGACATCCTCTATTTTCCATTCTCCTCCTGTTATTTGAAATTTATAATAATTTTCATCATCGTTAAAAACATTTTTAACTATTCCCTTGACTTTTGCCTTGGTATCTAAAGTTTGAATTGATCCCTTTAATATTTTTAAGTCATAACCTTTTAATTGAACCTCTACATCTGATAGTAGAGTTGGATTATTAGCACCTTCTAATCTCAAAGCAGCAGTTGGAATAGAGAACAAACCTTTCCATTCCCCTCCCCAAATTCCATTTGAACGTAAATCATAAAGACTCTTAAATTTTTTACTCCATTCAATTTTCCCCTTTAATTCGCCGTCACTTCCTTCCCATGTTGAGTAGCTGAGCCAATGCATTAAATCCATCCATTTAGAATCAAATTTTACTACCGCTTTGCACTGGGGCGAATTAAAATTACTTAAATGTAAAGATCCACTTAGTTCTGTATCTAGAGATTGACATGATATGTTTTTAATACTTATGGATGAGCTCTCTTTGGAGTTAAAACGTCCATTGTCAAAAGTGATATCGGCATTTATATCACTTCCAATAAAGTATGAATCATTGGCATTGATATAGCCATTAGTCCATTTTCCGTTGGCACTTAAGTGGGTTCCTAAAACCGTTGTATTGGCTTTTAATTCGAGATCAAGATTACCATCAGCTATTACTGTCTTAGAGTCGGGGATAAGATCTTTTGGCAATAGTTTTATCACTTCGGACATATCGAGGTTTTTTGCTTTTGCCGTCCAGTTTCCCTGATCATCTTCTATTGTCCCATCTAATTTTAGTTTCCAGCCGTTTAAGTCTAATTGTCCATTTTTGACTTCAATATTTTTTGATTCAGCATTGGAATAAAAGTCAGTTGATCCCGATATAAATATGGACTGCTCATTCCAATTAGGGACATATATTTCCCAGTTTGCATTTGCATTAATGGCACTTTGATCCAACACCCCTGCTAACTTGATGCGCTTTGCAATGAATTTATAATGCAATGAAGATTCCTTAAGGCCCTCCATTGTAATTTCGGTATTCATAAGAGTTAAGCTCTTTAAATCTATGTATGCATTTGAATTAACTGAATCACCTTTAAAAATGTTATAATTATTATCTCCATCTGCACCCCATTTCAGATTTAATTTTCCCTCATAAGCTGATATGCTCCGCAGTATTATGTTTTCTTGTAGAATTGAAATAAGTCCAAATTCGATATAAAGATTTTTGCAAAATAAAAGGGTGTCTGACTCTTTAGAATCTAAAGTGCTTTCTATTAGAACATTGTTTAGCCTTAATGATACATTTGGAAACTTTTCAAGTATTACAATCTCGAGTTTTTCGGCCGAAACGGGAACATTTAATTGATCGTTAACAACCATTAAAAGTTTTTCTCGAATGGAGCTAGAATTTATCTGTAGATAACTAAAAACCGCGATAAGCACAATCATTACTGCGCTAAAAATCACACCGATGATAATAAAAGCTTTGCGCATACTTAAAGCATCTTTAGAAAAGATAAGTCTCTGGATTCTAGAATTTTATATTGACCACGGTTTAAGCCTTTTTTTGTTAAACCTGCAAAAGAACTACGATCTAGTTTAGAAACTTCATACCCAAGAGCTTCAAACATTCTTCGAACAATTCTATTCTTGCCAATATGGATTTCTACGCCTAGGGTATACTTATCGTTCTCTTTTACAAACTCAACATAATCTACTTGAGCCATTCCGTCTTCAAGTTCTACACCGTTCCTTAATTTTGCGAGATCACTTGTATGAAATGGCTTATCTAAGGTTACCATATATATTTTTTTAGCACCATGACTAGGGTGTGTGAGCTTTTTAGCAAGCATACCGTCATTGGTCAATAGTAATACACCAGTTGTGGATCTGTCAAGACGGCCAACAGGATATATTCTTTCCGAACAGGCATTTGATACTAAATCCATAACTGTTTTTCGAGCTTTCTCATCATCAACTGTGGTTATAAAACCTTTTGGTTTATTCAGTAAGACATACACTTTCTTTTCAGACTTGAGCAATTCGCCACCATAGCGCACCTGGTCGGTGTCTTTTACTTTTGTTCCCATCTCCGTTACAACGGTCCCATTTACAGTAACTAGGCCATCTGTGATTAAATTATCCGCTTCCCTTCTTGAGCAAATCCCAGCATGCGCAAGGAAACGATTTAGCCTCATTGTCCCACTTTGTGGAGCATATTCTTCAGCAGTGCGAAATTTTAATTTACCCGCTGGTTTAAATGAAGAAAATTTACTTTTCCCATAACTTGAGTTGCCCCGGATAGGTTTGTCTTTAGAGTGTCCATAACCTCTATCGTTGAAATCTCTAGGCTTACTACCAGAATTATTATCTCTTGGGGGCCTTGATGACCATCTTTCATTGGGTTTTCCAGCATCACTTTTAGAAAATGATTTTGAAGTGTCACTTTTTCTCCCACCTCTGTTATCCTCAAAACTTCTTTTTCGATGATCTGAACTATGATCGCTTTGGGATCTTGAGTTTCTTTCCCCCGGTACATTAGAGCTTCTGTTGTGAGGGGATTTTTGGCTACCACGACCAGATGCACTTTGATTTCGTCTCGAATTATTTGATCGGTCGGAGGGTCTAGAATTTCGTGAAGAACGCTGATCTTTCATCAGGATATAATATTTCTTCGAAGGTAGTCAATTCCTGAACCTCGTTAAGCTCAAAAATAAAAGCTTCTAAAGCTTATCAATGAGAATTTATTTTCTTGAATTCTTATTTTTTTGCTGATTCATTCTTAAATGCAAATGGAAGGGGTTCAAGTCTTGATCCCGATTCATTTACTTCTAGTTGATAGTTAAATCCATTTATAAACGGTTCATTTTCAGCAGTATGTCCAAAAGGGAGATCTACGCCTATTGGAATGGAGCTTGGGATATTTGCTTTAATTATTTCATATACTTCTTGTCCGAATTCTTGCTCATTATCTTTAATATCAGAAAAGCTTCCAATTACAACACCAGATAAATGATTAAAAACTTGAGATCTACGCATAGCGTTCATCATTCTATCAATATGGTATTTATATTCATCTAAATCTTCCAATGCCAGAATACATCCATCTAGCTTTGGAAAACTAGGAGAGCCTAATAGACTGTGTAATACGGATAAGTTGCCTCCGACGAGCCTGCCGATAGTAGTTCCGTGATGATTTATAGAATTATGTTTTGCTTGGAGTACGTTTGGCTTTCCTCTAAGGAGATCGGCTAATCCATCTAAGCTTTTATTACTTAGTAATGGAATCTGGAGAGGCATCCAGCTATGAACACCTGAGATTTCATTTGTTATCGAATGACTCAATAGCACGGTAAAATCACTGAATCCAATAATCCATTTAGGTTGTTTTTGAATATTTTTCCAATTTATCTGGTCAACCATTCTAACTGCTCCATAGCCCCCTCTTATGCTCCAAATGGCATGAACATCTGGATTAGATATCGCCCAATTAAAATCGTTGGATCGTTGCTCATCTGTGCCGCCAAATTGATTTTTTTGAGCTCCTAGATTTGGAGCACGGAAAGGAACCCATCCCTGTTTTTTAATCCAACTTTCGGCAAGCTCTACAACATGAGTTTGAGCATGACGAGAAGGGGCTACAATGGCTATTCCAGAACCTCGCTCCAGAAAAGGGGGAATAATACTTCGTTTCATAGGTGTTTACAAGGTACACACGTTTGTACTTTTGTCATTAATGAAGTCTTATAACCGAACTACCGTTACCGCAGCTTTGCCATATGCAAATGGGCCGATACATATTGGTCATCTTGCAGGGTGCTACCTGCCAGCAGATATTTATGTCAGGTATCTACGCATGAGTGGAAAAGAGGTTGCCTTTGTTTGTGGCTCTGATGAGCACGGCATGGCAATAACAATGAAAGCTCGAAAGGAAAATGTCACACCGTCTGTTATTGTCGATCGTTATAATGCTATGATGCAAGAAGCCTTAACTAGTTTTGGAGTAAGCTTTGATATTTACTCAAGAACATCTTCCCCAAAGCATGCTGATGTTGCAAGTTCTTTTTTTAAGAAGTTAGATGAAAAGGGCACTTTTGAAGTTCGTGAGACAGATCAGTATTATGATCCTGTAGCACAACAATTTTTAGCCGATCGATACATAACGGGTACTTGTCCTAAATGTAAAAGTGAAAATGCGTACGGTGATCAATGTGAGCAATGTGGAGCTACTCTAAGCCCTATGGATTTAATTAATCCAAAATCAACACTTTCTGAGGCTGCTCCTGAAATAAGAAAGACAAAAAATTGGTTTTTGCCGTTAGATAAGTTAGCTCCAAAAATCCGTTCCTATATTGAGTCTCATCCGAATTGGAAACCAAATGTTCTGGGCCAATGCAAGTCATGGCTGGATTCAGGAGACGGACTTCAACCAAGGAGTATGACTCGTGACTTGGATTGGGGTGTTTCTGTGCCACTTGAAGGCGCAGAAGGTAAAGTTTTATATGTATGGTTTGATGCTCCTCTAGGATATATTACTGCAACTCAAGAGCTCTTTGGCGAGCAATGGGAAAAATGGTGGAAGGCAGACGATACCAGGTTGGTCCATTTTATTGGAAAAGATAATATTGTGTTTCATTCGATAATATTTCCTGCAATACTTATGGAGCATGGCGATTATATTTTACCAGAAGATATTCCCGCAAATGAATTTTTAAATCTTGAAGGCGAGAAGCTCTCCACTTCAAAGAATTGGGCGGTATGGCTTCATGAATATCTAGAAGATTTTCCAGGAAAACAGGATGCCTTGAGGTACACTTTATGTGCAACTATGCCCGAGGCAAAAGACAATGACTTTACTTGGTCTGATTTTCAGTTGCGAAACAATTCAGAGCTTGCATCAATCTTGGGAAACTTGGTGAACCGTGTTATGGTCTTAAACAATAAGTACTACAAAGGAGTGGTTCAAGAATTAGGAAAGTCTTCTGCCGATGTTAACTTATTGAATTCAATTATTATCCAAAGAGATAAAGTATCGCAGTCTTTAGAGGCTTATAGATTTAGAGAAGGATTAACTGAGGCAATGAATTTGGCGCGTATCGGCAACAAATATTTGGCTGATGAGGAGCCCTGGAAAAAGATAAAGACGGATCCTGAAAGAACATCAGAAATAATGGGAACAATTACTCAATTTATTGCAGCTCTATCTGGTGTGTTCGATCCTTTTATTCCTTTTTCTGCTGAAAAAATAAGATCGATGCTTGGCATTTCTCTTTTATCATGGGATGATTTGACTGGTAAGATCCTAGTCGTGCCTGGATCTAAAGTAGGTGAGGCGAAATTGCTTTTTGAGAAAATTGAAGATCATGAGGTTGAAACCCAAAAAGCTAAATTGAAAAAGACTTCATAACCGCATTTGATCAAATTATATCGGCCCCGTAGTTCAATGGATAGAATAGGCGTTTCCTAAACGTTTGATAGCAGTTCGATTCTGCTCGGGGCTACTTAAAACCTTCTCAGAGATGAGGAGGTTTTTTAGTTGAGAATATTTTAAATTTTTTTGGTACAAAAAAAGACCGCTCCGAATCAGAGCGGTCTTTTTTCTAAAAAACCTTTTTGGAATTTCTTCCTTTTTGGTTATCGCTGGACAGCCACACGTAAAGTACGTGTCCCTTCTTCTGCCGTTAGCCGCACCATGTAGACTCCTGAAGCTAGATGACTCAAATCAATTCTGAGTTCACTTGATCCAGCATTCCATTTGGTTGCATTTAACAGTTGTCCCTGAAGGCCTATAACGCTAACCTCAACTTCACCTGCTAAGTTGCTGCGCTCTAATGTAAAGGCGCCAGCAGTTGGATTCGGGAATAAGCTTATGCTTCCCAATGCCTCATCTATACTTACCGCACAATCGTAGCATTTGGTGAAACATACTGGAGCAAATACGGTATCGGCACTTCCAGTTGCTACAGTAGAAATGCGATTGTATCCTCCTACGCCATCACTGACTCCACAAGAGGCAAGATCTCCGCTAGCTTCAGCTCCAGTCCAATCGGTTCCGTTGATAAACTTATACTGTAGATATACGCCATTGGCAGATGCTCCAAAAGTGATAGAGTAGATTCCGTCACCGTCAGGGTCTAGCATCTCAGAACTCATTGGGTCCCAATTTTGCCATGTGCCTGCTACATGAACACCATTACTGTCAATGGCACCATTAGCAACTTCCCATGCCATATTTACATTGAGGGTGACATCTATTATACAGTTATCACACTCACCCCAGCAAACAACTGGGATAATAGTATCAGCAGCAGGTATTGTCATGATACGGTTTACAAACTGACCACTTTGAATAACACATGAACCTTGATTGCTCAATGTCTCTTGTATAGTCCATCCGTCAGCTGAATATTTGAACTCAATGGTATCACCAACAGGTAAAGTCACAGTAACATCCCAAACGTTATCGCCGTCTGCATCGCTCATTGCGTTACAGTTACCACACCAGTTGTTGAACGTAGCATTAACCTCAGGAGTTGTAAAGGCACTCGTAACCTTGTTCATATTCACTTGGAAGGTTACTTCTGAAGTTTGGATACAATTGATTGTGAATACCGTAGAGTCCCATGACCCGCCGGTAAATCCAGCTGCTACTGTACCACCATGATTGAATGCTCCTCCATTTGTGGTATCAAGCTTGGCAACATTATTAAGTCCCCAAGGACATAAGATATCTACTGTGTAATAACCCACGCTTGGGTTATTCATTCCATCACCATATGAGTCTTCAATTCTGAATTCATAGGTTCCTGCATCAGGTAAGCAAATTGTATCTACATATGTTGCAGACGCGGCATTGTATGGGAAGACATAATCTAGAGGTCCTCTTGATGCCATCACATTACCGGTATTCACATCAACAATCTCCCAAGAAATCTCATCACCATAAACGTCAGTAAGAACTTCTACTCGCACATCAGTACATGGAGCCAATGCACCATCAAGTTCCATATTGTCTACTGCCCAGAACCATCCCCAGTTTCCTCCTTGATCATCATATCGGAAACGAACTTGGAAGTCCGCGTTCTGGTAGGCTGTAACATCTATAGTCTCATGACCAGGATTACTCCATGCTCCTATCGTTGCAGTGGTGTAAGCAGCAACCTGAACCCAGGCACTTCCGTCGTAAACTTCTACATACCCTGCAGATCCTGTAAATGGTCTCCAGTAATGGTCAAATTCTAGAGTTAAAGTATCGTAACCTACTGCATCAAATATTGGAGAAACCAATTTCACATTTGTTGCAGGCGCAGTACTTCCTGCACCATCGTCGTCTACAAATGCAAATTTGCTTCCATTTAGGTTAGATGACGTTCCATAATTATCAATTATTTCCCAAGTAGATCCTCCAGGGTCCAGCACACTCCATGCGCAAGACAAACCATTATTGAAGTCTTCTAGATAAGGAAGTGCTGTTGATGGAACATTTCCATAAATAGCTGAAGCCGTAGCAATAGGTCCGGTACATCCTTCCCTTATTACCCAATCATAGGCATAGTATGCTCTTGAGTTTGTTGCTCCAAAGGATACGGAGTCAATACTGGCTACGTTGGCAACGGTATATGGATAATTTGCACCTGTAGTAGCCCGATGAAGTTGTCCCGGCGTTCCTGAGACAAAGTCAAAGTTGATAAAATAAGTGCCTGGAGTTACGGCAAGCCCAATATAGACCTGATGTGTGCCTGCAGCAGATACATTTATTGTATCTGTCAACTGAAGCTCGTCACCAGAATGACCTGAGGCTTTGCTTCCACCACCTTCAGATATACGCACTTGGAAGTCTGTAAGTCCATTTGAAATAACAGTAACTGAGTCTAAAATAAATGCTTTACTTGCTGTAAACCACATTCCATTGCTGAAGTTTCCAAATCCGCCGGTTAGAGTAGTTGGAGGTCCAAATGTATAAGCAGCAGTTAGGTTATTTGGCGCAAAAACTGTTGCATAATAATCTGTATTTGCCGTTATCACAGGAGTGGTAAAACTAGTCCCTGAACCAAGAACAGAGGAAGAGGCATCCATCCAAAGAATACTATTTGAGCTGGGTATCGATGAAGTAGTGGTAAAGGTCACTTCTGATGGGCCACAAGTGGTTTCAGATGGAACTACTACACTATCCGTTGTAGGGCAAGTTGCAGGACAGCTAGCCATAAATGTTGCAAATACTTGACCTGCAGAAGCTGTCGTAAAATCATTGTTATAGCTTCCAACTTCATGATAAATTGTATCCCCAATTGGGCTCATCAAGGTGAAACCCATTTCATAGAAAAATGATCCTGGAGCTTCACATACCAATCTCGCAGAATCTCCATCACAAAGATTACCAAATACAGTTACTGGTCCCGCTCCTGAAGTAAGTGTTGCAGATCCCATGTTGATCCACTGTCCAGTCACAGGATTTTTTTGTTCAACGGCAATACTACCACCATTCCAACCATCACCAAATGCATCGGTCATGATAAATGGATAGCCACATTGCGCAATAGGGTCACAAAGGAGAGTAGAGAAGGTTTCAATTCCTGACCATGCTGATGTGTCTCCCACAGAGCAAATCTCTCTTACCTCCGCGTCATAAGGGATTCCTGATACAAGTCCGCTTAAAGTTTTAGATGTTCCACTACCCGATATGTAGGCGTAAGCAGTAGAGCCAGAAGCTACATATCTAATTTGATAGCTCAATGCTCCGGCATTGTATGTGGTCCATGTCAAATCAGCAGAATTGCTTGTCACATTTGAAGCAATTAAATTTGCCGGCCCAAAGCAGCTTAGTGGTGTGTATTCATCAGCTCCTATATCAGGATGAGTCAAAGACCTTAGGTCTCCATCAAAATCTTTTAGCAGACCCAAAGGTGTTCCCGCACTGTCTGCAAGCAATCCTGTAGTGTGCAAATCTGCAGCTAAAATAGGATCACCGAAAATAGAGTTTGTGTCTTGACCCGTGGCAAGGTTCCATCCCGAAATAGTATTATACCCCGTCCCAAGGGCACCGTAAGCTAATACCGTAGTTGAATTTCCGAAATAAACGTTGTAGTCCGAAGTGAAAAACACTCCTGGAGTCGCAATTGTTTCAGCATGTATTGCTGAACCTGTTCCACTATTCACTATTATATTGTTTTGAATCTGATTACCCACTGGAGTAAATAAAGTAGTGGTAGCAGACGCATCTAAATGAATAGAGCCTCTAAATAAGGAGCCTCCTCCCGTTAGGAGTAATGTGTTATGACTTACGTCTAAGTTTGAACAATGATAAATTTTAATGTCTGAGTACCAACTAGTAGTGCCTGTCGGATTTCCCATAGATATCATGTTGTTTTGAACGGACCCACTTTTTGTTAAGTCAATATTCACATTCACTAACTCTATTCCAGTTCCATTTACAGGGTCAGTTCCCGAATCTATAATCTTATTATTTTCAATGACAACATCCCTAAATGTATTTCCAGTAACTAAATCAGGATTTCCCCTGAGATAAATACCTCGGTATCCAGTTTCGATATCATTATTTTTAATCTCAGCAAATAAAGGAAAGGCCTGATTTGTTGGGTTGGTATATACATTTAGAGCATTTTCTGCTCCACGAACTTTATTGTTATTAAAAACTATTCCATAAGAAATATTATTGACAATATTATTTAAGTTGCTCCACCAAGATCCTAAGGGTACACTTTTATACATCTCATTATTGGTGATCTCCACATATTTTGCCCAATAAAAATTGATACCTTGATCATTCGCATAGATTATATTATTGTCCACGAATATTGAATCTGCGCCTAGTTGATATCCAGAACCTCCCATTTGTATACCTACGGAAAAGTTATTTATACTGTTATTTATAAAATGAAAACTTCCTCTTCCTTTTGAACTTGGGGTTCCATTGTTCATGGAATGGTTTAGGTTAGATACGGTTGTCCCTGCCGAACCATTGATGGTATTTCCATCAAGAGTCCAGTTAGTCAAAGTAGAGTTGCCAAAGAATACTGTTCCGTAACTAACTCCAAGAGCGTTAAATGTTAAATTTTTAAAGACCGTGTAGTCACAACCATTGAGATAAACCAAATAATTGTCTATTGAAGAGGATGCAGAATCCTCAATTACCGCTTGGCTGGTATTCGAAGGGTCAGATTGAAAAGTTACTGTATTAATTGATGAAGTTCCAGCAATAGAGTCAACACTAAAACGTGGATAAGTTCCATCTTTAATATTAATAATAACAGGCCCACTGACTCCGTTTTGCGCTAAAGCAGTGGAAGCAGCTAGCATAGAATTAAAATTAGCAGATCCTGTAGCTGATACAGTATATGTTCCTGACATCTGCGCCAAAACGCTAATGCTTGAGACAAAAATCAGAGAAGTGAATAAAAGTATTTTGGTAAAATTCTTCATTTTAAGGTGTTTAGGTTGAAAAGGTGAGGCTTTCACCTAGGGTGATAACAATTATGCAAATTATTATATTTAATTTCAATATTTACTCCTAGCAGCACTAAGTTTTAATGATAAATGCAATTGAATGAATGAGTTATTTGCAAAATATGCAAAAATGGTCATTCATGATAAGAAATATTTTTTTCAGCCCTTATTATCAATATTCCTGATACTCTCAATAACATCATCAGCAATCTCATTAGGGATTGGAAGAGACAAAGTGTAATGAGCGATTTTCCATGCATCCGCTTCTTTTACTAGGACACCATTTCCGCGGCACCGACCCATATGATCAGAATCAAGCTGTTCATCAAACCATGCGGTGCTTCCTCGAATACTTATGTTCCTGCCTTTTTTTGGTGTGAAGGTCCACGCAGAATTACTCTTAAAATATTTACGACTCCATTTTTTGAATTCGCTTTTAGTCCAACGTTCATTGTCATCAGTTCCTTGAAAGACACTTTGATCAGATGCGATGATATCAAAATAAGTGAGCGAATCTGCCTTGCTGGCTGCACGGTGCCAGGAGTCCAATATTTCATTAATTAGCGCTTTTTCCAAATCACTATTTACCGTAATACTCAGATCAGTCTCTTTTTCAACTTGGCAAGAGGATGAGGTAGAAAAAATAAAAAGTAAAAGAGAGACTCTGAAAATGTTCATATTTCTAAGGTACTAACTACTTTTAACACAGAATATCTTCAAATGACAAATGCTCCTATTTTTATTCTTGGAAGCCATAAATCAGGAACCAGCTTATTGCGTTCATTGCTCGATGATCATCCAGATCTTTATGTGATTCCATTTGAGACCCATTTTATGGCTTCTCTTGGCCGTTGGATAAAGTATTCTTACCGGAAACAGTCACCCGCAGTCAAGGCTGAATATATTCAGAACCTTTTGCAGGTTTTAGAAAATTATTCGAAATCAAAAGATAGACAAGCGGATGTTGTATTATCAGATATCGTGGATATCGATAAGGCTAAAGAGTTTTTGAATAAGTCAGAGGATATAGATACCCCAGAGCAGGCATTGTCTTTATTCAACGAATTGTTACCCGAGATTATTCCAGAAATGGGGGATCCCAAAGGGAAGAGAATGGTGGAGAAGTCTGTTGAGCATGCTGAAATGGCCATGGAGCTATACCGTTGTTTCCCCCATGCGCAATTTATTCACATTGTGAAAAATCCATATGCAAATTTCGTAGCCCTGAGAAAATTTAAATCAAAGGACCAGGGATACCCATTGGTCAATAAGGTATTTGGATCATTAGAAACAGGATATTTTTTTCTCGATAAAAATGAAAAAAGCCTCCCTAACTATAAAGTTTTACTTTATGAGGATCTGGCTCGAGACCCATCAACAGTTTTAAAAGGTGTCGCTGATTTTTTGAATATAACATTTGATGACAAACTGCTTCAGCCAAGTTTATTAGGTAGTCCATGGTCGGGTAATAGCGCCTATGGCGAATTCAAAGGAATCAGCTCTGAATTTCTAGATAATTGGAAAGATGAGATTCATCCTTTTGAGGCAAACCTGATAACTCAAAACTTGTCCCACGTTCTTGAAAAGTATGGTTATGAAAGGCAAAGAATTATTAAAGGATCGTGGAAGCGTGCAAAAGGGGAATCTTTTAAACGCTATTTATACAATCGCTTTTACCCCTATTATCTGCGATAGTTATTGAGCGCTGAGTTTTTCTAATTCTTTCTGTAGTTCAGAAATTTTATTTTCTGCTTCAGACAATTTTGATTGTAAAGACAAATGACTCTGATGAAGATCATCAGCCCGTCTTCTTTCTTTTTTTAGTTCACTTAATAATTTTTCTAGTTTTTGATCCCTGGAGAGAATGATTTTTTGATCAGTGTATTGAATAAAAAAGGAATAACCAGCATAACATACTATACCTGCGATTGCAGCAAGGCGAAAGTTTTCTTGCATACTCTCTAGTGATGGTATGAATATAGATCCCAAATAACCGATCAAAAGGATACCTCCTAAAACAAGTAATAGACGTTCAATTGTGCTGCTTTTCATAGGTTTTTCTTATTTAACCATGAAAGTAATGAATTTGTAGTAGAACTATTTGTAGTTTTCCGAACTAAGTAAAAAAGAGATAAATGAAAAATGTGCAAAAATGGTCATGGGTAGTTGCTTTAGCTGGCTTCTTATTTGGATTTGATACAGTTGTAATATCTGGTGCAAATGAACCTATCAGGGAGCTTTGGGATACTTCTTCATGGTTCCATGGTACATTCATTATGTCTATGGCTCTATGGGGAACAGTTATCGGATCCTTATTTGGTGGCAGGTTCATCGATAATCATGGTCGAAAACCAATTTTATTTTTAATTGGTGGACTCTATTTATTATCGGCATTGGGTAGTGCTTTGGCATGGGATCCCTATTCATTCAGCTTTTTTAGGTTTATAGGTGGAGTAGGTGTGGGCGCCTCGTCAGTTGCTGCCCCCGCTTACATATCTGAAATATCATCATCAAAAAATCGTGGTCGATTGGTTGCTTTATATCAGTTTAATATTGTTTTTGGAATTTTATTGGCCTTTTTATCTAATTATTTCCTCAATGATTTTGGTGGAGAAATGGATTGGAGATATATGTTAGGAGTTGAGGCGATACCAGCTATTGTATATGCTGTATTTGTATTAACAATCCCTGAAAGCCCGAGATGGTTAGTTATAAAAAAGAAAAACATTGAAGGGGCGAGACGCGTTCTAATGGGGTTGATGGAAGAAAAAGATGTAGATCAAACTTTAACTGCTATTCAATTAGAAATAACCCCTGTAAATTCCACAGACAAAAGATCATTTTTTAGCAGAAAATACAGGTTCCCCATAATGTTAGCTTTTCTTCTGGCCATGTTCAATCAACTTTCAGGGATAAATTTCATTCTCTACTATGCCCCTTCAATACTAGAAAACGCTGGATTTGCTACTTCTGACTCTCTTCTGAGCTCTGTATCTATTGGAGGAGCAAATTTGCTGTTCACATTTGTGGGCCTTTATTTTATTGATAAGGCTGGGAGAAGAAGCTTAATGTATTTAGGGTCGATTGGATACATACTGTCATTAAGTCTTGTAGCATATGGTTTCTATACCGATGCCTCTGCCTATTTTAATCTCAGCTTTATTCTGTTATTTATTGCCTCCCATGCAGTTGGACAAGGGGCAGTAATATGGGTATTCATTTCGGAGATATTCCCTAATTCAGTTCGGGGAATTGGTCAGTCCTTGGGAACTGGAACCCATTGGGTTTTCGCTGCGCTAATTACTCTAGTTGGGCCAGTTCTTTTAGATTCCTTTCCTCAAGGGTATCAGATATTTATATTTTTTGCAATCTGTATGGTTGCTCAACTTTTGTTCACACATTTTATAATGCCAGAAACTAAAGGAAAGACTCTTGAAGAGTTAAAGTCAATCATGGAAAAATAAAAGTTAGAATTCTAATCATCAACAACTTCAGCTTCACCAAGGTCTTCATCTTCAGGCCTGCTATTCCCCTGAAACTGATTACTTACCTCGCTAATTTTTTTATTTATAAATCTTTTAAATGCCCAAAAGCCCAGAAGCATTAAAATATTAATACTTGCATACAGCCAAAATATAACCTCTACGAAAGGAAAGTCATCTTTCATAAAATATGTTGCAATTGCAAAAAATGTTATTTTCAATAAAAGATTAGGGACTCTAGATTTTAAACTAAAAGATTTTTTTTTGAAGCCCGAGTTATTCTGTAACATTTTACAAATGTATTCTATGCGTGGTAAAAACCTCTTGAGGAGAAGTCTGGTAAATATATTTATTTTAACTCTTTGTTTTTGAGTTTATTATAAATCAGTTGCGCCTTATGTAATATTTCTACTGAGTAGTCTTCTTTTATTTCTTTTTGATTAAAATAAGGTTTGAAATCATCTTTTCTGGAGCTTTTGAATTTCACCAAAACTTTATCAAGGATAATATTGGGGTCCAAACAATATGTTTCATAACAAATAAAATAAGTATTATGATCAGCTATTAGGCTAGCATAATCATAATAATTTATCCAAGATAGAAGCCAATAGTCTAGTTCATTTTTGTTTCCTTCTGGAATATGATCGTGGAACTTAAATGGCTTCTGATTTAATCCAAACTCATGGTGTCCGAGCCAATTCATATAGTCTTCAATAAATGGGTCATTTCCTTGCTGGGCGCAAAATTTTTTGTGCATCTGCATCAGAGAATAAGCATGCGAGAGTGGGTCGCGGAAAAGTACTAGAAAGACAAACTCTTTGTTCAATTGGCGAAGAGAATCATACCTCAACAACATGTTGTTGTTTTTTGAGAGATAAAATTTTTCTGGCTCCGGGCAAATTAGTCCCTGGTAATCGATGTAGAGCTGATAGTCTTGATCAGATAAAGAGTGCTTTATCAAGTTTTTGCTGCCTATGAATGAGTCTTGATAAATAGATTTAAAGAAGTATTCTTCCAGTGCCTCATTCGATCTCATATCTATTAAAACCCCGTCACCATGACTTCTTTCTGCCTTTTTAATGCTTTTGGGTCTGTAGAGTTTCCTCCATGCACGCGGACTCAAAAGAAAGGGCATGTTTGAATAAGAAAGAGATGTGAAAGATCCACTACCATGTAGAGAATTCATCAAATTGGTAGTACCTGAACGTGCCAGGCCACTCACAATTAAAAACTTTTCTTTTTTCACGTTTAACGAGTATTTTTTTATCTCTCGTGATAAAAGCTTAAGTCCAATATTCGAATTATCTAAAACAAGATGGTGGAATAGCTGGCTGACCTCGTTATAAGAGCTTTTAGAGTTAGTCGGAATAAAAAACGGGATACTTGCTCCAATTGAAAAGCCAATTAATCCAGGTTGGCTATTCCAAATTAAGCTATTAAAAAAATAGCCAAGAGCATATACTGAAAAGAAAGCAATAGTTAGGGTTAAAACAATTATCGTAAGTACTTTAAAAAGGATAATCACCAATAGTTTAGTCCCTTTTTCAATTCTAGATAATTTTTTGTCTTCATTCTCATCTTTTAAAATATCATCCAAGAGCCCAACACTACTGGTGGCGAGTTTATAAAAATGATATCTGTTATATCGCAGAAAATAAAAGGCAAAAAACCCTATTACTCCTAGAATAAGTGCATCAAGCATCGATTATTTTTTAAAAAATCGTTTTGCCTTTAGGAAGATTATGTATCCCAGAGAAAAAAGAACAATAGCTCCTATTAAAAGTATGAGAATAACACTTCCCACACCTAATCCTGGCCCAATATATAATAGTTGTGTTGCCATATTATTCTTTTATTATTCTCGTCCAGTTAGGTAGGTGGTGATATCCCTTGTGTTGGGACAATAAAACATTCTTGTACAGAACGCTATCCTTATCAAGAATCCAAAGCAAACCGCTGTTTTGCTCCTCGACAAAGTATGTTCCATTATAAATTTTTTCAGAAAGTCCTTCAGTAAAGGTGTAGATTTTATTGGCACTCATCTGCTTTTCTAGTTTTAAACTAAAAGAATTGTTATTCAAATGGTATAAGAGAATTTGGGAATAAAGAGGTCCTATTTCAACTTTAGACTCAGTAATTGTCCAGTCAGTAGTAGTTTTCTGCCATTTGGTATGAGTGTTATTATTAAAAATGCTGATGGTGCTATCGTTGATAATATCAACATCATGTTGTGATTGAAAAGGACCTTCAATTACGTTTATAATTTTGTTAGAAGTAGGACGATAAAGAAAAATGGTAGAGATGTTTTTGCAACTAATAAATAAATCACCTTTTTTTAGATATTTCCCTGATTCTAAAACAGGCTGTACATCATTTATATGCATCGGGTCTGAAGCTTCAGAAGATTTTAAAAGAATTGATTCTAGCTCATTATCTAATAGTATTTGGCTCAGGGATCTATGGAATAAAATCAGACCATTTTCGTGGTCTAGACATGTTATTGCATTATCAATAAAAGGAAAAGAGCGCTCATCAATTTCCAATTGGGCATCATATTTTGGTTCTTTAGCTTTAAGAGTAGGGTAAGAGCAAAGCCAAATATTATTATTATGGTCTTTATTTAATGAATGATGAGAAATCACTTGGTCTTGACTCCATTTAACATTGCTAGATTCATCGATACAAAAAATTCCAGGGACTCCAATCGATGCATAGACTATATGGTCGTTTTCCATTAATAAAGGATGCAATACTCGGCGATGTGAGTTATCCAGTCCTTTAACATGCCATGATTGTAACAGTGAATCTGTTCTGAGATTCTTTAACTCAATATTTCGATCCCTATTTGAGCTCGAATATGTAAATAGCACCAAGATATCCTCCTCTAATTTATTTATGGGAGTAAAACTCACAGGAGTAGGGATGAAGGTTTCAGGCAAATGCTGAACTTGGTCTACTGCTTTCGAAAATTTATCTGGAAATGAACTCCATTTTATTAATACCTGATCAATTCCCTTTCCAAGGATTTCACTTTTGCTATTGGCTTCCTTAACAAGCCATGCAAAAGCTGATAAGAATGTTAATACTAATACAGTATTGGAAAAGAGAAGAAAGATTTTTTTCACCAAAATAATTTCTATCCAAAGTTAGGAACCAATTCTACAAAAAAAGGATAATATCATCACTTATATATCCCCATTTTCACTATTGATTAGAAAATTTCTATTTTGAAAAATAATGTTTGATTTCTATCGGTTAAGGCAGCATGATAAATTCCTGGACTTAAATCTAAGTTCATCCTTTTTTCATTTTTTCCTGCTGACCAATTTCCTTGATAAATAACTTTTGCATCACTTGAATAAATAATAAGTTTAGAATCATTATTGGCATCACTACGAATTAAATTAAAGTTACCATAGTTAGGATTTGGTACAACCTTTAATTTCAGACCCATTTCATTTTCGTCAAGATCAATTCCAGAAACAGTATAACATGATGACGTGTCGGAGCACCCATTTTGGGTAACGATAACGGCATAGATACCATTTGTGGTCGGTGTAAATACAGAACTCATCTGTCCTGGAACAATTGCCATAGTGCTGCAATCTATCCAAAAGAATGTTGCTGAACTTGCCTGAGCAGTAAGTGTTGTTCCATTTTGAACTACTGAGGTATTTACATTGATAATTGTCAGGTTGAGAGTCACTGTAGAATCACAGCCATTGTTTCCTACTAAAATGTGAGTAGGAGAGGATGTTGAAGAGGTATAAGTAATTCCATCGATCCACTGGTGGCTTTGACATGCCGTCACAATATCGGTTCCAACTGTTGTTTGGTTACTAATCGTTAAGTTCAATGTCACGACAGAATCGCAACCATGAATATTCGCTAGTGTGACGGTGGGTGAAGATGTTGAAGATGAATAGGTCATTCCGTCAATCCACGTATAACTTCCACATGCGTTGATTGTTTCTGTCACAGCATCTGGTTGGTTGATAATAAGATTTAAAGTAACAACGGAGTCACAACCATTTGCCTTGGTCAAGGCATATTGAGGAGAGGATGTACTTGATGTATAAGTTATCCCATCAATCCATGTGTACCCTAAAGCACAGGTGTCAATCGTCTGTGTGACATAAGACGCACAATTTGTAACACCTGTTATTGATATGTTATCTAAATAAAAATTATTACCGTAGCCATTGACAGAAACAAACTTAATTTTCACCCCACTTGCTCCAGAGTAATTGTCTAAACTGATTGTAGGACACGAAGCAGACGATGAATTAGTGCACCAATCGGATGAAGTTGATGGAATCCAGTTGCTACTTGTATAAAGTCCTGTTCTCCAGTTTGGAGTACCTCCATCACCAAATGCTGCCACAAGGCTCCAAGACTGCCCGCAGTCTGAAGATGCATATATTTTCAAAGAGTCTTTATAGTTCGCATTGTAACCTCGATAAGCATATTCAAAGTCTAACTCCACAAGAGTATCTCCCACAAAGTTTAGCACTGGTGATATTAATTCGTCTTTTTGGCCTACAGCGTTGTATGAAAAATGATTTATTCTCACGGCTTTGTCGCCAGGAGTATTCCCTGCGACACTAACTTGTTCCCAAGTAACTGAATTATCGGGGTTGTTAATGGACCATTTTGGATATCCAGATTCAAAATCTTCATTGAATGGTAACGATTGGCCTCCAATTTCGAGAGCATTTACATAAGTTGAATCACTTGTGCCATATTGATTCGTTACTGATAGCTTAACCGAATATGTACCTCCACTATTAAAAATAACATATGGGGATTGACTAGAGTCGGTAGTTCCGTTAATATAAGTTGCATTACTTGGCGTTATATCCCAATTCCATGATGTTGGTGATCCACTACTTTGGTCAATTAGCTGTACCGTATCAGTTAAATTACATGTATTGCTTGGTTCAATTGCGAATTGTACCGCTGGAGGATTAGGCATAGTATTGTATGTTGGACTTTGCCATACACCGCGGCCATAAGTTCCTATTCTTAGAATGTCATTGGTCGACAATAATTCGATATCATTAATTATGACGTTTGGAAGGTTTTCATTAAAAGAGACCCATCCAGAGGTAGTGGCATCGCGAAAAAACATACCAATGTCTGTACCTACATATATCCCATTTGAATTGCCTCCTTCAAATTGAATACATTGAGCAGGTACACTTGGAAGCCCACTGGAAATATTAGTCCAGGAATTACCAGCATTTGTTGATTCAAGAACTTTATTAGAATTATTGTAGCCAGAGCATGAAATCACGATGTGATTCGGGTCCGAGTCATCGATATCAATACCTAAGATATTATATTGGGGCGAAAGATTACCATTATTAGACTTATCTGTCCATGAGCTTCCGCCATTTGTGGAAAGAAATATTCGTCTATCGATTAAGGCATATATGTAGTTACTATTCGAAGGGGCGATTTCAAATTCATCTATGTTAGAATTCCCGTAAATGTTGGTCGATGGTCCTGACCACGAAACTCCGGCATTCGTGCTTTTCCAGATATTTTTGAAGCCTGCATAAATGGTATTAGAAGTCATTGGATCACATTTAAATGGAGTCACCCAATTACCACTTCCTGCAGGACTTAAGTTGTTATTGATGGAACTAAAATTACTTCCTCCATTGGTGCTCTTAAAAAACTCTCCGTAGTATATAGAAGCATATAGTGTGTTATTCGTATTAGGGTCAACACCATTATCCATTCCGTCCCCTCCAAATACGCGATTCCAGTTTGAAGGTGATGTTTTGAGATGCGTGCCATTATCTTGAGATCCTCCTATAATTAATGTTGTATCCGTTTGACTTTGACTTATTTTATAATATTGCGTGATATTCATCCCATTATTCAAAGCCATCCATGAAGACCCACCATTTGAAGACTTATATACTCCTCCATCCGTTCCTAAATAGAGCTCTGATGAATTAGGTCTGAACTCTGCATGGTGGTGATCCGCATGCACATATGGTTTCCCTTGCGCACCATACCAATGAGCATTGATTGCCCATGATGTACCGCCATTGGTGCTTTTCCAGATATTAACTCCCCCGACATAAATTGTATTTGAATTGTTGGGGTCAACTGCAAGTGTCAAATCATACCATGATTGTCCACCACTGCCAGATCCGTTGACTTCCCATCCTAATATATTAGGAGATGTGCTTTTTTGAGTCCATGTAGTTCCGTAATTAGAACTAGAGTAAAGTCCATAAAAACCACTGTTTGAATTTCCGTAAACGGCATAAACTTTATTCGGAGAGCTCGGGCTAACTGCTACTTCTACTCGGTTGATTCCAGATGAGGGAAGCCCAGAGTTAACTAATGACCATGACGACCCTCCATTGGTACTGCGATACACCGTTGCACTTCCTCCTGTGGTTCCAGCAAATAATGTATCAGAGCCACTGCTTATCATTGATAAAGAATTGAATGGACCTGATTGTTTCAGACTAAAGCTCACTCCATAGTTTGTGCTTTGAAACATACCATCTCTTGTCGCAACAATTATGATATTAGAATTTTTTGGATGAACTAATACTCGTGTAATCCTTTTAAATTGGGTCAAAGAATAACTCAGTCCTGTCGGTCCCCATGTCACACCTCCGTCAGTAGATTTCATCAGCCCAAAACTGTACGTATCTCCTGCATCGCGGTCTCCTGTTGCTAGGTACATAGTATCTGGATTATTCGGATCTATAGCTAAGTCACTAACTCCAATATTTGTTAATTCATCCGTGAAGGTTTGCCAAGTTGAACCATCGTTGTAACTGACCCAAAGGCCTCCTGATGGTGCCCCTGCATAAATGGTGTCATGATTTGTGGGATGAAATGTTACGTCATTTATTCTTCCGATACCATTACTATTTGAGGAGCCAGGGGCATTGTAAGGCCCCATCGGTTTCCAGTCTCCAAAGTCTTGAGTTACCATTTTTTGCTGAAAAACAGCATTATACCATACTGCAGGATTTGGCCTTGTTCCATCCATATCTACCCGCGGCTCCATAAAATTTTGCCAGCGTTTAAACTGCTTCCAACCATGTCCTTTTTGATATGGCTTTCCTCTGTATTCATCTTCGAATTGATCTACTACAATATTGAAGTTGACTTTATAATCTTGCATTCCTTCTATCCATGCATTATTGGGTTCATTTTGACCAAAAATCGTATTTGGAAAAGAAAATAGAACTAGAAGTAAGGGGATAAAACAATTTAATTTTTTCATGACAATTGATATCTGATTTCAAGCTAATTGCTTGTGCCTTATAAAACTACAAAATGATTTACCTTCAAGCATTATGAAAATTCTGGTTATCAGTCGATATGAAAATTTTATAAGACATCGTTCTGAGGCAGAAATTTTTATTCGATTAGCAGAATTAGGAGTTTCCGTAACGATCATGACTAACCCCAATTCTCCGTTTTATGATATTTTTTCTCGATCTGGAATAAAAGTGGTGCCTCATCATCCAGAAACTCGATTTTCGAAAAAAAGTATCCTTCCAATAAGAGAGGAGCTTCTCAGAGAGAATTATGATATTCTGCAATTATTTAATTCAAAGTCTATTCCGGCAGGTATAATTGCATCAAGAGGGATTGATATAAAAATTGTTACGTACAGGGGAGCCAAGGGTCCCTACTGGCATGATATATCTGCTTATTTCGGACATTACCACCCAAGGGTAAATGCGATAATTTGTCTCAGTTCCTATGTGAAGTCATCGATTATATCGCAACGCGTCATCTCTTCTAAAAAACTGCATATAATTCACAAAGGAGTAGATATCTCCTGGTTCAATCCAATTAACCAAGTAGTTTATGATTTTCAAAAATCTAATCAAAATTGTAAAATAATAACTTGCGTAGCTCATCTAAGACCTGTCAAGGGAATAGACTTTTTAATACAAGCTGCTAAGATTTTAAGCGAAGACAAGGACTTACATTTTGTTTTTATTGGTAGAGGCACCGATGATGATAATTTTCATAGAAAATTATCGAAACTACCCAATTATGAACGTCTTCACGGCATTGGTGAGGTTGATGATATTCGTCCTTACATAAAAGCATGTGACATATATGTTCAGCCTTCCATTTCAGAAGGTTTGGCTAAAACAGTAATTGAGGCAATGGCTTACTCAAAACCAATTATCGTAACTCGTTGTGGTGGCCCTGAAGAGATTATTCATGATGATATATCGGGTAAGGTTGTGCCAATAAAAAATGCTGAAGCGATAGCTAATGCTATTATTGATTTTATCAATGACATGGAGAGAGCTAAACTCCTTGGTCAATCTGCGAAAAGTCATTTATTGAAATATTTGACTGTGGAGGTGACAGTAGATAAAATATTTAAAGTCTACGAAAGCCTTTTAATGGATTAGATAAAAGAGTTTTAAAAGTTAATTGATTGGCTCTTCTAGAATTCTCATTTAAAAAGTTAGTCTTGACTAACTTTTGTTATATTTGCAAAAAAATGGGTTCAAGATTTCTTTTTCTAATTCTAGTGCTTTCGGCTAGATCTATATTTGGTCAAGGTACTATCTTGACTGGAATTGTCAAGGTGGATAATAGGACTCAAGAATTAGTGTCTATTTCTATTTCTAGAATTTCTGAATTATCTGAGGATATTAGTGATTCTTTGCAGGTATTTTCAAAATCTGATGGTTCGTTTTATTTCCCGGAAATCAAGCAAGGGGATTACAATATAATTGTATCTTTTTTAGGCTTTAAAAGCGAAACAAAAAGTATTACTGTCAATCATAGTGACTCGAAAATATTTGTTGATTTTAATTTAACGAATAGTCTAAACCACCTAAATGAGGTTGTCATAACAGGAACAAAAACATACAAGAGAAGAACGAATTCTCCCGTAATAGTTAATGTTATAAATAGTCAAGCTCTTGACGATTTTCAGGCATGCACACTATCTGATGGTTTGAAATTTCAACCTGGATTAAGGGTTGAAACAAATTGTCAAACATGTAATTACACTCAACTAAGATTAAATGGATTAGGGGGCGGGTATTCGCAGATTTTGATAAATGGACGGCCTATTTTTAGTCCTTTAATGGGTATGTACGGCTTAGAGCAATTGCCCAAAAGCATGATTGATCGTATTGAAGTTGTTCGAGGAGGGGGTTCCTCGTTATATGGTTCGAGCGCTATCGGAGGCACTGTGAATGTGATCACCAAACTTCCTAAAAGTAATAGCTATAGTTTGAATTCCTTTTTTCAGAATATTAATGGAAAGGCAAATGATATTGTTTTTAATGGAGATATTTCTACGGTGTCAGAAAACAAGAAATCTGGGATGTCATTTTTCTTGAATAATAGAACACGGGAAATTTATGATCACAATGATGATGGTTTTTCAGAAATGCCAGAATTAGAGAATGTATCATTTGGAACGAACTTTTTTTTCCTACCGACTAAGAATCAAAAGCTAGAATTTAATTTGAGTAATTTGAATGAATATAGATACGGTGGTGAAATGGTCAATAAACCCGCATATTTAACTCAGCAATCCGAAGAAAGGAAACATAAAGTATGGATGAGCACCGTAGATCATCAGATAAATTTCAATGATGATAATTCCTCATTTATAACTTATGCTGCTTGGCAAAATACCAACAGAAATCATTACACCGGTATCTACCCTGAGGATAGTTTAGATGTCCAAATACATTTGGAAAGTCCTCCATATGGCACATCAAAAACCACAACATTTCAAACGGGTTTTCAACTTAATCATAGGGTAAAAAAATTCTTAAAAGGGTCAAATACATTCACTGTTGGGGGTGAATATTTAGTGGATGATGTTTTTGATGAAATCCCCTCATATCAATATATGATTGATCAAATAAGTATCGATTTAGGAGCTTTTCTGCAGAGTGATTGGGAGTTATCAAATTCATGGAACCTTCTTTCTGGGATAAGAATAGACAATCATAATATGGTTGATGAATTGATATTAAGTCCTAGATTTTCTATTCTTTATAAGCATCTTTCAAACACTCAATTTAGAATAAATTATGGGTCAGGTTTTAGAGCTCCTCAATCATTTGATACAGATTTGCACATGGCATTTGCTGCAGGAGGGGTGTCACGCATTATGCTATCTCCTAACTTAAGGCCGGAGAAGTCCCAGAGTGTAAGTGCGTCATTGAATTATGACAAACCACGTGAGCATTTTATTTTGGGTTTTACACTAGAGAGTTTTTATACTCGGTTAGATAAAGCTTTTTATCTTCAACCCATTGGAAATGATAGTTTTGGAGAGCTTTTCGAAAAACAAAATGGTCAGGGCGCAACAGTTCAGGGAGCTACCGCAGAGTTTCGGGTTAATTATGACAAGAAAATTCAATTAGAATCTGGATTGACTATTCAAACAAGCATGTTTGATGAAAGAGTTCAATATATTCAAGATTTAGAAGGCATACGCCAATATATCAGAACTCCTACAAATTATGGTTTTGCAACATTATCCATATTTCCAAGTAATAAATTTAGGTCGAATATAAATTATATCTATACCGGTAAGATGTTTGTTCCCCATTTTTCTGGCTCAGATAATCAACTTATCGATGAAATATTTGAATCACCGTCATTCTCAGAGGTGAGCTTCAAAACTAGTTATAGAATCGAATTAAATAATTCAAAATCAGCAGTTGAGTGTTACCTTGGAATTAAGAATATTTTCAATTCATATCAAAGCAATTTTGATATCGGAAAAAATAGAGATAGTAATTTTATTTTTGGACCTTCACTGCCAAGAACATTTTATATCGGAATTCAGTTAACTAATAAGTAAGTCTGATTTTTTCGAGAAACTTTAAAAACCATTTTCAATGTCATCCGTTTTTGATATCCCCTCTGAGTTCAAGATAGATCCTTACAAGTGCGATAAATATTTGATCAATGGAGATTTGAGAAAGTGGGAAGGAAAAACATCTGATGTTTTTTCCTCAATATCCACAAAAAATAAGGAAGGGAAGACAAATCCAACATTTTTAGGTTCTGTTCCTGATATTGATTCTAGTGTTGCTTTGGAAGCTGCAGAAGCGGCGCATAAAGCATATGACAGAGGGAAGGGCGTTTGGCCAACCATGAAGGTTTCACAAAGGATAAAGTGCATGGAAATTTTTGTTGAAAAAATGAAAATTTATCGAGACGAAGTGGCACTACTCTTAATGTGGGAAATTTGTAAGAATAA
Source organism: uncultured Cryomorphaceae bacterium (assembly GCA_913043005.1). Lineage (GTDB taxonomy): Bacteria > Bacteroidota > Bacteroidia > Flavobacteriales > Schleiferiaceae > TMED14. The sequence continues at coordinate 57,920 of CAJWKU010000001.1, forward strand.
ATCTGATTCTTACAAAGAGTTTGACCGGACAGTTGATTACATAAATGATACTATAGAGGCATATAAAAAATTAGATCGCAAAGGTGCAAATTTTCAACATGAATCCGGAGTACTGGCTCATATTAGAAGGGGCCCACTTGGGGTCGTATTATGTTTAGGGCCATATAATTATCCCCTGAATGAAACATTTTCATTATTGATTCCTGCTATAATAATGGGTAATACTACTGTATTTAAGCCAGCAAAGCAGGGTATTTTATTGATAACCCCTTTATTAGATGCTTTTAAAGAGAGCTTTCCACCTGGTGTAGTAAATATACTTTTTGGTAGGGGTAGGGATATTGCAGCGCCAATAATGAAAACCGGTATTATCGATGTTCTCGCATTGATTGGTCATAGTTCATCTGCTGTTGCACTCCAGGATTTACACCCAAACAAAAATAGATTGAGATTAATCCTGGGTCTTGAAGCAAAAAATCCAGGAATAATCCTTTCGGATGCAGACCTGGACCATACCATTCAAGAGTGTATTTCAGGAACACTATCATACAATGGTCAACGCTGCACTGCCCTTAAGATCTTATATGTGCATGAATCGATTGTTGAAGAATTTAATTTACGTTTTTCAAAAGCCGTCGATAATCTGAAGTTTGGAATGCCATGGGAAAACACTTTTTTAACACCATTGCCAGAACCTGGTAAACCCGATTATATTCAAGGATTAATTGAAGATGCAGAAAATCAGGGTGCTCAAATAATTAACAGAAAGGGAGGAGAGCGATTGAAAAATTATTCTTTTCCGGCAGTGCTATATCCTGTAAATGATAAAATGCGACTTTTCCATGAGGAGCAGTTTGGCCCAATTATACCTATCGTATCTTATAGCGATATCAACGAGCCTCTAAATGATATGTCAAAATCTAATTATGGTCAACAGGTTAGTTTATTTGGAAGTAATGTTGATGAGATTGGGCCCTTAATCGACTCTCTTGCAAATCTAGTTTGTAGGGTAAATCTTAATTCTGCCTGCCAACGTGGACCAGATGTGTATCCATTCACTGGTCGAAAAAATTCTGCAGTTGGAACCTTGAGTGTCTTTGACGCTTTGCGATCATTTTCGATTCGAACATTTCTTGCAGCGAAATCAAATAATATTAATAAAGAAATAATTGAAAATTTACTTGACTCAAAGTCTTCAAATTTTGTCACTACTGAATATTTGCTTTAGGTGTTGAAATGGATTTTTTCTGAATCAGAAAAATATGCTGATCAAAAGAGCAGCTGAAATGGGAAGAAAAAGATTATCTAACCCATAAGGAGTTAAAACCTCAATTATTGCCAGTATTAAAGCCAAAATAATAGCATAAGCAAAGGGTAGACCCAGTGCAAGGCCAATAAAAAATGAAAAGACAGTAAAAGCTAAAAATCCAGCTACAGTTTTCCCCTTGCTATATGGAAATGATATACTCGTCAATTTTGTCCCAAAATAATTTGCGGCAACATCCGAAATTCCCGTAATCAACAATCCATATATAAATGGAACTTTGCTCAAAGTAATGGCGCTAACTGATTCTGGATGAAACCAAATGGACACCATTAAAATGCCAAGTGGAAAAGCAATTTCTCCTATTGTTGATCGTGAAACGGTATGAATACTCTTTAAAAATTTTATTTGTTTTGATAACGTCAGTAAAATAGTAAAAGCTATTGAGATTAGATAAACCTCTTTTATTGTTAAGAAAAACACAAAGCTGGATGCAACTATGGCACTTAAAAAATGAGCTGATTTTCGGGTAAGCTCTCCAGATAAATTAGTCTTTCGCTTGATTAATTCTCCGAAGAAAAGAATAGCAGAAAACAAAAGAAAAAATAATAATAGATTATTACTTATCATATTTAAAAAATATAAGATTCGTACTCACGCATGATTGAAATATCGGGATCAGGCATTCTATTTACTCGATTATCGACCTGAATCATGGCATAGATACATTTTTTCGCCTTCCGTTTTTTAGCAATTGAATGTAGCTCTCCGGCTAGAGCATTTCCAAGCCCTTGCTCTTGATATTTACGAATAATTCCCAAGGTTTTGAAAATTATGGTTTTATCCGGCATTTCAAATAAGTATGCAAAACCTACATTTTCCTCTTTAATTTTTATCCAGTACAATAATGGAGAGCCATTTTCTCTTTTCGTCATGGAATTAATCCAAGATGAGAATTGATTTTGATTCATGGACTCATATCCCCAATTGGTGCAGAATATTTCATGAACTAGATGATGAAGATTTAAAATGCTATTAACTGAATCGAGTTTAATTGTCTCTAGGCTGAATCCTTTGTCAATCCAGCGAGTTAAAAAAGGATGAGATACTTTGATAACTGCATCAAATGAAGTTCGATATGCACTTCTATATTTTATGATTTTTTCTGGCCCCATAGATCTCATGAATTCAACAGTTTTTATATTGGAATTCCATTCGCCTTCAAAAATTGGACTTTGATCAGATTTAGAAATAAACTTATACGGTAAAAAGCTAGATCCATTTATGGGTCCATAAAATTGACCACTGTATTTTTTTCTAATATTCTTCCATTGTTCTAATTGGATACTTTTGTCATGGGATTTGAGTTCAAAAAAACCAAAAGCGTGACCATTCACAAATGGATATATACCAATACAAAATGCTTCCTCATCAATCCATTGTGCACCGACTTTTTTTGAAAAAAACTCCCAACATAGAGTAGGGTTGATGGAATCATCATACCCCAGACTCCTACTGCGATAAATCAGAAAATCTGCTAAATGATTAGTATTGGGTTTGTTAATTTTCATCCTTGTTTTTTATTTGCAATACTCCATTCGAAGCATCCAATATTGCATTAGATCCATTCGTTAATTTCTCCGTTATTTCTTTAACACCAATAATGCACGGAATGCCGAGTTCTCTGGTAACTATTGAAGCATGAGATAACAATCCACCTTGCTCAACTACTAGTCCTTTTGACTTGCTTATTAGCAAACTCCACCCTGGATCTGTATGCTTAGCGACAAGAATATCAAAATCGGGCCATGGGCCAGGTTTATATTCTTTCATTACTAAAATTTTACCTTCTACTAAACCTGGAAAAACAATTTGACCTTTACAGTCACCTTCTATTAAAGGATTCGTTTTGTACTCTGGTGGCGACCCGTTTGGAGTTGAAGCAAAACTTCGTGGGTATTTATTTCGAGAATGCTTTTTAAAATCATTTTTTCGCGATAAAACTATACTCTTCCAACTTTCTTCCTTATCCAAAAACCACTCTTGGATGGTTAGAAAAAATATATCATCTCGTTTATCTAAATATTTTGACTTTACCGCAATCGTTCCTGCATTCAATAATATTGTTCTTAGCCAACCGAATGCTGTAGACCGCAATAAGCGAAAAGACTCTCGTTGGCGAATATAATGGTGTAACTGTCTTATTCCCCATGGGTATTTTTTGTTTGTCTCAGCTCCTTTGGATTTTAAGGGGCTAGATATGATTTCTCTCATTGCATTGGTAAGACTCCCAAAATCATCCATTGGGCTTGGCGATTCTAGTTTTAATTCATTTGGAAATCGACCACCATAAGCTGAGAAATAGGATTTCCATTTTTTATTCAAATTTGGATGTTTTTTTAAGTCTGTAAGAAAGAGAGATTCTTTGTCACTATTTAATGCTCGGCTCAATTCTGGTTCAGCAAAGATTGATTTAGATAACTCTTTAAAGTCCCTCAATTGCATTACGCTTGGGGTTTCTATAGAAATAAAAGCACGAAGTTTAGAGGGGGAATATTTTTTCTCAGCCCAACCCAAAAAAGTCATCAAGATTGTGTCATTTTCAACAGTTATGTACCAATTCCTCATCCATTTTTTTTCCAAAGAATCCCACAACCTTTTAAGTTGCTCATTCGAGTAACTGGATAAATCTAATTCTTTTAACTCTTTGAAATCTTTTAAAATATTTCGGCTAAATCTGCGCGTAGTAATTGGGAAAAGAATAGTTTTCCAGAGTATTAAAGGGTAATAAAGAATTCTTAAATCTAGACTAGGTTTGATGCTTTCGGGTAAAAATATGTCTTGACGAATTTCAGATGTAATCATTTGCTCCAAGTTCTCCTTGTTACGTCGATACCCTGGTAAGAAAAACATCATGGCATACCAATGGTTCATGACATAGTATATCCGTCCATAAAACCCCTTCACTAAATGGTCAAAAACTTTGGAATGAGCATCTATTTTGGCTTTTGAAACTCCGCTTTTATTCAAGAGATCCCGATATACATAATTATATAGTCTCGCGGCAACACTCACAGTCATTGGACTAACAATACCGGTATAAGATTCTGCTATATTCGAGTTATCAAATAGCCATACGTTTGGTAACCAATCGACTGTAACTGGACGAATTTGAAGAATATAAAGTTTGCCGTCGACAAAAGTCCATTCTAAGTCCATTGACTGGTTTTTAAATTCTTTTTGGATGCGATAATAAAGTTTAGAAAGTTGCTTTTTAAGTCGATTCGACCAGCATGATTGTGTATATGTTTTTTTTATTATTGTCTGAGATTCGTTGTCAAATACTTGTCCTGTTATTTGCTCCAAAGATTCGTGCATCCATTCTTTTCCACTTGGATGAAATCCTTTTTGCTCCGAAGGAAGCCCCTGAACAATATGATTACAAAGTCCCGGAGCATAATTGACCATCCATCGGTCTGAGTGAGTAAACATGACTCCAGAAACAGCTTTTTTAGAATAAAGAAAAGGCTGAATAACAATACCGTTTTGAGGATCACCAATTTCTTGGATCGGCATACTTTGTGCAACCTTGACGCAGGCGTCAGATAATTCTTCTTTGGAAACCCCCAATAATGTCTTGAATCGCCCCGCTGCTGAAGTTTCTTTTGTGTCCTCTGAAACAGATGAGCTGCGAACAGCAAATACGCTTGGGCTGTCTAACTTTGAAATAAATAAATCTAACTCCAACAAGTTAACACCGTTTTTAATTAGATCTTGATCTGCTTTTATCGATAAACTGGGTAATACGCGAAATTTTTTTTCTTCAAGTTCATTTAACCATTTGGCTTTATTCCCAAAAATATTTAGAGACATAACCAAACAATTAGATTTAAAGAAATATAACTCATTACAGCACCCAATTGAATAAGATTTCTTCCCATTTTATTAGGTTTAGCCGAAAACCTAATGCAACAAACGAAAAGAGGAATTAAAGAAATAGCTAGCCAAAGTGCATAAATATTACCTATTAAAAAGAAACAATAAAATGAAAGACACCCTAATAAAAAGGTTACAAAAGCACTTCCATGAATTCCTAATCTTGACGAATAGCTATCTAAGTAAGCTGTCTCTTCATTTGGGGGAAGGCATTTTCTAGCTGCCTCTATTAAAGCACTAAGTATAAAAACTCCAAATGCATGCCACCAGATAGATGAATTCCAAATTAAAGTTTTTGTAATCGCTGCGTATGCAATTAACTGAAGCAAAAGCATCTGAAAAAGCATTATTACGTTGTAAAGCCAAAAACTGGGTTTTAACCGTTTAATAAATCCAACTTCATAGCGCGCCAGTATAGAGTAAACAAGTAAACCGGCCGAAAGCATTCCGGATAGAGGATCAAGTAAAAGGTGGATTGTTACAAAAACTCCCCCATTCAGATAACCCAAATTCAAAATTTCTTTGGAAGATATCAAACCGCGCTGCAGAGGTCTATTTGGGTGATATATATCATCTATTTCTTTGTCTCGTAATTCGTCAATTACTCGGGTATGTAATAAAAAAGAAATTCCAGCAATGGCTAATAGTCCATACTTCCACCAGGCTTCATCAAATCCATTGAATGAAAGAACAGCATGAGTTGAAAGTATGATACTGAATGTTGTCGGTATCAAAAAAACTAATGGAAACCGCTCGGATTGATAAATTTTTAGTCTCCTAATTAAAGATTGACCGCTTTTTTCCATAAAAAGTAATTGTTATAAAAAGGGACCCGATCTTGAATATTCATATCGATTAAAGTCCATCTCTTTTGAAAAAATTTCGGCACATCTATTTCATAGCGATGCTCCCAATATAAAAATGTTGAATCTGGGTCACATACTTCGTCAATAGTGAGAAAAAATTGATCATTTAATTTAGAGGAAGTCGCCTCCATTATGTCAGAGGCATGAATAAAATGAATCGCATTTTTTAGTTTTTTGACATAAGTGAAAAAATCTTGGTGAACCAGAGTTAAAGAATTTGTTTTTGGAGTCCATGATTTTTTTAGGTAATCTAATGTTGAATTCTTGTGATAACCATGAACGATATAATCTAAAAATGGGTTTTCTTGAATCGGATATTTTATTGCTACTGATTTAAAATTTTCAAGATAATTGATGTCAGAAGGTGATTTTGAAATGTCGGAGCTCAGTCCAGGGTGGCGTGCTTTCGAGTTTATCTTTTTCTTAGAGAAAAAAAGAGAGGAAACGAAATTAAGTCTTCGAGATTCCCATTTTTCACTAATTATGAGTTTTCTTGCTTCCTTTGAATCACTGTTAATAAGCGAATAACGTGCACCTGTATTTACAATAAAAGGTAATATAAAAGTGAATTTCCCCAAGTATGATTCAAGCTTTCCACAGTGTAATAACCCATTGTTTCGTTTATTCATTCCAAATAATATTTCTTTTTTGGAGTGATCTAGAGCTTTTATTTTTGACTTGATATGTTGTAATTGACTTACTTCAGTATCTACCAAATTGATATGTTCAATGCCAAAGTTCACCAAACTCAATGCATGATCTCCACCGCTACCGACCATATGATTATACTGAGCAGGATGCTTTTCCGTTATTTTCTTTAGCAGATAGGTATCTTCCCATGATTGAGCGTAGTATAGCATCAGTATTTTGCCAATTATGAATTATGAATCTTTGGAATTTTTTAGTAAAAATTCTATATTTTCTACCCCTCTAATTTATACATAGAATTTTTTTTAAAAGTTGCATAATTTGCAAGAATGAACTTATTTATTCTCAAATAAGGCTAAATTATTTTGGATGAATTCATCCACTCAGTATCCTGATTTAATACACCGTTCTAAAAAGTAGTTATTCTATGAAAAAAGTTGATACTCAAGGTCACTTAAGATCAATGATCATAGTTTTCTCTATAGTAAAACGGACTTTAAATTAACTTAAGTTATAATTGAGTTGGCATTATTATTAAGTGGCTTTTTTAATTGAATGCAACCTACTGCATTTAATAATCGTATGATTAGGTATGTAATATCTACCTCATGCCATTTGACACCAAAATTAGCATTGCTTGAGTTTTTATGATGGTTGTTATGATATCCCTCTCCCATCATTAAAAAATCAAAATGAAAAAGGTTTTTACTTGTGTTTTTCATGGTGTAATTTTCATAGCCATAAATATGGCCAAACCAATTAATAATAACACCATGTATCGGCGCCATTAACAAGACTACTGGCAATAATAGCCATTGCAACCAGCTTGTTGCAAAAACGACAAAGAATATTATATACGCGGAAATCCAAAGTATTCTGGAAAAATTAGAACTTGCAAACTGATCAAAGCTTTTCCATTGCGGAATATTTTTCATAAAACGCTGGTCAATGGCTATTCGTTGTAAATTAATCTCTTGATAGATTGTTTTTGTTTTCCACATCATCGCAAATAAATTTGTATCAAAAGAAGGGGAGTGGGGATCTTTTTCAGTATCTGTATATGCATGGTGCATTCTATGCATAATTCCGTACCCATATGCACTTAAATAACTAGATCCTTGAAAAATCCAAGTTAAAACAAACGTAATACGTTCCATTATTTTAGACATGGTAAATGTTTGATGTGCAGCATAACGGTGTAAAAAAAAAGATTGAAAAAATAACCCACCATACCATAGTACCAAGACAAAAATAAGAATCAACATGTTTTTTTAATTAAAAACGGTTACACTTTATAAAAGTATAACCGTTTTATTGTTTTAGTAGCGGGGGCAGGACTCGAACCTACGACCTTCGGGTTATGAGCCCGACGAGCTACCAACTGCTCCACCCCGCGATGAATGGCAAATGTACAAAAGAAAAGTTCTAACATTTTGTAAATGTTTGCTTATTCTCGATCAATTTATTTGCATTAAACTGGTTCAAGACAATCTTTGATTGAACACATAGCATAAGCTAATTAAACTTCACGACCTTTGCAAAATGGAAAGAGCTCATAAATCAGGATTTGTTAATATAATTGGGCACCCCAACGTTGGTAAGTCTACATTAACAAATGCTCTGCTTGGGGAAAGATTAAATATTATTACCCCAAAAGCTCAAACAACACGTCACAGGATTTTTGGAATTCTAAATGGGGAAAGTCAAGATTTTGATTATCAATTGGTTTTCAGTGATACACCTGGGGTTTTAGAGCCTGCATATGCCCTTCAGGATAGTATGCTAAGTGCTGTAAAGTCAGCTTTAGAAGATGCAGATGTTTTCTTATATGTTGTTGAACTGGGAGAGGGGTCATTGAAAAATGAATCTTTTTTAAAAGCTCTACAGGATACGGATAAACCGGTGATTTTACTTTTAAATAAAGTTGATCTTCATGATCAGGAAAAATTAGAAAAAGAGACAGATTTATGGATTGATAGAATGCCTAATGCGGAGATAATTCCGATAAGTGCTTTGACAAAATTTAATCTGGACTATGTAATGAAGCGATTATTGGATTTAACTCCTGTTTGTAAGCCTTATTTTGGAAAGGAACAATTGACAGATCGTTCAGAGCGTTTTGTGACTTCGGAAATAATTCGTGAGCAAGTATTAATGAATTACAACAAAGAGATTCCTTATTCCGTTGAAGTCGGTATTGATACTTTTGTGGAAGACGATGATATCATTAGGATAAGAGCTATTTTATTTGTCTCTCGGGAGTCTCAAAAAGGTATAATTATTGGCCATAAAGGAGCGGCCTTGAAACGGGTTGGTATTGGTTCAAGAAAAAGAATGCAAAACTTTTTCAAGAAACATGTTCATTTGGAACTTTTTGTAAAAGTTCAGGCAGATTGGCGGAACGATAGAAATAAACTAAAACGATTTGGATACGAATGAAGTCTTTAATTGCTATTGTTGGACGTCCTAATGTAGGAAAATCAACATTTTTTAATCGTCTAGTTCAACGAAGAGATGCCATAGTTGATGCGATCGCGGGAGTGACGCGAGATCGTCATTATGGCCATACAGAGTGGGTAGGGAAACGATTTAACATAGTCGATACTGGAGGCTATGTAGAAGGTTCAGATGACATTTTTGAAGGCCAGATAAGAAGGCAAGTTGAGGCTGCGATGGATGAATGCGAAGTAATAGTATTTCTAGTTGATGTTCAAGAAGGGATAACACATGATGATAAAGAAATAGCTGCTTTGCTTCGTCGTCAAAGTAAACCCGTAATTCTTGTGGCTAATAAAGTAGATAATCATCAAAGAGCTGCTGATGCTGCTGAATTTTATTCACTTGGAGTGGGCGAGCCTCTTTGTATGTCAGGGATAAACGGTAGTGGAACAGGTGAGGTTTTAGATTCAATTGTAAATGTTATTCCGGATCAAGATGCAAAACTCTCCACAGATGATCCGTTAGAGCATTTACCGAAATTGGCAATTGTAGGTAGACCCAATGTTGGAAAATCTTCATTGACAAATTCATTATTCGAACAGGAGAAAAGTATAGTTACAGATATTCCTGGAACGACCAGAGACACAGTGAATGCTCATTTTAATAAATTTGGTTTTGATTTTGTTTTATTGGATACAGCTGGTCTACGTAAAAAGGGAAAGGTTAATGAAGACATAGAGTTTTACAGCAATATGCGTAGCATTCGGACAATTGAAGAGTCAGATGTGTGCTTACTTGTGATAGATGCCACTCAGGGCTTTGAGTCTCAAGATTTATCTATTCTTAATGTAATTGAGAAGAACCATAAAGGCTTAGTCATTGTTGTGAACAAATGGGATTTACTCGAAAAAGAGACTAATTCAACAGAAGAGTTTAAAGCAAAAATTTTAGCAAAAACACGTCCTTTTGTTGATGTTCCCGTAGTATTTACATCTGCATTAACAAAGCAGCGGGTTCTGAAGTCAATTGAAGAGGCAATGGCTGTGTATGCAAGAAGATCTGGCAGGATTAGCACTAGTAAGCTTAATGATGAAATATTGCCAATAGTCAAGCATATGCCGCCTCCAATTTATAAAGGGAAAGAGGTTAAGGTAAAATACATCACTCAACTTCCCACACATTATCCTCAATTTGTTTTCTTCTGCAATCTGCCTCAATATGTAAAAGAGCCTTATTATCGGTATGTTGAAAATAAAATGAGAACCAGATATGATTTTTCAGGAGTTCCGATCGAGATTTATTTTCGAAAGAAATAAAATTTTATTTAGTTGCTTTTTGAAAGGCTTCTTCTAGTTTTCCTGTTTTTCCATCAAATTCTTCGATTGCTGCTTGGCGAACTATTTTGCCTTTTTTTATAAAAATAACCTCATCGCATATTGCTTCAGCTTCTTGCATTATGTGGGTTGAAAGAAGAACAGTTTTGTCTTTGCCTATCTCTCTAATTAGCTTTCTTATTTCAACTAGTTGATTCGGATCAAGTCCAGTGGTCGGTTCATCAAGAATAAGGACATCTGGATCATGAATTAATGCTGACGCTAATCCCACGCGCTGCTTGAATCCCTTTGATAATTGTTTAATTTTCTTATGAGATTCCTCAATCAATCCTAATTGCTTCAATCGTTTTTCAATTTGATCATGGGACGTCTTGTATAAGTCCGCTACGAATTTCAAAAACTCAATCACATACATTTCGTTATACAGTGGGTTATTTTCAGGAAGATAACCTACTATTTTTTTTACCTCAAGGCTTTGTTTGTAACAATCGAAATTAGAAATTTTTGCCTGCCCACTATCTGCTGGAATATAACCCGTCAGTATTTTCATCAAAGTACTTTTCCCAGCTCCATTAGGCCCAAGAAGGCCAATTATCCGACCTTTTTTTAGATCAATACTAACGTTATCTAAAGCAACCTGCCCACCGTAATTTTTTGATATTTTTTGCGTAAAAATTGCCATTGTAATGTTAGATATATTAAATTCAAAATATTGAAGGTGTTCAGTGGAGGATTATGAAACTGATTTTTTTTCATTTAAAATGCCATGTCGAATTTAAGGCAGATATCTTTGATGTTAATGAAAGGAATGATTACAAAATCAACCGGCAGCTGGTACAAGGTTCAATTAGGGGACAAAACATACGTAGATGCACGGCTTAAAGGAGCAATGCGCCTTGGGGGGTCTAAAAGCACCAACCCGGTAGCGGTAGGAGATTTTGTTGATTTATACCCGGAGTCTGAAGGCCGATTCGTAATAAATAATGTTCAAGAAAGAAGAAATTATATTGTTCGACGCTCAGTTAATTTAAGTAAAAGAACCCAAGTTATTGCTGCTAATTTAGATCAGGCAATCTTAGTTTGTACAATTGCCGAACCAAAAACGCTTTATGGTTTTATGGACCGATTCTTAGCAACGACTGAAGCTTATGATATTCCTGCAGTTATCGTATTTAACAAAATAGATAATTATTCTAGAGAGGCCATTATTGAACTTGAGTATCGAGAGGCTGCTTATGGGAAGGCAGGATATAGAACTCTGCGTACTTCTGCTCTTTCTGGAGAAGGAATAACTGAATTGAAGACAATCTTAAAGGATAAGATATCTCTATTCAGTGGCCACTCAGGTGTAGGGAAGAGTACATTAGCGAATGAGCTTCAACCTGGATTAAACCTTCAAACGGGTAGTGTTTCTGAATCTCATGGGCAGGGAAAGCATACTACTACATTTGCAGAGATGCATTTTATGAAATTTGGAGCCCATATTATTGATACTCCTGGTATCCGTGGTTTTGGATTAGTGGATATGGAAAATGTTGAAATAAGTCATTTTTTTCCGGAAATATTTAAACTTCAGCCTAAATGCAAATTTGGTAATTGTAAACATATTGATGAGCCTGGATGCGAGGTTGTTCGCTCGGTTGAAAATAATGAGATAGCTCCTACACGATATTCATCTTACCTAAGTATGTTAAATGGTGATGAGGAAAACGATTCATTTCGTCAAGATATTTATAAAAAAGAGTGAGATGAGGGCAATTATTCAAAGAGTTTCCGAAGCATCAGTATTTATCGCAAATAAGAAACATTCTTCAATCGATCAAGGGTTATTAGTTTTTGCAGGTTGGGGACACGACGACATTACAAAAGATTCAGATTGGATGATAAGAAAAATATTAAATATGCGGATTTTTAAGGATCACGAAGATGTCATGAACAGATCAATTATTGAGATTCAAGGACAGATTCTAGTCGTTTCGCAATTCACATTACATGCGTCCATTAAAAAGGGAAATCGTCCAAGCTATATTCGTTCTGCAAATACTGAAACTGCAAAACCCTTGTATGACGATTTCCTTGAAAAATTATGGAGGATTTCAAATCTTCCAATCAAATCTGGAGTTTTTGGCGCGGACATGGAAATAAAATTAATAAATGATGGACCAATTACTATTAATATCGACTCAAAAAATAAAGAATGAAGGGAAAACAGGATTTACTACCTCTGAAATTATTACAAACTCAGGTAGATCAATGGATACAAAATTTCGGTGTCCGATATTTCAATGAATTAACAAATATGGCTCAGCTAACCGAGGAAGTCGGCGAAGTAGCAAGAATAATTTCACGCAAATATGGTGAACAATCTGAAAAAGATTCGGATAAGAAATTTGACTTGGGCGAAGAGCTTGCTGATGTTCTTTTCGTGACACTATGTCTTGCTAATCAGACTGGAGTTGACCTCCAAGGTTCTTTTGATCGTAGAATGATAATGAAAGGATCACGGGATAAGGCTCGTCATGAAGGGAACTCAAAACTTAGTTAGATAATAGATCCTATTAGAAAATTCAGAACTTATCTTTGTGCTAACATTATTAAAATTAGAACATGCGTCCAGACCTTTTTGAGCATTCAGATTATTACTTAATGGATGAACTTCTTAGTGAAGAACATAAACTTGTGAGAGATGCCACCCGCGATTGGGTTAAGCGTGATATTAGCCCAATTATTGAGGAGTACGCTCAAAATGCAAAATTTCCAAAGCAAACAGTAAAGGGTCTTGCGGATATTGGTGCTTTCGGACCATATATACCCAGTGAATACGGCGGTGCGGGACTTGATCAGATATCTTATGGATTAATGATGCAGGAAATTGAACGCGGAGATAGTGGTGTTAGATCAACTTGCTCAGTCCAATCTTCCTTGGTTATGTATCCTATTTTCGCCTACGGAAATGAAGATCAAAGAAAAAAATACTTGCCAAAACTTGCGAGTGGAAAACTTCTTGGATGTTTTGGGTTGACGGAACCAAACCATGGATCTAACCCTGGAGGTATGGTTACCAATTTTAAAGATATGGGTGATCATTACCTATTAAATGGAGCAAAAATGTGGATATCTAATTCTCCTTTTTGCGATTTAGCTGTCGTTTGGGCTAAAAATGAAAAGGGTAGGATTCATGGTTTAATTGTCGAGAGAGAAATGGAAGGTTTCAGCACTCCTGAAACACATAATAAATGGTCACTGAGGGCATCATCAACAGGTGAATTAGTTTTTGATAATGTTAAAATTCCTAAAGAAAACCTACTACCCAACAAGTCAGGTCTGGGAGCACCGCTTGGCTGTCTAGACTCGGCTCGTTATGGCATTGCATGGGGTGTTGTAGGCGCTGCCATGGATTGCTATGACACGGCTCTGCGATACTCCAAAGAAAGGATTCAATTCGATAAACCTATTGGAGGATTTCAATTGCAACAAAAAAAGTTAGCGGAGATGGTTACAGAAATAACGAAAGCGCAGTTATTAACTTTTAGATTGGGTCAATTAAAAAATGAAGGAAGAGCAACGACTGCGCAAATTTCTATGGCAAAAAGAAATAATGTTGATATGGCGCTAAAAATTGCTCGGGACGCTCGACAAATGCTTGGTGGTATGGGAATAACAGGTGATTATCCAATAATGCGGCACATGATGAACTTGGAATCTGTAGTGACCTATGAAGGAACTCATGATATTCATTTGCTTATAACCGGCATGGATATAACAGGAATTCCCGCTTTTTCGTGATAGATTTATTTCAATTAAATTTTAATATAAAAAACTGTTGAAGGGGTATCTAATTGAGTGAATTTCTGCGGCCATTTTATATACTGTTTTTTTTAAGAAATCAAAATTTGATTTTTCTGTGGCAGAAATAAATACGCAGTTTCCCTTTAGTGCTTCATTAATCTCTTTTTGAATTTCATCAACTCTATCTGCCTCTTCCACGCCAAATGATTTTTGAAAGGCATCTAGCTTATTAAATATAACTAATTCAGGTTTTTCATGTGCCCCAATGTCCTTTAAAATCTGATCTACTGATGACATGTGATCTTTATATGAAGAGTGAGATAAATCAACAACGTGAAGTAAGAGATCAGCTTCACGCACCTCATCTAAAGTAGACTTAAAGGATTCTATAAGCTGAGTTGGTAGTTTTCTTATAAAACCTACAGTGTCAGCTATTAAAAAAGGAAGATTATCAATTACAATTTTTCTAACAGTAGTATCTAGGGTGGCAAATAATTTATTTTCCGCAAGTATATCAGACTTGCTTAAGGCATTCATTAGGGTTGATTTACCCACGTTTGTGTAACCGATTAAAGCGACTCTAACTAATTTTCCACGATTCCCCCTTTGAGAGGCCATTTGTCGGTCAATTTTTTGAAGTTTTTTCTTTAAATCAGAAATTTTATCTTTTATAATTCTTCTATCTGTCTCAATTTGAGTTTCTCCGGGACCACGCATCCCTATTCCTCCTTTTTGCCTTTCTAGATGGGTCCAAAGTCTTGTGAGTCTTGGTAATAGGTATTCATACTGAGCTAATAATACTTGGGTTCTCGCATATGAGGTTTGTGCTCTTGAAGCAAAAATATCAAGAATTAAATTTGTTCGATCCAATATTTTGACATTGAACAGTTTTTCTATGTTTTTTAATTGAGATGGTGAAAGTTCGTCATCAAAAATGGCCAGATCAATTTTTTTTTCTTTAATGTAACGTTCTATTTCTTCCATTTTACCGGATCCTAGAAAGGTATTTGAGTCTGGTTTATCAAGTTTTTGTTGAAATATATCAATTGTTTTTGCTCCAGCTGTCAGGGCTAAAAATTCCAATTCTTCAAGGTATTCTCGGCTTTTTATTTCATTTTGCTCTCGAGTAATTGCCCCTATTAGAATACATCGCTCTAGCCCCCTTTTTTTATTTATTTTTCTCTCTAACATGTATATGCATTAAATATTTTTCCATGAAATTCTTAACGTGCTGAACAGTATGATTCGGTCAACATAAAAATATAACATAGAATAGGATGTTTGATAGATTGGAATGTGTTTAGGTTTGTTTATAAAAAACTACAAATAGTATATCGAGCGAGTAAAAAACAAATAAATTTTCTGCGGGGAACAAGAAATCATGAATTCATAATGATAAAATGGAAATTTCTCAAAGATAGCTCAATTTAAAAATGGGCCCCACCTTTGTAGTTAAGTTAAAGTCATTGATATGTCCAAGAAAAATAGACTCATACGAAATAAAGATATTCTAGATTATCATGAAGGGAGACGCCCAGGTAAAATAGAAGTCGTTCCCACAAAGCCCTCAAACTCGCAGCGTGATTTGAGCATAGCCTATTCTCCAGGTGTTGCGGAACCTTGTCTGAAGATTGCTGAAAACAATAGCGATGCATACAGATACACAGCCAAAGGAAATCTTGTTGCAGTTATTTCAAATGGAACAGCGGTACTAGGCCTTGGTGATATTGGGGCATTAGCATCAAAACCTGTAATGGAGGGTAAAGGAGTTTTATTTAAGATTTTTGCTGATATTGATGTTTTTGATCTGGAATTAGATACTAAGGATACTGAAAAATTTATAGAAACTGTAAAAATACTATCTCCAACATTCGGGGGAATTAATTTAGAGGATATATCAGCGCCAGAATGTTTTGAAATAGAGCAGAGATTGAGACAAGAATTGGACATTCCAATTATGCATGATGATCAACATGGTACTGCTATAATTACTGGTGCTGCATTATTAAATTCTCTTGAGGTAATTGATAAAGACATTAAAAAAATTAAAGTTGTTTTTAATGGAGCGGGAGCAAGTGCTATTTCGTGTGCTTCTTTGTATTTATCGCTAGGAGTTAGTCCTAAAAACCTTATCATGTGTGATTCCAAAGGAGTAATACATTCCGAGCGTAAAGGTTTAACATATGAAAAATTAAAGTTTGCTCAAAAAACGGAATTGAGAAATTTAGATGATGCTATTTGTAATGCTGATGTTTTTGTTGGCTTATCAAAAGGAGACATTTTAAGTCCTGAAATGATAAAAAACATGTCTAAAAATGCTATTGTTTTTGCTCTAGCAAACCCTGATCCTGAAATATCATATGATCTTGCTAAGTCAACTCGCGAAGATTTAATAATGGCGACAGGTAGAAGTGATAATCCCAATCAAGTTAATAATGTTTTGGGTTTTCCATATATATTTCGAGGTGCATTGGATGTTCGTTCCACAGAAATTAATGAAGAAATGAAATTAGCGGCGGTATATGCTATCGCACAATTAGCAAAAGAACCAGTTCCGGAAATTGTAAATCTTGTATACGGTAGCCGGAATCTTACTTTTGGTCCCGATTATATTATTCCAAAGCCATTTGACCCAAGGCTTATTTATACAGTGGCTCCGGCTGTCGCAAAAGCAGCAATGGCATCAGGGGTAGCTCAAACATCTATATCGGACTGGGATGCATATGAAGAGAATCTAAGAAATAGACTCGGTCTTGATGATAAATTCATCCGATTAGTAATGGAAAAAGCTAAAACCAGCCCTAAAAGAGTTGTATTTAATGAAGCCGATAATTATAGGGTTCTAAAAGCTGCTCAGATTGTCTTAGATGAGGGAATAGCTATACCAATTTTGCTAGGTAATTCCAGAAAGATAGAGTCATTGAATGAAGAATATTCGTTGGGATTAGAGGATGTTGAGATTATCGATACAAAGTCTAATAGTGTTCCAAGATTATTAGAATATGCTGATTCTTATTATAAATCCCGTCAGCGTAAGGGTGTTGGGTATAATGAGGCACGCAGACTTTTATCAAATAGAGATTATTATGGACCCATGATGGTTAAAATGGGTGATGCAGATGCATATATTACAGGTGCTATGGTAAAGTACCCCAGGGCGGTTAAACCAGTAATCGAAATTTTAGGTCCGAAAGATAATGCGCGCACCGTTGCAGGGGTATATGTTATGCTCACAAAAAAGGGTCCAAGATTTTTCACGGACACTACTATGAATCAGGATCCAAGCGCGGAGCGTATTGCGCAAATCGCATGCGAAACAGCAGAATTGGTGCGGAAGATGAATATTGAACCAAGAATTGCATTACTTAGTTATTCAAATTTTGGTTCTTCAACTGGAAAGACATCAATAAAGATGAGTAAGGCAATAAATATAATTCGGAAGTTAGATCCAAGTTTAGTGGTTGATGGCGAGATGCAGGCAAATTTTGCTGTTGATAATGATCTTTTAAAAGAACAATTTCCTTTTAGTGACTTGGTTGGAAAAGGGGCGAATATTTTTGTTTTCCCCGGATTGAGTTCCGCTAATATTTCATATAAACTTCTTCAGTCTATGGGTGGAGTCGAGGCTGTGGGTCCATTATTAGTAGGTCTGACTTATCCCGCACATGTGCTGCAATTAGGTTCTAGCGTTCGCGAAATTGTTAATACTGTCGCTATGTCTGTAATTGATGCTCAGTCTAAAGAGGGCATTGAATAATTAACATACAAAAGATGAAAAATTTCTTACTTCTTATTTTTATAATCATCTCAATGTCCATGTCTGCCCAGGATAAATATGAATTCTTACACGGTTTAGGATATGATTTTTCCTTCGGACTTCCCCAAGCAGTTGGTGGAATAGCATTTCAGGGCAATGGATTGAATTATGTTCCTAGAATAGTTTCTCCTATTAATTCAGACCTATCCATCGGCATAAGCCTTCCTGTTGGCGCATCGCTGGTTACTAGTAATTATAGTTCTCCTTTAGGAATTAATTATGCTGCAGCAATTGATATCCATTCTGGATTCTTAGGTACTCAAACCTCTAAAAATAGATTTGGTGCTTTTTTTGGACTAGGTTTTGGATCATATGATCTTTATTATCTAACGAATGATATTACAGGTTTAAGGATAGATCGTAACGCTAGTTATGGCCCGTATGCTCATTTTGGCTTTCGTATCCCGTATTATGGTCAAAACGTTTCTTTAGCATTGAGCAATTGGAGAGGAATCAATGCGAGTAATGGGAAAACACAAGTGTTTTCGCTTAAACTAATTTATGAATTCAATGATTGAGTAATTTCTTTAGAGTTTGGGCGATAGTCTTTCCTTCAGCTTTGCCTGCTAAAGATTTAGTTGAATGGGCCATTAATCTTCCAAAATCATTTTGATTATTTGCTCCAAGCTCAATTATAAAATTTTTAAGTAATTTTTCTAGTTTATCTCCTTCGAGCATGGGAGGTAAATAGCTACATATAACCTCTAGTTGCTCTTTTTCTATATTGGCTAAATCATTTCGATCTTGCTTTTTAAATATATCAAGACTTTCTGCCCTTTGTTTCTTGAGTCTTTGAAGAACAGAGATCTCTTGGATAGGTGTAATTTCTCCATTCTGCCCTGGTGATGATCTTTCGGTTTTCAATGCTGTAAGAATAGCACGAATTGTATCTAGTCTAACTTTGTCTTTAGACCTCAAAGATTCTTTAAGGTCATAACTGAGTTGTTCATTTAAGGGTTTAATCGACATTGTCATGTAAGAATGAATTGTGAGTCAGGAATTCGATATCATCATCTTCGCCACTTAGTCCAAGATTGCTTTTTTTATTTTCTTGAGAATGAGGAGCGTTACCTTCTGGAAGATCGACACCATTTCTTTCAAAACTTGGTTTCTGCAACTCTTCTTCAGCCATGGCTACTAACTTGACGTTTTTGCCAAATTGATGATTAAAGTTTTGTAAATAAGCCCTTCTCTGATTTGCAAGCCGTTGCATGCTATCATCAATGCTGTCTTGATCAGGATTAATTGGGGTTAAAGATTCTTGATTGAGATTTTCTTCATTTCTCAGAGTGAAAGGGGAATCTAAGTCTTGTTCTTTTTCAGCCTTTTCTCTAATTGATGTAGTATTTGAATCTATATCATCATCTAATTGCTCCATGGGACTATCAGCGATTTCACTTTTGGTCAACTCATCTTTAGAGGTGGTTTCTATGAACCCTTGCGATTTTTCATTCGGATCAAGAAGTTCATTTTCTAAAGCTCTTAAATCGTTCAACGAAAATTGTTGGATGACTTTTTCTTCTGCCTCGGTATCTTTTGCCTCTATGTTAGATTGATTTTTAAGGTTTTCATCCGTTTGATTTTTATCGAGGAATTTAGAATGAGCATCATTAATTATTGAGGATTCATGATCATCTGCAATTTTATTAATTTCGGGATGGATAGTAGTTATCTTTTCAAAGGGTTCTTCGATACTCTTCTCTAGCTCAAATTCTATGTTTTCTTCTTTTGATTCTGGTGATGTTTCAGGAATTAATTCGTTAACAGGGGCATCCATGCTAAACGCATCAAAAACTCTTGGCGAATTTTCATTCTGTGTTAAAGGCTCTTCAAAGGCTTCTTCATTGATCGCAGTACTAGTATTGATGTCAATTTCCATTAAGTCATAATTATTGACATTTGAAATTGGATCTTCAGCGTTTAGTATGTTGTTTTCCTCCGGGATTTCTTCAATAGTATCATTATTCAGTTTGTCTTCCTCGTTGTCAAATCTGATTTTTATTTTACTCTCCTCATCTTCTAATTGATAAATAATTTGCTCATCATCATTTATTTGAGAAGGTTCTGATCCTAGAGGATCTTCTGCTGGATCAATATTGTCAACTTGATCAGTATTTAATTCATCATTAATTCGTTGACCTTGAGGGGAACCAAATAAATCAAATTGAGCAGATGTATCTTCATTCTTCGTGATATTTATATTTATTTGTGAATCATCAATATCCGATTTTTCACTTATACTATCGAGTTCATGAACAATTAATTCCTGTTCGGCTGGCTTTATCGTCCCAACTGGATTTGATGCATTGAATCCTGTAGCAACAATGGTTACTTGAATCGCATCATTTAATTGTTCATCTTCACCAATTCCCATTATGATATCAACTTGCTTCCCTGCCTGGCTTTGGATATAATCATTTATCTCTCCAATCTCATCAAAAGTAATTTCATGCTCTCTGTTTCCCGAAACAATTAAAAGAAGAACATGACGTGCTCCTTGTATATGATTATCATTTAATAATGGCGAGTCCAGGGCTCCTTGAACAGATTTTATAGCACGTTGCGATCCACTAGCTTTTGATGAACCCATAATTGCAGTTCCAGAGTCTTTCAAAACGGTTTTCGCATCTCGTAAATCTATATTGACATTGTAGTGATGTGTTATTACTTCTGCTATGCCTTTTGCTGCCGTAGCAAGTACTTCGTCTGCTTTATTAAAGCCTGTTTTAAATCCGAGATTCCCATAAACTTCGCGAAGTTTATTATTATTTATTACAATTAATGAATCAACATGCTCTTTTAACTTTTCTATTCCTGTTTCGGCTTGTCTTAAACGAAGTCCCCCTTCAAAGTGAAATGGAACTGTAACAATACCAATTGTTAAAACTCCCATTTCTCGGGCAGCTTTAGCAATTATGGGAGCTGCTCCAGTGCCTGTTCCTCCTCCCATACCTGCGGTTATAAAAACCATTTTGGTAGTTGTTCCAAGGATTGACTGAATGCTACTGTAGCTCTCTATGGCTGCTTTCTCCCCAACTTTAGGATTAGCCCCAGCGCCAAGTCCTTCTGTTAAGTTTACGCCAAGTTGGACCTTGTTTTCAACTGAACTATATTCTAGAGCTTGAACGTCAGTATTACATATAATAAAATCAACTCCTCGAATGCCTTGAGATTTCATATAGTTCACAGCATTGGAACCACCACCGCCAACACCAATAACTTTAATCACTGATGATCTATGTTTAGGCATATCAAAATCTAATGTGTTCACTTCTTCCATAGTGTTTTTATCAATCATCAATTAGTTCAATAAATTTGTCTACCCATCTTTTAAACCAGTCAGCTTGCTTTGGAGTTCTTGCAACTGGGTCAACCTCTGATTTTTGTTGGATTTCTACATTTTCAAGAGCATTTTCTGTAGGATCTTTGGTTTCAATTTGGTTTATTTTATCAATTTTCTCTTGACTGGATCTCTGATTTTCATCAATTCCCGAATTGCTAAACTCCTCATTTTCAAGCGGATCTACAAAATGGATTTCTTTTCTGCTGGACAAGCCCTGCATTAGCAGTCCGACAGCTGTTGAGTAAATAGGTGAATTCAATTCTTTATCTACAGCTTCTTTTGAGGCAAGATGTTCATTTGGATAACCAATTCTTGTATCCATTCCTGTTAGATATTCAACCAATTGTTTTATATGTTTAAGTTGACTACCTCCTCCTGTAATAACAACACCAGCAATTAATTTTTTTGAAGTTTGATCATGACCATAATTTTTAATCTCAGTAAATACCGCATTTATTATTTCTGTGCATCTAGCATGAATGATCCTGCTCAGGTTTTTCAGACTTATTTCTTTTGGATCTCTTCCTCTCAATCCCGGAATCGAAACGATTTCAGTCTCTTTATTTTCCCCGGGCCAAGCTGAGCCAAATTTTATTTTCAATAGCTCAGCTTGTTTTTCAATTATGCTACACCCTTCTTTAATGTCATTAGTAATAATATTGCCTCCATGAGGCACAACTGCTGTATGTCTGATTATACCGTCTTTAAAAATTGCGACATCAGTTGTACCGCCGCCTATATCAACTAAAATAACTCCAGCTTCTTTTTCTTCTTGGCTTAAAACAGCATCTGCACTAGCTAAGGGTTCGAGGTTAACTGTATGTAATTCTAAATTAGAGCTTTTTACGCATCTGGCTATGTTCCTGATGCTTGTAATTTGACCAACTACGATATGAAATGTTGCTTCAAGTCTGCCGCCAAACATACCTCTTGGCTCTTTTATTTCTCCTTGTCCATCAACTTTATATTCCTGCGGTAAAACATGTATGATTTCTTCACCTGGCATCATTACTAGTTTGTGGACGTTATCAGTTAAACGATCCAGGTCATTATCATTAATAACTGATTCTGGATCTTCACGGGTAACATAGTCACTGTGCTGCAGGCTTCTAATATGTTGTCCTGCTATACCTACTGCAACAGAGTTAATTTTTATTCCTGAGCTGGACTGAGCTGCTTGAATTGCTTTTTGAATTGAATCTATAGTTTGAGTAATATTCACAACTACTCCTCTTTGTACTCCAAGACTTAATGCAGAGCCATGACCGATTACTTCGATTTTTCCTAAATCGTTTCTCCTACCAATTAGTGCTACTATTTTTGTAGTTCCAATGTCAAGTCCAACGGCGATCCTATTCATTTCCATATCTTAATTCTTGAGTTTATAAACAACTTGTCCTTTGAATCGCAAGTCTAATTTTGATAATTTATCGATTATATCATTTTGAAGTAAAAAAGCATAAGTAGCATGTGCTTTATGTGCTTTATCATCGAAAAGTCCGGGTTTCCCCCATAATATTTGATGATTATGCCACTCAGGATTTAAAGTGTAGCATCCATTTTTATCTCTATGAATAGAGGTGACTCCATTTGGAAATGCTTCATGTTTAATTGCGTTTTCTAAAAGATTCAGTGCTTCTAGTCTTGAACTTAAATCTTCAAATCCTGTTAAAACGGGTAGCTTATCTGAAGAGTGATCAGAGAGTGGAAATAAATCACCATTCTTATCGAGATAGTTCATTTTCTTATTGTTGATTATTCTTGCTATTGCTAACTTTTGAATAAGATTTATTTTAAGCGTTCCTTCCCATGTTGAAAATACTTCTGCATCCTCTATGTGACGGTGTTTACGCAATATTTCTTCCAACAATCTAATGTTGATTTCTTCTAGTAATACGCTATCATCAAAAAGGTTAAATGAATCTAGAGTACTATATAGGTCTGAAGGAATTATAAAAATCTGATTTTTAGGTTGATGAATGGATATTTGATGCCCGTTCAATAATCGATTTGTTCTTAAATCGGTACTTTTTCCAAATGCCCATATCATTCCTAATGAAACTAAGAGCCAGGTTAATAATGTTATAAGTAGTTTACTAGCCCTCATTTTTTAACTTTTTTAAATAATGAACTATATCGGGAACGAGACGATCGATATCACCAGCACCGGCAGTTACCTTAATGTGGCCTCTTTGATTACACAACCATTTAGTCCCATTTTCAAATGATACCATATTTGATTTTGGTATGAGATGTACTAGTTTTTCAGAATTTATTCCAGGGATCGGATTTTCTCTAGCTGCATATATTGGTAAAATGCCAAGCATATCTATTTCAGAAAGTATCTCTTTAAAGTTTTCGATAAAATCTTGAGTACGAGAAAATAAATGAGGTTGAAATAACATGGCTATTGGTTTGCCTGGGAATATTTTCTTAATAGAATTAATTAACTTTTTTATTTCTGTGGGGTGATGTGCATAATCATCAATGTAAATATTATCTCGATTGCTTACTAATATTTCGAATCGACGTTTTACTCCTTTAAAGGATTCGATGCCTTTTATTATATTTTTAACGGATACCCCTATTTCTTTGGCTAGGACTGAAGCAGCAATAGCATTCTCAATATTGTGTTCACCAGCCATTCCCGCATGAACATTTTTGTATTTTTCCCCATCCAGAATAAGATCAAAAAATTGAGATCCTTGATTAGATAAAACATTATCTGCCCCAAATTTTTGATCGCCTAATCCGTATGATTCACCCGATATGGTTTTAACATCTTTATGGACAAAACACTTCTTAGATTTTTTTGCAAAATCTTTAAATGCTCTTTCTAATTGATTTTGAGTTTTATAATAATCTAAATGATCAGGGTCGGTTGAAGTTATTACTGATGCGCTTGGTTCTAAATGTAAAAAAGATCTATCAAATTCATCAGCTTCTACTATTGTGATGCCTGGCTCTCCTTCAATATAATTAGTTTCAAAGTTTTTACTAATTCCTCCAAAAAAACCTTGAACTGGTATTCCTGAATTATGAATTATCCATGCCAATAAGCAGGATGTTGTTGTCTTTCCATGTGTCCCTGCAACTGCAAGGCATATTCCTTGCTTAGTAATGTAACCTAATAGCTCAGCTCTTTTAATGATTTTTAGTTTTTTTTCTAAAGCATCAACAATCTGCGGATGATTTTTTGAAATTGCAGGTGTGTAAACCACTAACTTTTCTGAATTATTTATAAAGTTTATAGATTCTTTCTCATAATGAATAGTTGCACCTTCTGCTTCTAAAGATTTTGTGAGATCACTTTCGATTGCATCATATCCGCTTACATCCATCTTCTTGCTAAGGGCCCATCGGGCTAGTGCAGACATTCCTATTCCTCCGATACCAATGAAATGGATGGATGAGAATTTCAATTTTTCCATAACCAATGATTTTCAAGTTGATTAAGAATTTCTGCTGCCGCGTTTGGCTTCGATATATTTAAGGCATTGGATCTTAGGTATTTAAGTTTATCAGGATTAATCATTAGCTCACTTATAATTAATCCTAAGTCACTTTCTGATTTTTTTTCATCAATGAAAATAGCTGCCTTCTGGTCAACTAAACTTTTAGCATTTTGTGTCTGATGATCCTCTGCGACATTTGGAGAGGGGATAAGAATAGCAGCGCATCCTGCACAACAGATTTCACTAATTGTTCCAGCTCCAGCGCGAGAGACTACTATATCTGCAGCGACATATGCTTTATCCATATTTTTTATAAATGGTTCAATCTTTAAGTATTTGGAGTTGGATATTTCCCCCTTTAATTCATCGATATAATAGGCACCACATTGCCATAAAATTTGAATTTTTTTATTCTTCCAAAGTTTTAAATTATTCTGAACACTTTTATTTATAGCCTTTGCGCCTTGACTGCCTCCAAGTACTAATATTAATGGTAGCTCAGGATTAAAACCTAGAAGAGATTTTGCCTTGGCAGAATTATGTTTGTGCAAACCATTTGACTCAATTTTAGCGATATTTTCTCTAACAGGATTTCCGGTTAAGCATATTTTTTTTTCTAAAAAAAACCTTTCCATTTTTGGATATGCAACACATATTATTTTAGCTTTTCGACTTAAAATTCTATTGGTCCAGCCCGCAAGACTATTTTGCTCTTGTATCATTGTCGGTATTCCTAATAATTGAGCAACAAATAAACTGGGCCCACTTACATAACCTCCGGTCCCGATTACGGCATCTGGTTTTGTTTTTTTTAAAAACTTAAAAACTGCGAAAAGGCTGGAAATTAATTTTGCTGGAAGACCAATATTTTTGAAAAGAGATTTTCTTTGAAAACCCGCAATATTTATTCCGTGTATAGGAAAACCAGCTTCTGGAATTCTTTCCATCTCCATTCTGCCGTTCGCTCCGATGAATTGAATTAAAGCGTCGGGATATTTTTTAATAATTTCTTTTGCAATACTTACGGCGGGAAAAATATGTCCACCTGTTCCCCCTCCAGAAATTACTATTTTTGGACCCCTAGCCATTGCTTTGAGTATTTAAAGATTCTATTTCTATGTCTTGAAATATTTTAACATCTGGATCTACGTTGTCCCCATCACCTCTACCTCTGCTAACCGAGAGTATAATGCCAATTGAAATGCATGTCATCCAAATAGAGGATCCTCCTGCACTTACCAATGGAAGTGTTTGGCCTGTGACAGGCAATAGGCTCGTTGCCACAGCCATATTTATCATCGCTTGTAGTAAAATCGAAAAACTTAGACTAATAACAATTAGTCGTCCAAATAAATCTTTTGCTCGTCGTGTAACTCTAACACATGCTAGCATGAACCACAAATACATTAACAAGATAGTAGAGCCGCCTATTAAACCGTATTCTTCGACAATTGTGGCATAAATGAAATCGGAATTATTTTGTGGTAGAAAGTGCTTATGAAGTCCTCTTCCTGGACCCATACCCGTAATTTTCCCCTCTGCAATGGCCGTCATTGCTATATTCATTTGATAGTTTTCATTATCCTCAACAGGTGATGCGAATGTCTCTAATCGACTTATCCAGGTGTCTACTCTATTTGGCATGATGTCTGGTATTGTCTTGGCGGTAAGAACGAAACCTAAAAGCAGTATTACGCCTAATCCAAGTATTTTGGCTAGATGTTTAAAATGATATCCACCAATGAATAATAGAATCATGGAATTTGCGAATATTAGAATAGCGGTTGATAGATTAGCCGGAAGAACAAGTCCAGATATTATAAAAATTGGCCACAATAAAGTTTTAAACGAATCTTTAAATTTCCAATCTCCTTCTTCTTTGGATAATGTTCTCGAAAGAAAGATTAGAAGGGCAACATTAGCTAGTGCGCTAGTTTGAAAGCTCATTCCAAACACATATATCCAACGGCTTGAATTCGCTCCGCCTATCGTAGATCCCTTTGCGATTGTAAAAACGAGTAATACAATACTTATCCAGAGAATTAGAGGTGAAAGTGGTCCTCTCCAAAATCGGTAAGGTATTCTATGAGTCAGTACAGCTAGTAAAAGCCCGAAAAAAACGTGAATCATATGCATCCCCAGACTTGTGCTGGCGCTGAAGACTGGTAAAAAAGAGAAAATCGCCAATAGCATAGTTATGACCCATATTTGAGTGCTACCTTGAAAAAGACGATTAAAGATTTCCATTCAGATAAAAAGTATTATAATTTGCGAACTGCTGATTTAAATTGATTTCCTCGGTCTTGATAGTTTTCAAACAGGTCAAAGCTTGCACAGCAGGGAGATAGAATAACAGTTTCTCCCTTTGATGCAATCTGATAGCTGGTTTTTACAGCATCATCCATATTTTCTACTTCGGCAAAATGTTCAACACTTTCCGCAAAGGCATTTCGAATTTTTGAAATATCAGTTCCAATTGCAACAATAGCTTTTACTCCCTTCTCTACCAATCCAAATAGTTCAGAATAGTCATTTCCTTTATCTACGCCGCCAACAATCCAGATTGATTTCCCAATAATACTTTCCAGAGCATAGTATGTCGAGTTGACATTTGTGGCTTTGCTATCATTTATAAATTGGATTCCATGTATGGTGCCAATGTTTTCCATTCTATGTTCAAGTCCTTCGAAATTTGCTAATGATTCTCGAACCATTTCACTTCGAACATTAAGAAGTCTGGCAGACAAGCCTGCAGCAAGTGCATTATATTTATTGTGTTTGCCTTGTAAAGCAAGATCTTCAATTGTCATGATATCATTATTTTTTGTGATCATTATTAAATTTGAGCTTTCAATAAATGCTCCTTGATTTGGAGTGTCAGCTGGTGTAGATGTATAAATAGGGTAAAGGGATGCATTTACTTTGTTTAGTCTTGATTTTATGATTTCATCTTCAGCATAGAAAAGGAAACTGTCATCTTTATTTTGATTTGCAGTGATTTTAAATTTTGTTTCTGCATAGTCTTGAATTGATTTGTAGCGATCGAGATGGTCATTTCTAATATTGGTCATTACAGCAATATTGGGTCTGAAAGTTGGGCAATCCTCTAACTGGAAACTAGACACTTCTAGTACATAAAAATCCACTGGATTTAAAAGGAGTAGCCTTCCAGCGCCGATACCAATATTTCCACCTAAATGAAAATTTGTTTTATTTCTCGATAGAATTTTACCAATTAATGTTACTATTGAGGTTTTCCCATTTGTCCCTGTGATGGCAATGATTTTTGATTTTTCCGGTTTATTTCTAAAAAACCATTCGATATCTGACCAGATGGGGATTCCGGCTTTTCTAATATTTTGTATTATCGGAATATTTGAACTAATACCGGGACTTTTAATTATCGCATCAGAACTAAGTAATTTATCAAGACTGTGCTGGCCTTCTTCAAAAGAAATTCCAGCTTCTATTAATTCTTTTCGATTGGAGCGTTCAATTTTCCCCTTTTCAGAAAGAAAAACTTTGATTTTTTTTTCTTTGCCAAGTAGAGCTGCCGAAACACCACTTTCTCCACCTCCGAGAATACCAAGCTGAAACTCTTCATTCATTATCAGCGAAGTTTTAAGATTATTAGGGTGAAAATGGCGAGAAAAATACCTAGAATCCAAAATCTAGTAGCAATTTTAGATTCATGAAGACCTTTTTTCTGAAAATGATGATGAAGAGGTGACATGAGGAATACTCGTTTGCCAATTCCTGACTGTTTTTTAGTGTACTTAAAGTAGCCAACTTGAATAATAACACTCAAGTTTTCGATAAGAAACACTCCGGCTAGTATGGGTATTAAAAGCTCTTTTCTTATTGCAATTGCAAATACAGCGATTATCGCCCCTATTGAAAGGCTACCTGTGTCTCCCATAAATACTTGTGCAGGGTAGGTGTTATACCATAGAAAGCCTATACATGCACCAATAAAGGCAGCGGCAAAAACCACTAATTCTCCAGAATTTGGTATGTACATTATATCTAAGTAGCTCGCAAAAACAACAGAGCCACTTACATAGGCTAGAATTGCAAGTGTAAATGCTATTATAGCGGATGTACCACCCGCTAACCCGTCAAGTCCGTCGGTTAAATTCGCTCCATTGCTAACAGCGGTAATTATAAAGATCACTACAACAATAAATATTAGCCAACTATATTTGTAAAGACCTAGCCAATCTAAAAGTTTCACATAATCGAATGTTGCGTCTTTTAAAAATGGTATAGTGGTTTTTAGTGACTGTTCGGCATGGCCAAAAACTGGCGCACTTTTAGCACTTTCTCCGTATAATTTTATCTGTGAATCGATAGGTACTTCCTCCTTCATTGTGACATCGGGGTGAAACGCCAGAACACATCCAACTATAATTCCAAGTGTAATTTGGCCGATTATTTTAAAATAGCTTCTTAGGCCCTTTTTATTCTTTTTGAAAACCTTTATGTAGTCATCGGCAAAACCTATTGCTCCCATCCAAACAGTGGTTAGTAGAAGTAGTTTAATATAAATGTTACTTAGATCTGCAAATAATAATACCGGGATTACTATGGCTGATAGAATTATTAATCCTCCCATAGTTGGAGTTCCTGCTTTTTCTAATTGACCATCTAATCCAAGATCTCTGACACTTTCGCCTATTTGTTTTCTTTTTAAAATTTCGATAAGTCTTTTCCCAAGAATTAGACTTATTGTTAAGGCTCCAAGGATTGCTAATGCTGCCCTGAAAGTGAGAAATTGGAATAGTCCAGCACCAGGAAAATCAAGCTTATCAAGAAATATAAATATATCGTAAAGCATAATTTTAAGTTTGAACTTCTGTTAGTACAGTTTTTAAAATGAGTAAATCATCAAATGGCATTTTTTCTCCATTAATTTCTTGGAATTTCTCATGTCCTTTTCCTGCTAATAGTATTATGTCATTTGGATTTGCATTTTGGCAGGCGAGCCGAATTCCTTGACTTCTATCTACAATTGAAATGCAATATTTCATGTCTGGCTTTTTAAGGCCACACTCCATGTCTCTAAGAATTGCTTCAGGGGATTCTGATCTTGGATTATCAGATGTTAAAATGACATAGTCACTTAATCTAGATGCAATGGAAGCCATTTCTGGTCTTTTGCCTTTATCTCGATCTCCACCGCAACCAATTATAGTTATTATTCTTTGTGGAGGCTTTCGGAATTTTTGCAGGGAGGAAAGAATCTTTTTTAAGGCATCTGGGGTATGAGCATAGTCTATTATTCCAGTAATCCCTTTTGGCCCTTCTATTTTTTGGAAACGACCATTTATCGGATTTAAATTGCTTATTCCCTGTAATGCCTCATCTGCAGTCATGCCCAATTCGATTGCAGCTCCATAAACTGCAGATACGTTATAAACATTGAAATTTCCAATTAATTTCATCCAACATTCTCGCTGGTTTATGCTAATTAGAGTTCCGCCAATATGACTTTCAAGTACCCTAGCTTTGATATCGGAATCTCTTGTTATTCCATAGGATATTTTCTTTGCTTTGCTACCCGAAATCATTGTATCACCGTATTTATCATCTCGATTTACTAATGCAAATGCCGAGGAGCTGAGATTGTCAAAAAGTAATTTTTTTGCAATGACATAATTATCAAGGGTTTTATGATAATCAAGATGATCTCTACTGATATTTGTGAAAATTCCACCTCTAAAACGAATTCCTTCGACACGGTTTTGAACCAGTCCGTGCGAGCTAACTTCAATGAAGACAAGTTTGCACCCAGCTTTAACCATATCTGACAAATGTTTTTGAATTTGCCAAGCGTCAGGTGTGGTATGGGTTGCGGGATAATTTTTGTTGTGAATTGATATTTTCACAGTTGATATTAATCCACTTTTTATGAGATTATTTTCAAAAAGCTGATGCAGTAAACTTGCTGTTGTTGTTTTCCCATTAGTCCCGGTTATACCGATAATATTGAGATTTTCGGAAGGTCGATCAAACCAATTCCCAGCAATTATAGAATAAGCTTTCGAAGCTGATTTGACTTGTATGTATGTAATTTCTGAATTTGTTTCTTTTGGGAATTTCTCGCAGAGAATAGCTATCGATCCTTTTGTTATGGACTCTTTAATAAATAGATTTCCATCTTTTTTGGTTCCTTGGATTGCTATGAATAGGCTGTCTTTTTTTACGGATTGAGAATGACACGTGACAGTATTAATAGCTACTAAAGTTGACCCCAGTAAATCAACAATGGAAACGCCAAAAAGTATGTCTTTTAATAGCTTCATCCTAGTCTAATATGAATTTTTTTATTCTTAAATTCGGAATCATAACTTAGTACAGTCCCATTCCCTTGAAGTGTTATCTGCCATCCATTTTCTTCGTAGAGTTGAATCGCATCAGACACTTTCCATCCTTTGATGTTAGGTATTTCTCCCAATTCAAGTTTTTGAACCGCGATATTGTAATTAGAAATTCTTCTTTTTTTGTTGTTTTTGGCCATATGATCTATGGCGTCACCCCAATATCCCTTGGGCGGTATTTCAGTTTGAGGTGTCATTTTGTGTATTGCCAAAGCGATATCACGAAAAACAGGTGCAGCAACGATATTTGCATAATATCCCGCTGCGATTTCAGGACGATTGATAACTACAATGCAGGAATACTTTGGCGACTTTGCTGGGAAATATCCGGCAAAAGATGCTTGGTAACCTAAGGTTTCGGGATCCCAATAGTCAGTTTGACAAGTGCCCGTTTTCCCTGCCATATCTAATGAATCAGTATATATGTTTTTCGCAGTACCTCTTTTCACAGCTTTTTCGAGTAAATCTTGAATTTGAAGTATATTTCGCTCTGAAGCTATTGAAGGGTGCATGACCTGTGTTTGATTGTTTTTAACCATTACTCCGTGATCTCTAGTTCCTTCCCAAAGTGTTGGTCTCACCATTCTTCCATTATTTGCTATTGCATTGTAAAATGTTAATATTTGAAGAGGTGTACTCTCAATCCCATAACCGAAAATCATCCATGGTAATGTTAATCCATTCCATCTTTTATCATCAGGGTGTGGGATATAGGGTGCGCTTTCACCAGGGATTCTAATTTCTGTCATATCTGCCAAACCAATCTGGTACATTCGATCTATAAAATCTTCAGGTCTTTTCAAGTATTTTGAATAAATAGCCTTAACGATACCTGTATTTGAAGACAACTCTAACGCTCTTCCAATTGATATTATTCCGTAACCTCCTCGCTTTGAATCTCTCACTTTTTTACCGTAGATAACATATTCACCACCTCTGGTATCTATTTTTTGTGCAGTATCAACCTTTCCATCTTCTAATGCTACAAGAAGTGAGGCAACTTTAAATGTGGATCCCGGTTCGGACTTCTCCCAAACTGCATAATTTCTTAATTCTCGATAATTTGAATTTGTTTTTGTCTTTCCAAGATTTGAAATTGCCCGTATTTTTCCAGTAGCAACCTCCATAACTACGGCACATCCATGATCCGCACCATATTTTTTTAATTGCTGAATAAGTGCTTTATGTGCAATGTCTTGAATTCTTGAATTTATTGTAGTTACAATATCTTGGCCGTTTATAGGCTGATTTGAAAATTCGCTATCTATTGGTTTCCATTGATTTCCACCTAGGTTTTGCATCCATCGTTTACCATTATGACCCTTTAATGTTTCGTTAAATGAAGACTCTAAGCCGACTCTGGACCCACGGTCATAGCCAATGGTTCTTTCAGCAAGCAATCCTAAAGGAATTAATCTTGTATGGTTCTCAAGTGTAATTAGGCCTGTTTTGTACTTATTTCCTTTAAAAAGAGGCATTTGGCTTACTTGCCGATAATCAGAATAACTTAGGTCTTTAGCGAGAAGAGCATATCTATTTTTTGTAGAAAAAGTTTTTCTTAGATATTTTTCCCAGCTTTTATTTGAGCGAGATCTTGGAAGTAAACCAGATAAGGCTATGCTAGTTTTGGTTATTTGAGAATTAAACTTTTGCGGGTCTACAATTGCCGCGTCCCATCGCAATTCATAAACGGGCATAGATGTTGCTAAGAGTTGACCATCATTTGAATATATATTACCTCTACTCGCTGTTACTTCTCGTTCTTGAATTACTTTTTGCCTAGCTGATGCGATTAGTTCTGGCCCGAGTGATAGTGATATAAAAAAGAGTCTGCACAGTATGGTGAGCGTGAAGACTGCAGCAAAAATAACTAGCCAAGCCATCCTACGAATACTAGGTTCGTATTGGTTATTCATTATTAGGCTTTTCAATTGAAATTGGAGCTTGACTCATCGCTATTAGGCCAAGTTCCTCGGCACGCAATTGAACTGATGATTCTTGTCCCATTTTCATAAGTTTAGATTTAGAATCTAAATATTGACTTTCTAACTCATTTATCTCAACTGTCATTTTAGATATGATTCGAACATTTGATTCAGCCCTATGAGCTGCCCAGATTTGGATAAGAGCGAGTGCAGTTATGTAAAGAACAAAAGGTAAATTTTTCAATATTATCGGATGGCCAAAGAAGCTGCCCCTTAGTATTTCCTTTAAGGCTCCAATATTTCTTTGGTTAAGCAATTTCATGTTGTTAATTCCTTTTTTTCCGCAGCGCGTAATTTTGCTGATCTAGAGCGCGGATTGGCCAATATCTCGTCAATCCCTGGAACTAGTGCTTTTCTTGTGACGAGTTTAAATGGAGTCAGTCGGTTGCCAAATTCGTCTCTTTCAGCCTCTCCTTTAAGTTTGCCTTCTCGAAAATATAATTTAACTCTTCTGTCTTCAAGACTATGATAAGAAATCATGACAAATCGACCTCCAATAGAAAGCAGCTCTTTACCTTCTTCAAGTAATTTCTCCAAAACTTCGAGCTCTCTATTCACAGCTATTCGTATCGCTTGAAAAACTTTAGCAAAAATCTTTTCGCCTTTTCTTCCATGCGGCTCTATGATATTTAATAACTCTCTGGTGGTTAGAATAGGTGATTGAATTTGAGCGCTCAAGATAATTTGTGCCAATTTTTTTGGTCGACTCACTTCTCCGTAAGTAGCAAGGGCATGTATTAATGAGTACTCGTCTATTTCAGATAGCCATTCTGCTGCCGATTGCCCTGTTCTTGTGTTCATTCTCATATCTAATGGCCCATTGCCACGAATAGAAAATCCACGCTGTACAATATCAAATTGATGAGAGCTAACCCCAAGGTCTGCTAATATGCCATCTGTTTTGTTGACATTATGTAGCTTTAAAAATCGTCTAAGGTGTTCGAAATTATGAGGGATTAAAGTAAATCTTTTGTCTTTTAAATTATTCTCTAGTGCATCTGGATCTTGGTCAAATCCAAAAAGTTTACCTTTTGAACTTAATTGCTTTAGAATGGATTTACTATGGCCACCTCCGCCAAATGTAGCGTCGACATAAATCCCGTCTGGATTAATGGAAAGAAGGTCTATGGACTCTTTTAATAGGACCGGGTTATGATATGACATTAGAGTTTGGTTCTCCCATTACTTCTTCTGTTAACTTTGCGAAATCAGTATTTTCCACGCTCACAGCTTTTTCATAATCTGATTGATTCCATATTTCAAGTCCGAAAGGAGTCGCACTGAAAACAATGGTATTTTTAAGATTCGCAAAACCTATTAAATCTTTTGAAATTAAAATGCGCCCCGCAGAATCCATTTCGACTTGTTTTATACCAGCATGAAATATTCGAATAAACTCATTATTTTTTTGAACGAATCTATTTAATTTTTTTATCGAGTTGGTTAAATCAATCCACTCTTTCTGAGTATGAAGTTCTAAGCATTTACTAAAGACACTTCTTTTTAAAACAAAACCAGCAGTGCCAATAGATATTAACTGTTTTTTCAGGCTAGACGGAACAGAGACACGCCCTTTAGCATCCATTTTGCATTCATATACACCCAGTAATTCCATTATCTATTGTTATGTCTTATGTCAAAAATACCTATTTTCCCCACTATTTCCCACAAATACCCACAAAAGTTGATAACTTTTAGTAATGAGTATAATTATCACTATATCAGATAGATATAAAACAAGATGGCTATGGTCTTTGGAATGCTTATCTTCGTTCCCAATTAAGTTTTAAAATTTAATTAAAATGCCAGAATTAAGAAAAGAAGGAAAATTCGAATTCAAAATTTCCGGAGAGGGTACTCCGATTATTTTTCTTCATGGGTTGATGGGTACTTTGGGAAATTTTGATGCACAAGTTGATCATTTTGCAAAGGCTGGATATCAAGCCACGGTACCGGCATTACCTCTTTATAGTATGCCTTTAGCAACAACCAACGTAAAAAACTTGACACGATTCGTAAAATCTTTTATGGATCATATGGGATATGAGAAGGCTTTTCTCGTCGGTAACTCTCTTGGGGGACACATTGCGCTTATGATGCAAAAATTATATCCTAATAATGTTCATGGCCTTATTCTTGCCGGAAGCTCTGGGTTGTATGAGTCTGCAATGGGGAATTCTTACCCAAGACGCGGTGATCGTGATTATATAGCAGAGCGTATTAAGGATGTGTTTTATGTGAAAGAAGTTGCCACTGAAGAGTTAATTGATGAGGTCTTTGCCACAGTTAATGATAGGAATAAGGCAATTAAAACTTTGGCTATTTCTAAAAGTGCAATTAGACATAATATGTCGAATGATATCAAAGAATTCGACGTTCCTACATGTATAGTTTGGGGTAGACAAGATGATGTAACACCACCGGAGGTTGCTGATAAATTTAAGGACCTTATGCCAAATTCAGAACTACATTGGATTGATGAATGTGGTCATGCAGCTATGATGGAGCGACCAGAAGAATTCAATACAATAATTCAAAAATGGCTAGACAAACTACTGTCAAACTAGTTCCCCCAATTAAGGCAGAATTTGTCAAATCTGCTTCTCGGACTTCTGAATGTCCTAAAATTTCAGTTCCTGAATTTGCTTTTATCGGGCGATCAAATGTTGGTAAATCTTCTTTAATAAATTGCTTGGCTAATAATTCGGGCTTAGCAAAAATTTCAGGTAAACCTGGTAAAACTCAGCTCATTAATCATTTTACAATGGATGCTGGATTATGGTCATTGGTTGATCTTCCCGGTTATGGTTATGCAAAGGTTAGCAAAGTCCAACGAGAGATTTTTTCTAAAATGATTAGTCATTATTTAAAAAACAGAAGGAACCTAGTTAATATTTTTGTTTTAATTGATGGTCGGCTTGCGCCTCAAAAAAAAGACTTAGATTTTATTAGAAATTTGGGAGAGTGGGGGATACCGTTTTCTCTTGTTTTTACAAAACTAGATAAATTATCAAGTAGTGCATTTGGAAAAAATCAGGCGGCATTTAAGAAAAAAATGCTTCAAGAGTGGGAGAATATCCCTCCTATGCATTTAACAAGCGCAGAAACAGCTTTGGGTCGAGTTGAATTGATTGAATCAATAAGGAAATTGACATTAGAATTATCTCCTCTTTTACTGGAAGAAATCAATAATTCTGAAAGAAGTAAAGAATGACTGAAAAATTAGTTACCCAATAAGTTTTAATTTCTCTGCAAAATATTTGGCAAAATCTCTTATGTCCTCAGACATCTCGTCTTCATTGGTTGATCTTTTAAATCCGTCAGCCATCGAGAGTAAGGTTTGATGATAGAATTTCTTCATGTCATCCACCATCATATTTTTAGTCCAGAGATCAATTTTTAAAGTGTCTTTAGTTTCGCCATCCCAAACGGATAGAATAAATGCATCTGCTTTTGATTTTTTCACACCTCCATCTGGAGCAGACCATTCTATTTTTGTTGGGATTTTATTGACATCAAGTTCAATGTCAAGATTGATTTTTGAATTCATAAAAAGATATTTAAGGCCGGTAACCAGATTTTTGAAGGATCAAATTTACGTTTTCGTCATCCATAATTTCCGATAAAGCTAGTTCGGGATTTTGGGACCAATAGTTTTGAAGGATTCTCCAACCAAACCAAGCTCCTGCTTGTCCAGGTATTATTTGATCATTGGAAGTCGTAAATGCACTAAATGGCGCAGCTTCAATGAGTTTTCTTTTTAAATCAAAAGAGTTATCAAAAAGCCATTTCTTTTTTAATAATACTTTCCATAGAGCCGATTCATTATTAATCATAAATTGATTTTCGATAACATCCATGTTTAGTGCTTTCTGAGCCTGGGAATCACCTAAAATAGTTTGAAGAAATAAAATACTTTTCCCTGAATTGATCATTGCAGATAGCAATGATGAATTTTTTTGAACTTTGGGTATGTGACCTTTACTTAATGAACGAAAGAGTTCAATGATAACTTGATCGGAATCATGTCTTGTAAGCTGATACTTTGCCTCTCGCGCATAAAGGGGATGATCACTTCCCAGATACCTGTCCCACGGAATAAAAAAATGCTTTGGACCTTCAAGTATCCAAAATTTTTCATTTCGACTTACGTATGTATATATATCAAATTCTTTTGCTTTCTCTTGGAATCTCAATTTATATTGATATACTCCAGAATTTATATCATTTGTAAAGTCATTAAGAGGCATACGAGACTTTAAAGCATCTTTATAAAGTGCTTGCACTTCTGGATCTAATAAATAAGGGGGGAGGTCTTTTTTCCAGTTATAGGAGCTATCAGAATCAAAGAAAATTATAGGATGTCGATATTGCATTTGCTCAAGCTTATCGAACATACTAATCGAATCTAAACCTAAAATAGAATCTGAAAAATGAATAATATTTACTTGATTTTCAGTATTAGATTTAGGAAGTTGTTCCCAAGGATTCTCTTGGCATGAATTTAGTAAGACATGTATGCCAATTAAGAGTATTAATTTTGAAAATATTTTAAACATTATGCCAAAAGTACTTATCCAAAAATGAACCTTAGTCAAATTGATAAACATATAGTAGGTTGGCTATCTGATTATGCCATGTCTTCTAGAGTAAATGGATTTGTCGTTGGAGTATCTGGAGGTGTCGATTCAGCATTGACATCTTCTTTGTGTGCCTCAACTCAGCTTGAAACTCATTTATTAGAACTGCCTATTCATCAGCCTCAGAATCAGTCTAAAAGAGCATATATCCATATGAAAAGCTTAAAAGAAACATATGGTAATGTATATATGGAGCAACGAGATTTGACTTTAGTTTTTGATTCACTGGTTTCTACATTAAATCTTAGTAAAAATCATAATACTGAACTATCACTTGCAAATGCTCGGGCAAGAGTCCGTATGACGACTTTATATGCATATGCTCAAAACCATAATTTACTGGTTATTGGAACTGGAAATAAAATTGAAGATTTTGGCGTTGGTTTTTACACAAAATATGGGGATGGAGGTGTCGATATTAGTCCAATTGCTGATTTATTTAAATCTGAAGTATTTGAATTAGCAAAATATAAAGGAGTTTCTCAAACTATTTTGGATGCAGCTCCTACAGATGGTTTGTGGAAAGATGAAAGAAATGATGAAGATCAAATTGGAGCAACTTACCCAGAACTTGAAGTGGCTATGAAATGGGTAATCGAGAAAAATTGGAATCCGTTAAAGGATGATATAAATAATATTTTAGAAAGTAATCTGAAAAAGAGAGAAAAAGAGGTTTTGCTTCTTTTTATTCAATTCCACAGATCAAATAGCCATAAGATGCTACCTATTCCTGTCTGTGAAATTCCTAAATCGTACAAAAGAGGGAAAGAGAATTAATTGAATTTTAAAGATAAAATATCACCATTACAAGCACTAGGCTGAGCAATTTTCAGAATATGACTAAGGGTTGGAGCTATGTCTTTTATGTTAATTCTTTCACTATGTTTTTCAGGGGAGTGAAAAATATTTCCATAAAAAATAACAGGCACATGTGTGTCATATGTGTATCCGGAACCATGAGTGGTACCTGTTTTGTAATAAGCTATGGAACCAGGATAAAGAGAGTAAAATACTTGTCCACTTCTTTTATCAGATCCATTTTTACGCATTAGTGCAAAAGGTTCTGAGGCTCCTCGTATTTCATCTTTTGTCCACGATTCAGCGATTGCAGGATGTTTTAATAGTGCATTACGAACAATTTCTTGAATCCTTTCAAGACTATCATTTTCTTCAATATAAACTTGTTCATTTGAAAAATTTAATATTAATTCGGGAGGTACTCCAGCAGCTACAATCAATTCTCTAAACTCTGATTCTAAGTCTGCAGGTGCCATCCAATCGACTGGCATACCATCCATTTTAGCTTGACTTGGATTGTCCGCAGCGCCATGATCTGCAGTTAGAACAATGATAAAATTATCTTTACCGACGTGTTTATTTAGGTATTCAAATAATGTGTCAAGCTGACGATCTAGTCGTAAATACATATCCATTGTCTCATGAGACCTAATACCTGTGCCATGTCCAATATAATCTGTAGCAGAAAAGCTAATTGCCAATACATCTGGGAAGCGATTATTGTGTATTCCTAATTCTTCTTTTTTCAGGGCCTCTATAGCAACATCTACTAATATTTGATTCCCCTTGGGAGTAGTTTTAAATGCTTCAATACCGGTAGTATCAAAATCAAAAAGCCGGGATAAATCATAAGGGAAATCTGCTTTTCTGGCCCCTTTAGGAATACGTTCAAACTCTGTAGACTGTATCTCAGGATATTGATTCTTATCTATTAAGTAATCCCATTTGCCATTCATGTATGATTTAACACTATTTTTTCGATTAAAATTGATAAGCCATTTGGGCAATGATGACATATAATAGCTACTTGATATAAATCCTGATTTATCCAACCAGAAAGCAGCATCTCCAAAATGTCCTGCAGCACAAATTGCACCACGATCTTTTAAAGAAAATGCAAATATTTTAGATTTTTTATTACTAGCCCACTCTAATTCATCTGTCCAAGTTGTACTATGAATATTTTTTGGACTTCTTTTGGCATATTTTGATGAAGTTCCAATTGGCGATACATCGGAATCTTCTAAACAATAAGTTGTCTTCCCAATACTTGGAACATACCAATCATTTCCAATAACGCCATGAAAACGAGGATCTGTACCCGTGTAAATACTTGCGTGGCCTGGAGCTGTATAAGTTGGAGCATGAGTATAATGCGCATTCCAAAAGACTTCACCATCTTCAAGTAGCGTTTTAAATCCTCCTTCATAAAGGTGAGAGTACCTAGTTAAATAATCGGCTCGCATTTGATCCACCACAATAGAAACAACGAGTTTTGTCTCTGATGCCGTCTGGGACATAATTGACAACGAAGTAAAAAATGTTAAAACAAGTTGAAACAGTTTTTTCATATCGACAAGTTACGCTTCTATTTCCCCCAACTCCTTTTGAAGGGAAGAACTTTTTTCGA
This sequence comes from uncultured Cryomorphaceae bacterium, assembly GCA_913043005.1. Classification (GTDB taxonomy): domain Bacteria; phylum Bacteroidota; class Bacteroidia; order Flavobacteriales; family Schleiferiaceae; genus TMED14. The sequence goes on from CAJWKU010000001.1 coordinate 98,244, forward strand.
CTGCTTCCTCCCAAGCATTAAAAGAATCATCTAATTTCTTTTTGAGCTGTTCATAGTTTATATAAAAATCTGGATCTTCAGACATCTTTTTGAATTCAATAGGGTTTGATAAAATATTTTCTAAAGCATCTAATTCTTTTTGAAAATTTTCATATTTATTTTGAGCGTTTTTTTCAAATTTTTCAGCATTCTTTAAATTTTTTTCAATTTTCTTGAGTTCATTTTTTGATACTCGTTTATTTTTTGCTTTTTGCTCTAATTTTGAAACTGGCTTTTCCTTCAGTCCTAATTCAACTTGTCGCATATTCTGCATTTTTTTCTGATCAAGGAAATATTCTATACCACCTAAATGCTGTCTAATTTTACCATCTTTAAATTCATAAGTTATATCAGCTAAATCAGATAAAAACTCTCTGTCGTGAGAGACTACAATTAGTGTTCCGTCATAGTTTGCTAAAGATTGTTTCAAGACATCTTTAGCTTGCATATCTAGGTGATTGGTTGGCTCATCGAGAATTAAAAAATTAATTGGATTTAGCATCAATTGACATAACGCAAGTCGACCTCTTTCCCCACCAGAGAGGACAGATACCTTCTTACCAACATTATCTCCGGTAAACATAAAATTTCCTAACATTTTTCGGGCAAAGCCGCGCATTTCCTCAGGGGCAGAATCTTCAATAGTCTCTAGAACAGTTTTCGATCCATCTAAAACTTCAGCTTGATTTTGGGCATAATAACCAAGTGATATTTGGTGTCCTAGATCAATGGAGCCCGTGAAGTCTAAATTTTCCGCAAGAACTTTGACAAGTGTTGATTTACCTTGACCATTTTGTCCCACAAAAGCTATTTTTTGACCTCTAACAATTTCCATGTCAAAACCTTTGAGAACATGCTTTGGTCCATAATGCTTATGAATGTCAACGAGTTTCGCGACAACTTTTCCAGAACGAGGAGCTGGCGGGAACTTAAATCTCATATTACGTGTATCTTCTTCATCTACAGCAATACGGTCTATTTTGTCTAATTTTTTTATTAAACTCTGAGCAAATGATGCTTTGGAAGCTTTATATCGAAATCGTTCTATTAGTTCTTCAGTCTGTTTTATTTCTTTTTCTTGGTTGGCTTTTGCTTGTCTTTGTTTTTCTCTAATCTCTTCTCGGAGACTTAAATATTTATAATAGGGACATGGGAAATCATAACTTTTACCCAGAACAATTTCTAAGGTTCTAGTCGTTGCATTATTGAGAAATGTTCTATCGTGTGAAACGAGAATAATCGCTTGCGGGCTATCTGCAAGAAATTGCTCTAGCCACATTATAGACTCGATATCTAAATGGTTTGTGGGCTCATCTAATAACAGAACATCATTATTCTGCATTAATATTTTAGCTAACTCAACTCTCATTTGCCATCCCCCAGAAAATGAGGTAAGTGATTTATGGAAATCATTGGATAAAAAACCAAGACCAATAAGGACTTTTTCCATTTCTGCTTGGTACGTATAACCACCAAGCATTTGATAAGTTTCTTGATTATTAGATAGTTCATTAATTAGATTCATATAGGAAGGACTTTCATAGTCCGTTCTCGTCTCGAGTTGCTTAGTCTGCTCTTCCATTTTAGACTCGAGAGCTTGAATCTCCTTAAAGCTAGATGCGGCCTCTTCCCAAACGGTATTATCTCCCGATGGCGGAATATCTTGAGTTAAGAAACCAATTTTAAAATCATTCGGGAGGGATATCTTACCAGAATCAACAGACATTTTACCTGCAATAAGGCTTAATAGAGTAGATTTACCGGCTCCGTTTCGACCGACTAGACCAATCCGTTCTCCAGGGTTTATTTGAAATGATATGTCCTTGAAAAGATCTGTTCCTCCGAAGGCCAGACCAACTTGATTTACACTTAACATCTGGAGGACAAAAGTAACAAAGGGAATTCATCCGAATGCTAACTTTATTTAAATTGTTTTTTGACTTGTATCACATCTAATTTCATCTCTTAAGATTTATGCTGTGCCAAAAGCAGAGAGCTATAGTAAGGAGATGTCATCGCACCTCTAGATCCAAGACCATTTAGAAACCCTACATTGGGAAACTCTTTATGCCATCCAAAACAAATTTTTCTATCTTTCATCGTAGGTCTTAATCCAGACCAGTGATGGACAATTTTAAAGTCATCTTGAAACCAATATGATAATTCCTGAATTAAGGAGTCTTTTCCAGCTTGGGAGGGGCCTGTTTGAAGATACTTTCGGTTGAATGTAGCACCAACAGTATATCTATTCTCATTCTCTTTTATAAGAAAAGTATTTCTATGAACCGGAAAATCAATATGAGTATTTGTGGTTTCAATTACCAAACCCTCTCCTTTTGTTGGACTAAATTGAAGAGGTCGAAATATCTTCTGTGTCCACTTTGCTATTAGGCCTTCAGCTAAGAGTAGTCCATCAAATTTTTGGCCATTTACAATTACCTCATTTTTTGATACGAATACATTCTTAACATCTTCTTCCTGCAGACGATGTTTTTCGCTAAGCCAAGTCCTTATTACTTGAAGATAATTTTTAACATCAAGTCTTAAGCTATTTTTTACACAACCTAGACCTAAAGCGCTTAATGATTTATGGGTAGTTTCGATTGATCCAATATATTTTTCAAGACTTGATTCTTTGGATAAAGAGTTCCAATTTGAAACTTCGCTAGGATTAAACAAGACTTCTCGAATATGGTTTTTTGATAATAATGATTTTTGAAATGTTTTTTCTATCCTATTATAATAGGATAGACAATTACTCAACAACATTTCACTTTTATCAAAGAGTGTTCGGTTTTTTAGAACTAATGGATTAATTATTCCGATTGCTACCCTGGAGGCGGAATTTTCATTGCTTAGGTCAAAGCATGTGATATCATGACCTTTTTTATCAGCTTCTATTGCGAGAGAAGAACCCGCAAGACCTTGACCTATTATTGCAAAATGCATATTTAAAAATGAAAAGGCCGCAAATAGCGGCCTTTTGAAATAACAAAATAATTTAGACGATTAAAATTGCCAAAGGTCGTGTTCGTAATTCCTTAGATTTTCTCGAATTCGTTTAGACTCTAATAGCTGCTCCATTGGTCTATTTTGTTTATAATCATCAATAGTCCGGTCGTAAACATTGTCTTCTTTAAAGACTACTGAATTAAAATATCTCATTTGCATGATCTGATCAAATGTCAATCTTCTAGTATTGTTATCCGGATTGTAGGCAATATTTGTGGAAAGAGCCTGACGCGCGTCCGGAAACCATATCCAAAAAATATTATATATTTCGGATGTAGAAGGATCTTTTACTACAGGGGAAATGCCTAAAATTCTATTTTTCATCTCACCTCTTTGCTTGTCAAAATACCAATCAGATTTTAACTCCCATGCTACGACATTGGGCGCTTTTAGCTCTATTGAGTCAATTGCAAGAAGGATACTTGGATCATCAGGGTCAGTAAGAGAGTCTACTCTAAAAATAATATCAGCAACTTCTTGATTGCTTAATGGTAGTTCAAATAAATCATCTCTGAAAACTTCTACAATACTGCCTTCAACAAGGATAGCATCTTTAAGAACATCAAACATTGATTTTCGATCAGGGAGAGGAACTACTGGGTAATAAAGTGGATGATTTAACTTTTCTTGAACTTGTATTCTTTCCCAATGGCGAGTAGCCCACATCATATCATCTTGTCGAAGAAAAGGGTAGGGGACGACTCTAGTATTGGAATAATGTATATCGCCTTTCGGCACTAAGCCATCATCTTCCGGTGATATGACTTGACTCCAAACCGCACTCGAAGCCATAAAGAAAAAAACAATGAGAAAATTTTTCATAATTATTGAACGTCAATTGAAACAATACCTACTCTAGAAATTCTAGCGCCTTTTTGAGTTTTCGCAATTATTTTACGAATTTGAACGCTGCTTCCAGGGCGTAATTTTTGAATAAGTGGCTTAGCCTTGGAGGGTATCTTGTCACCTTTAACTTGCATAGGTGGTTGTCCATCCATTTTTAGTTCAAATGAAACCACTGTTAATGGCAAGTCGAAAGGAAAATCTTGGTACTCTGCTTCGACTTTTCCTTTACTTAGTAAGCTAGATGACATTACCCCTTGGGTCTTTTTAAATACAGAACCTACAGCTTGGGGCAATCCTTTTATTCTAAATATTTTTGATCCAGCTCGACGTAATTTACCATTTTTCTCTTTTACTGATACAGAAATTTTGATTTCCTTACCCTTTATTTTAGTTATTTCAGCATTGTATTTCCCATTACTTCCTCTTACTCCAGGCCCGTTGACGACTATGTTAGATGGAGCTACTCCTGGCACAGATATTTCTAAAGGATTAATTACATTTCGATAAAGAACATTCATTTTGGAAGGAGAAATCACAACGCTAGGTGGCGCGACAGTATAAACTACATCATATGTGTAAACGCGATCATCTCCGGGCAGAGTCATGCTTCCTGTTAAAGTCTTAGAACCTATTCCCTTCGCCGGAATACGGATCTTACCCACACCATCAATTATTTCTTCTGGAATGATATCCGTAAACTCTGGCTGATTTCCACTGTTGTATGCTGCTAAGAAAACATCAGCTTCATAAATCTCTCCCTGAGTTATGTAAGTGCTTTTTGGCATAACAACAGCTCTCACACCGTCAAATTTAAGTGCAGAGGCATCAATTTGGCTGTAAAAATACTCAGCAACTCTAGCCTCCATTCGCCTCACTTTAGACTGGAGGTCCGTAATAAATGGTATGACGCCCGCAAGAGGTAGATCTGCGAAAGTAGCTGTTTCCCATGTTTCTTTCTTTTTACCAGTTCTGACATCACTAAAGTCAAAGGCTTGATTTATTTCTCCAATAAGTTCTTCTGTAACTGGAGATGGATTTGCTTCAACTTCAGCAATTAGATATGAACGATATTCTGTAAGTCTCTCTTTAATTTCTTTTGCAGCTCCCTGACCACCTACACTTTTATCGTTGAGCATGTAGTTATTAGATACACTTCTGTTATCTTCTCCTTTCATTCGATTGTCGCGAAGGGTATCTATACCACCAGTTTCTTCGATCATGTCTTCCCTTGCTTTTACCAGCAATGATTCAACTGAATTGGATTTCGTTCGAAGAACTTTAGCTCTTTCATTAAAAGGAACTGCTCGTTCATTTTCGGATATTTGAGCTTCAATCGCATCGTAAATGGTCTTAGTTCCCTCTTCAACGGTTTTCACAGTTGCAGACATTCCAACATCAAGTTTATGTAAAACCTTGAGAATATCTTTAGAGACATTCAATGCCAACATAGCTGTCAACACCAAATACATCATGTTGATCATTTTTTGACGGGGAGAAAGAGATCCTGAAGCCATTTTGTATTATTCTAAGAGATAATTAAGTTGTTATATTTTGAATATCAGAAAGTTAGTGATTATTAGCTTTTGCCACTCATTGCTGAAAGCATATTACCATAAACATTATTTAGCTGAGATAAATTTCCTGAGAGTTTTCCAACTTCTTGAGCTAGAGCTTCGGACTCATTCATTGAAGACCCGAGTTTTTCCATTAAGCTATTTTGAATTTCAACTTGGCTCGTAGTATTCTCGAGCTGAACGGCATAAAGAGCATTCAAAGCTTCCATATTTTTTGCCGCGCTGTTCAATTGATCGCTATAAGCAGAAGTTGCTCCAGCTGCGTCTGTAGCGGAATTTAAGGATGATGCCGTATCGCTTAATTGGCGCATTCCATCACCTAAACTAGTCAATAGTTCTGGGCCAATTTTGGCTTCTTCCATCATTTTATCTAACTCTTGGGTTACAGTTCCACGACGACCTTTTCCTTCATTTAGATCTAATGTTGATAATTCTGGGTAAACAATTGACCAGTCAAAATCTTTCGCTGGTGACTCAAAAGCTGAGATGAAAAATATTACAGCTTCGGTTGTTAAACCAATAATTAGCATAAAGTCAGCTCCTGGAAGGTGAATGATTTTGAAAAGCGCACCCATGATTACAACTGCTGCTCCCCAACCATATAATTTGGACATGAAGTTTTTAAATCGCTTGCCATCTACATCTATTAAGGCCATCTTATTTCGGTTTAATTAATTATTAATGAATTTGATTAAATATTGGGATATTTTTAAATTAAAAGTCTCGAGCGTCTCGACCCAAGAAACTTTGGACTGTACGAAATCCAATGTAGGATTTATTAGTGTCTTGATATTCATATTCTCTGGAACTTACTTGAAGGTATGCTGCAATGTCTTTCCAAGATCCACCGCGGATAACTTTTCTTTTCATGGTTTCGGGGTCATTCTCGTCAGCATTGTATTTAAAGTCTGGGTTGAAATCTCCAACGTAATAATAACTAGCTTCATCCCATGCTGTACTTGTCCATTCTGCGACATTCCCCGCCATGCAGTATAGACCATATCCATTGGGTTCATAAGAAGTGGCCTTTACAGGATGGAAGCCCCCGTCAGAGGTTAAATTCCCCCTAGAAGGCTTGAAATTTGCTAAGAAGCAGCCTGCGCTATTGGTTGTGTATGGTCCACCCCAAGGATAAGTAGTTAATTCAAATCCGCCTCTAGCTGCATATTCCCATTCTGATTCAGTTGGTAATCTGAACTCACTTTCTTGAAAATCATTATTTTCTTTCAGATAATCGTTTCTATATCTTGTGCGCCAGTTACAAAAAGCCATGGCTTGTTTCCAGTTTATTCCAACTACCGGGTAATTATCATAAGCAGGATGCCAAAAATAGCTGTCATGCATTTGTTCATTGAAAGAATAAGTGAAATCTGAAAGCCATACCAGTGTATCGGGATAAACATTTATCGTTTCACTTTCAAAAAAACTTGATCGGTCAGATATGCTTTGACCGTCCTTAATGTAGTCTTTATAATTATATGTCATACCATCAGCGTCAGAATCAGTGAAATCCATATTTGCTCGGTTAGATTTTTTAGCAGCTTTTTGCTTATCGATCCAGAAGTATAAATAGTTCAATTGGCGTGAATCTAACATTCTACCACCCAGATATCTTTCCTCAGGCGCCAAATACATTGTTTCAAGTACTTCTGTATATTCAATGGAAGGAAATTTCTTTGTGTCCCAAGTTAGTTTTCGACTCCAATCTAAATGAGATTGCATCGAGTCAGGGTACTCTATTCCAACATATTCCTCAAAATATGTTGGGTTTTGTAGATCGGCATAGGAAATATATTCATATTCTTCCACTAACCCCTCAGCTAATCTGTATCGCAAAATAGAATCTCTTACCCAATGAACAAATTGACGGTACTCATTATTTGTTATCTCGGTTTCATCCATGTAAAAAGAAGAAACACTTACAGTTTTTGTAGGTGCTGTCAGGGTTGCAGGAATATCAACATCCGCATTTCCCGCATTAAATGATCCTTGTGGAATGTAAACCATTCCATATGGATCTGATGGATAAAAATCTGCTCGATTCTGGACTCCAACCAATTCACCATGGTTTGAGCCAGAGCAAGAAATTAAAAGACTAATGATCCCAAAGGATATAAATCTATAACTGTTAACGAATTTTTTCATAGGAATAATATCTTATCACAAAAAGTTTGCCAATTTACAAAAATCTAATGTTTCTATAGCTTCCTTGAATGCGAGGTGGCACTTCGATGTTAAAACTATAGTTGAGAAATATCTCATGGCTCCCTCCACTGTAAGCGGAAAGAGATGATGTTGTTATATCGTAGGAGTAGGCTAGTCTTAGGGATGGGAGAATTTGATAACCCGCCATCACGCTCAAGGCATCTTGATTTCTATAACCTAGCCCACCGTATATTTTTTCTTGAATTAGAGCATTTATGTTAATATCTAGAGAAATATTCGAGTTAAGATCTGATTTCATTAAAACATTGGGGGAAAGCACTAGCTCTAGATCTCTAAATGGAATATTAATTCCTCCAGTTAAATAGTAGTGTAATTTACTTTTGTAAGCCGCTGTGGCTCCTAAATTAGCTTCACTTTGTAATAATCGACTCGTTGACAATCCACCATACCAGAGATCTGTAGAATAATATGCGCCGAAATTCATTTCAGGAGTCATTGCAGTGGCGTTGGGAGCAAAAATAGATGGATCGCTAGAGCCACTAGTACCATCAGGATAAATCCATTGGGCAGCTTTTACATTTTTATTTTTAAAGTCAACAGAGAGTCCTATTCCTAGCTTTCCTGGACCTAATTCCAATTGATATGCGTAGCCTACTGCGGCAGCGATATCTTGGAAGAATCCTATTTGATCATTAACGATATTAACTAATAATCCACCATGCAAAATCGCTAATGGAATGTCAGCGTTAATATTTTGACTCGTTGGTGCATTTTCAAATCCAACCCATTGAGATCGGTGCCCAACATTAAGATTAATAGAACCCGAACTGCCTGCGACTCCAGGATTGAAACCAACTTGATTATGGTAATACTGGGTGTATTGCACATCTTGTTGAGCTGCAACTGTCCCAGTGAAAACAATGTATAAGGTTGCGAAAAAAAGTTTACGGACTATCATTCAATGCTGATTGAGGGCTAAAAATAGGAAATTAAATGCCACCATAAAGGGAATTTGATAAACAAAATGAATTATTCTCACGGATATTGGTAACATATTTAGATAGATTTTTGAATGGCTTTCCAATATCTATCGGGTATTTCACCTTTCCGTGCAGCATTGTAATCATCAATAGAACAGGAAATTAGACTATTTTTTGCATCCCGTCCGGGATGAGCTGGGATTTCCATCCACCATCTTTCTGACCATGATGATTTATAAAAAATAATTTCTTCATCTTGGCCATCTGTTAGCACTGTAAACTTTGTATACTCAGTTTTTGATCGGAAAGGATAGTCTCCTTTCCTCCAATCAACCCCATCAAAAAAGTACCAAATGCTTTGGGCCAGCAGTTGGGCGTTTTGAGTACTGCTCTCCAACCTCGGATTAAAATCAAATAATCCAGTTGCTGAAAGTTTATCACTCATTCCTGCGTAACGCATAGCTGCACAAAATTCTTCTCCCGTTAAACCATTTGGCGTTGGGTCGGATTGACCTGGTGCATCTGCCATTCTAATCACATGATTATTAAAAAAAATAACATCGGCATCTCTCATGAGGGGTTCAATGAGGTGAATCTTGCCTCTTATTTCGCCAAGTCTATAGGTGCTAAAATGCATGCGTTCGAGTAGGCTGATAATTTGTGGAGGAACATAGTAAGTTTGATGACCGATGTGCGATAAATTATAGAGCCTGTATGGTTTAGAGGTTAGAATATGACTTAAATAATTATCTGAATTCAACTCTTTTTCATCTGATTCAAGAGAAATTCTACTATCTAAAATTGTGGCGTTAATGGTTTGTTCTAGCCTTACGAATGCCCGATAAATTGCGAAGCCTAAATCTGAACTTCCTCCGATTATAAAGGGTATTGAGTTATGTTTTATAACCTCTACGCAAACTTCCTCAAGAGCAGCTATGGTATCTATTACGTCTCTTCCTGGAATTATATTTCCTATATCTGCAATATTGATCTCCCATGAGCCTGGATAAAGAGAGTAAAGTTGTTTTCTAATGGCATTGCTCGCATCACTGGTTCCTTTGTGTTTAAGATTTGTTCGATCCTCCGGGACTCCTATTATGGTTACTCTGTTGTTTCTTAAGTCTGGAAAGTTTGATTCTTCTGAGTAAATATTCAAGTTCTCTCCAAGCGATCCAGGTTTGAATTCGCTAATTAATTCTTTTGATATTGGACTGAGAACTTCTTGCCACATGCTCTAAGATTTTTTCGAGGATTTTTTTGTTGATCTCTTCGATTTCTTAGCAGGGGCTTCCTCAATTATTTTCATCGAAGATTCTAGGGTCAGCAACTCTGGGTCAATATCTTTTGGAATTTTAAAATTGCTTTTATTGAATTTGATGTAAGGGCCAAAACGACCTTTTCGCACTTCGATAATTCCATCTGGACTTTCAAAAACAGCTAATTGCGCTGCTGCATCTGCGGCAGCTTTAGCAACAATAAGTTCAATAGCTTGATCTTCAGAAACATTAAATGGAGTAATCTCTGGGGGTAGGCTAACAAAACTACGTTTGACTTGAACATATGCTCCGAATCTGCCGTTATTAGCTATTATGTTCTCTCCGTTATAGGTTCCCACTATTCTAGGTAGAGCTAAAAGAGGCAGAGCGTCCTCAAGTGTTATGGTTTCCAATCCATATTCCTTTGGAAGTCCTACAAACTTCGGTTTATCTTCATCAGATGTTTCTCCTACTTGAATGACTGGACCAAACTTTGCAAGTCGGACATAAATATTTTTTCCTGAATCAGGATCAATTCCTAAAGTGCGTTGGCCGCTTTCTCTTTCTGCATCTCCAGCTTTACCAACCAAAGGACTAAAATCTGTATAAAAATCTGATAACACCTCTGTCCATGGTGCTGATCCTGTTGAGATTAAATCAAAATCACTTTCCATTTTTGCAGTAAACTGATAATCCATAACAGGAGCAAAATGCTGATTCAAAAAATCTGTTACTAAGTTTCCTAAATCTGTTGGAACCATTTTACCCTTATTAGATCCGGATTTCTCTTTTATTTGTTCCCAATTCCATTTGTGATCAGAAAAGCTTCCTTTGGAAAAAGTACGTTCTGTTCCTTCAGAATCCCCTTTTTGAACATATCCTCTTTTTTGAATTGTCGTTATCGTAGGGGCATAAGTTGAAGGTCGCCCAATCCCAAGTTCTTCCATTGATTTAACTAAAGTAGCTTCGGAAAAACGTCCCGGAGGTCTTGTGAATCTTTGGGTTGCTGTAGCGGAAATCAAGTTAGCGATTTCACCTTTTTCTAAATTCGGTAGTATACCAGAGTTATCTTCATTATTGTTTTCTCTATAGATTTTCAGAAAACCATCGAAAGAAATCATTTCACCCTTAGCTACAAATTTCAGACCGGAATCATTTTCTATTTCTGCAGTTGTTCTTTCAAGTTTGGCATCACTCATTTGAGATGCAACAGTCCTTTTCCAAATAAGGTCATAAAGCTTTTTCTGCTGGTCATCATTTCCTCCTGAAATTTTTGAAATATTAGTTGGTCTTATGGCTTCGTGTGCTTCTTGCGCCCCCTTAGCTTTTGTACTAAATTTCCTTACCTGAACATATTGTTGACCATAATTTTCTGAAATTACTGCTGTTGCCTCATTAATAGCTTCCTGTGATAGATTTAAAGAATCTGTTCGCATGTAAGTAATTAATCCAGATTCGTATAGTCCCTGAGCTAATGACATCGTTCTATTAACTTGATAACCTAGCTTTCTTGAAGCCTCTTGTTGAAGAGTACTAGTTGTAAATGGCGCCGATGGTTTTCTACTTGCAGATTTTTTTTCAAGATAAGTAACCTTAAACATATTCGAGTTTAAGCTTTCAAGCATGGGCTCCACACTTTCTTCATTTGGAGCGCTTTTAGTTAATTCAGTAATAAATGATTCGCCTTTTGAGCTTGAAAAAGTCGCATTGATGCGAAAATCACTTGAGCTTTGAAAAGATAAAATTTCTCTTTCTCTTTCAACAATTAGTCTTACTGCCACTGATTGAACTCGCCCTGCACTCAGTCCCGCTCGGACCTTTTTCCAAAGGACCGGGGATAAGTCAAACCCAACAATTCGATCCATGACTCTTCTAGCTTGCTGGGCATTAACAATTTCCATATCTATTTTACGAGGTTCTTCAATAGCTTTTGTTATTGCCTTTTTTGTTATTTCGTGGAAAACTATACGATTCGTTTTTAATGGGTCTAATTTTAACGTCTCTGCTAAATGCCATGCAATTGCTTCTCCCTCTCGGTCTTCATCAGAAGCAAGCCAAACGATCTCACTATCTCTTGCGAGCTTTTTTAATTTGCTAACAACTTCTTTTTTATCCTTGCTCACTACATATGATGGAGAAAATAGATTTTCTCTGTCCACTTTATCTAGATCACGAATATGACCAAAGCTTGATTCCACTTTAAAGTCTGGGCCAAGAAATTTCTCAATAGTTTTAGCTTTTGCAGGCGACTCGACGATTACTAGGTTTTTAGGCATAAGATATTTTTTTCTGAGCGCAAAGTAATGGAAGCATTTCCATAAAATTGTATAAAATCATTCGCTGACATTTTGTCACGTGTGCATTAAAGTACTTATTTTTGTAAGATGAAGACAACAAAAAGCCAAGGAAAATTACTTGACGAAGTTAGACAAGGTGAGCCATTAATAATTGAAAGTTCGGGCACAGGTAAGAAACTCTATCTAGAATCATATGGTTGTCAGATGAATTTTTCGGATAGTGAAATCGTGGCTTCCATTTTAGTTAAAGATGGATATGAGACTACTACAAATGTTGAAGAGGCTGATCTAGTTCTGCTGAATACATGCTCTATTCGCGACAAGGCGGAACAAACGGTAAGAAAACGTCTGAAAAAATTAAACAGCATCAAAAAAAGATCTCCAGAAATGAAAATTGGTGTTCTTGGTTGCATGGCTGAAAGAGTAAGAGAGAAGTTTTTTGAAGAAGAGAAGCTTGTCGATTTGGTTGTTGGGCCTGATGCTTACAGGGATTTGCCAAATTTACTCGGGGAGCTAGACGATGGTAGAAATGCTGTAAATGTTTTACTATCAAAAGAAGAAACCTATCATAATATTGAGCCAGTAAGACTTGGGGGTAACGGAGTTTCCGCTTTTGTATCAATAACTCGTGGTTGTGATAATATGTGCACTTTTTGTGTTGTTCCGTTTACAAGAGGGAGAGAGAGAAGTCGGGATCCTCAGACTATTGTGGATGAGATCATAAATCTTTCAAAAAATGGTTATCATGAGGTTACTCTTTTAGGTCAGAATGTTGATAGTTATTTGTGGTACGGTGGAGGATTGAAAAAAGACTTCCGGAAGTCAAGTTCAATGGCTCAAGCTACAGCTTTGAGATTTGCAGATTTGTTAACAATGGTAGCTAAAGCAGTACCAAAAATGCGAATTAGATTTTCAACTTCTAATCCCCAGGATATGGCTGATGAGGTTTTATATGCTATTGCTGAACACGATAATATCTGCAATTATATTCATCTTCCAGTCCAAAGTGGAAGTAGTCGAATACTTAAAGCGATGAATAGAGGACATAATCGCGAAGAATATATCGACTTAATTAAAAGGATAAAAAAAATAATTCCAAATTGCGGTATTTCGCATGATATGATAACAGGTTTCCCAGGGGAAACAGAGGAAGATCATGCTGAAACTTTGAGTTTGATGGAGTTAGTTAAGTATGATTTTGGCTACATGTTTTTTTACTCGGAAAGACCGAACACTTTTGCTGCCAGGAATTTAGACGACGACGTCCCTTTGGAAATAAAAAAACGAAGACTTTCTGAAATAATCGAATATCAACAAAGGCACAGTAGAGAAAATTTATCAAAATATTTGGGTCAAACTTTTCAAGTCTTAGTAGAGGGAAAATCAAAAAAATCTGAAGATGATTTATTTGGAAGGACCTCGCAAAATAATGTTGTTGTATTTCCTAAAAAGAATTTTCGTCCAGGAGACTTTGTAGATGTAAAAATACAGAGAGCTACATCTGCAACTTTAATCGGAATAGCCATTTAAAAAAATAAAAATCATGATTAAGTTTTTCTTTTTGTTATTCTTATTTTTAGGATTGAGTCTGTTTTCTCAGACAAGACTTCAAGATGGGACATGGGAGGATAAGGAATTATCTTTTAGTATTATCCATGAAGAGATAAAAGAGAATGGGTTTTTAGAATTATGTATATCCAAAAATGGAGTTTGTATTGAAAATCTAACTGTTGGATTTACAATCGTAATTTTTGATAAAATGGGTAAAGAAATATTAAATTCGCTGTGGACAGGAAAAAATATGAATCTATCCTTTAAAAGAGCATATCCCGAGGCCAAAGAGATTTTAATTAAAGCTGGGGCTCCTTTCGTTATTAATAAAATTTCGGGGACCAGAATTAGAACAGGTCATTCCTTAAAACTGCATAAAACTCTAAAGTGATGAATATTCAAGAAATCAAGCAGCGTTTCGGCATTATTGGAACTAATGAAGTTCTTGATCGAGCAATTTTCAAGGCTATGCAAGTAGCTCCAACTGATATTTCAGTTTTAGTTACCGGAGAAAGTGGGGTTGGTAAAGAAGCTATACCAAAAATAATTCATCACTTATCCCATAGAAAACATTCACCGTTAATTGCGGTTAATTGCGGAGCTATCCCTGAAGGAACTATTGATAGTGAGCTTTTTGGTCATGAAAAAGGTTCTTTTACAGGTGCAACAGGGGCTAGGAAAGGGTACTTTGAGGAGGCAGATAATGGTACTATTTTTATGGATGAGGTTGGAGAATTGCCCTTAGGGACTCAAGTGCGTTTGTTGCGTGTGCTGGAAAATGGAGAAATTATTCGAGTTGGTTCTTCGAAATCACAGAAAATAAATGTTAGAATTGTAGGAGCCACTAATTCAGATATGTTGCGAGGAATAGAAAAAAATGAATTTCGTGAAGATTTATATTATCGACTAAACACTGTGGAAATAAATCTACCCCCCTTGCGCGATAGGAAAGGTGATATTCATCTATTGTTTCGAAAGTTTGCTCAGGATTTTGCTCAAAAATATAGAGTTCCTGGAGTACGCTTAAGTCAAGAGGCTGTGAGAGTTTTAGAGGATTACAGATGGCCTGGGAATATTCGTCAACTTCGAAATCTTGTTGAGCAACTCTGTGTTATTGAAAATGATAAAGAGATTGATGCAGAAGTTTTGAGAAATTATATACCTGAAATTGATCGTTCAAATCTTCCGGCAAGGATGGAAAATCCAGTTTCTCAGGGAGAATTTAAGACTGAAAGAGAGATTCTTTATAAAGTTCTTTTTGATATGCGTAGTGATATTAGTAATCTAAAAAATGCAGTTCAATCTATTTTGAAAGGAGGAAGGCTAAACGAGACTCAAGAGTCCCCGGAAGGAACGATAATTCATCATAATTCTTCAGCAGAGGCGGATTCACTGCCAACCTCAATAGAAAAGGATAATAAAACAATCGCAAACGAGGAAACGTTGGATGTTGAATCTGCGGAGGATCCGAATGGAAATTTATCACTTCAAGATTTAGAAGTGGAAATGATAAAAAGAGCAATTGATAAACACCGAGGTCGCCGGAAAGAGGCTGCAGAAGAATTAGGTATTTCAGAGCGAACATTGTATCGTAAAATCAAACAATATAATCTAGGTTAATGATGTTAAGGTCAGCTCCAATATTGCTTTTGATATTTATTTTACAATCCTGTTCAGGTGGCTATTCTTTTACTGGTGGAGATGTAGGTGCTGCAAAAACTGTCAGTATTGATAGATTTAATAATATTGCCCCTTTGGTGAATCCGAAACTATCACAACAGTTTACAGAATCATTACAAGAATTATTGGTTAGGCAAACTCCTTTGGCACTTACTAAAGTTAATGGCGACTTGAACTTTAGTGGTGAAATAGTTGGCTATGAAGTAAAGTCAGAAGCTCCTGGGGCGAATGACCAGATTGCGCAAAGTAGACTATCCATAACAGTAAAGGTCAGATTTAAAAATTTCCTGGATGTAGAAAAAGATTTTGAGCAAATTTTTTCGAGTTACAGAAATTTTCCTGCCAGTAGTGACTTAAGTTCTGTAGAGGATGTTCTTGTTGATGAAATAATCCAAGAAATGGTAGAAAAGATTTTTAATAGATCATTAGTCAATTGGTAATGGGGGAGCAAAAAAATCATGTTAATTCACTACTCAAAAGGAAAGTTAGATTCGGAAAAGAATCCACGTCGAACTTAGGGCGATTAGTAGATCAATATCCTTATGCACCTATTTTTCATTTTTTATATTTACGGAGTTTACAAGAGGAAGACTCTTATAAATTCCCATCCCAATTAAATCGATCATCAGTTTCAACAATGAACCGTTCTGCTCTTTTTGACTGGGCTGAAGAACCATTGGTTCCAATTGAGGTCCAGATGGCAGCTGTCGAAAAGAGATTATCAGATCGAACCAAAAATCAGTCAGAAATAGAAAGTAAAAATGAGGTCCCAATTTCTGAAGAAGATTCAGATAAAAAGCATAATTCAGGCGATAAAGAATTTAAAAAAAATATTAAATCATCGACTTATAAAACAGAAACTGCGCAGGTAAAGAAGATATCCATGGAGTCGTTAGACTTATCTAATTTACCTGATAAAGTAAAGATTCAAATTTTAAGAAGTAGAGCTATTAAAGAACAGTTCAGCCGAAACAGGAACAGTAATGAAAAACCAAATGCAGCAAAGGATTTAGATCTAAAAGAAAATAAAACTGTTAAAAAGGGGAAAACAATAGTTCCCAAGGAGAATTTAGAAAAAAGAGATCTTTCGATATCAATAAAGAAAAAAACTCCGTTTAAGAGTAATAAAAAATCTGCGCAGATTAGCACTAATAATTCTGATGAAGATTCAAATTTTGAATATAAAAATAGAAAACCTAAATTTTTTTTAAACTCCCCTGAGCTTTCAGAATCCAAGGATCTTTCTCCTTTCGCTCAATTTTTGCATGGATTGAAGAATGATGCCCCAAAAATTGTCAATGAATCCTCAAGAGACAGGTCAACTGAAAGAAAAATATTGCAGCAGTTTTTAGAATTAAATCCAAAAATATCTCCAGTTAGAGGTGATGAAAACATACTGGATTTAACTTTAAAAACCCCAAATGTAAGTGGTTTAGTTACAGAGACTTTAGCAAATCACTATTATGATCAAGGAGCTTTTGTGAAGGCAATTCAGGCATATGAAATATTGAAATTGAAAGTTCCGCAGAAAAGTGGCATCTTTGCGGCCCGTATTTCTGAAATGCGTAACCTTCAATTTGACAAAAAATGACCACTTTGTTTATGTTGCTAATCATTGCGATTAGTGTTCTCTTAATGTTAGTTGTATTAGTGCAAAACCCGAAAGGGGGAGGGCTTAGTTCTGCTTTTGGCGGTGACTCGGGAAACATGCTTGGTGGAGTGAGACGAACCAATGATTTTTTAGAAAAATCTACATGGACCCTAGCTCTTGCTTTACTAGTCTTGGTTCTTTTAGTAAATATTACTAATCCAAGTTCTGAAATTCAATCAAGCCCAGAGTCTCAAATAGATGAGGAAATTGATAATGCTGCTCCAACATTTCAATCCCCTATGGCACCAACATCGCAGCCTGCAATTTCTCAACCTTCTGATATAGATTTGCCCGAAAGCGCTGAATGAAACTGAATTTTTGTCAGTTTGTTAATGTCAAGCTGACATTAGAAACACCGATTGTGCGGATTGGCATGAGTTGTGCATAAACTTTAAAATCTTTATAACCGGTCAATAAACTTAAAAAAAATTCAAAAATTAAAAATATCAATATGGCAAATTTGAATATAACTCCTCTCGCTGATAGAGTAATTGTTTCTCCCTCAGCTGCTGAGACGAAAACGGCTTCCGGTATAATTATTCCGGACACAGCTCAAGAAAAGCCCCAAAAGGGAAATATTGTAGCTGTAGGTAACGGTAAAAAAGATGAGCCAATGACTGTGAAAGTAGGTGATGAAGTTTTGTATGGTAAATATTCCGGTACAGAATTTAGTTTTGAAGGAGAAGAGTACTTAATAATGAGAGAATCTGATATTCTTGCCATTCTTTAAGAAATATTTAAAAATCTAAAAATTTAAAAATTATGAGTGCAAAAGATATTCGTTTTGACGTTTCAGCACGCGATGGTTTGCGGGCTGGTGTAGATGCATTAGCAGATGCTGTGAAAGTAACTTTAGGACCCAAGGGACGTAATGTTATTATTGAAAAATCATTTGGGGCTCCAGCAGTTACAAAGGATGGTGTGAGTGTCGCTAAAGAAATTGTTCTGGAGGATAAAATCCAGAATTTAGGAGCTCAAATGGTGAAGGAAGTGGCTAGTAAGACTGCTGATGTTGCTGGAGATGGAACAACAACAGCTACGGTTTTAGCTCAGTCAATCATAAAACATGGTCATCGAAATGTTGCTGCAGGAGCGAATCCTATGGATTTAAAACGAGGAATAGATAAAGCTGTTTCTTCTGTTGTTAAGGAACTCAAATCAAACTCTCAAGAGGTTGGGGATAACAATCAGAAAGTAGAACAGGTAGCATCAATTTCTGCTAATAATGATCCTGCAATTGGTTCCCTGATTGCTGAGGCAATGGCAAAGGTCAAAAAAGAAGGAGTTATTACTGTCGAAGAAGCTAAAGGAACTGAGACATATGTAGACGTTGTTGAAGGAATGCAATTTGATCGAGGTTATTTGTCGGCATATTTTGTGACCAATACGGATAAAATGATTGCAGATATTGAGCAACCGTTTATTTTAATTTATGACAAAAAAATAAGCACGATGAAGGAATTATTACCAATTCTTGAGCCTGTTGCTCAAACTGGTAAACCTTTAATGATTATTGCTGAGGATGTTGATGGCGAGGCCTTGGGTACTCTTGTCGTTAATAAAATACGTGGAGCTCTTAAAGTTTCAGCTGTAAAAGCTCCTGGTTTTGGAGATAGACGTAAAGCGATGCTAGAAGATATTGCCATATTGACTGGTGGTACGGTAATCAGTGAAGAGCGTGGATTCAAACTTGAAAATGCTACAATGGATATGCTTGGCACTGCGGAAAAAGTAACGATTGACAAGGATAATACCACAATTGTTAATGGCGCTGGAAGTGCTGAAGATATTGCTGCTCGAGTCGGCCAAATTAAATCTCAGATTGAATCAACAACTAGTGATTATGATCGCGAAAAATTGCAGGAACGATTGGCTAAACTAGCTGGTGGTGTTGCTGTTTTATATGTTGGTGCGGCTTCTGAGGTAGAAATGAAAGAAAAGAAAGATCGTGTGGATGATGCCCTTGCAGCAACTCGAGCTGCGATTGAAGAAGGTATTGTTCCGGGAGGTGGCGTAGCTTTAGTTCGCGCTGCTAGTGTTCTAGATGGCATGGAAGGAGTTAATGCTGATGAGACAACAGGGATAAACATTATTGCTCGAGCAATTGAAGAACCATTACGTCAAATAGTTGCTAATGCAGGTCTAGAAGGGTCGGTTGTTGTAGCAAAGGTAAAAGAAGGAAAAAAAGATTTCGGTTTCAATGCAAAAACTGATGAGTACTGCAAGATGTTTGAAGCCGGTATTATTGATCCGACTAAAGTGACTCGCGTTGCATTGGAGAATGCTGCTTCTGTTTCCGCATTGCTTTTGACTACTGAGGCTACTATTGTTGAAATTCCTAAAAATGACCCTCCACCTCCGCCAATGGATCCTGGAATGGGAGGAATGGGAGGAATGATGTAAGACACTCTTTTTAATATGATTTTTAAAACCCCATTTCTGATTTTTCAGATTTGGGGTTTTTAATTGGTGATAATAATTTAAAATATTTTGGTACTTTCATGTTTTAGTTATTATCACCTTAACCTTAAACACTTAAATATGAATAAATATATCTTACCCTTAATAGCTGGATATGTGTCTGTTGCTGCATTGGCAGGTATTGTTGTGGTGCCACTTTGGTTCAATCCTACAACAGCCGCTTTACATGAAGCTTTTCCCAACGCTTACTATGCTGAACCTGTCCTTTGGGCTGGATTCGCTGGTGGCTTTTTACAAACTGTATTACAGGTAATAATTTGGGATAAAATGGGATTTAGAACGATTAAAGATGGAGCACTTAACGGTATTTGGTTAGGAGCTTTATTGGCTGGTATTCAAAATTTGAATGAGGCATCTCAATATTCGGTATTTAATGCAACTGATGCAGCATTTACTAATGTTGCAATTTATATCGGTTTTACTGCCATATCTGGAGCAGCGATAGCATGGGCATATTCAAGAGGTGAAAAGAGCAATGCTTAAGTAATATTTTCAAATATTGAATTAATAGCCCCAATTTTGGGGCTATTTTTTTGTCCTAAAAACATGCGGTGAATTCGGAAAAGATTGATACATGAGTTGTACATTTGTACCCTTATTGTCCGAGTGGTGAAATAGGTAGACACGAGGGACTTAAAATCCCTTCTTCAGTGATGGAGGTGCGGGTTCGATTCCCGCCTCGGGCACAAAAAAGGTTGAAGGTTGCTTCAGCCTTTTTTTGTGCATAAAAATCTATATTTGGGGATATGAAAATTCGACTTCACTATCTTCTATTTCTCCCTCTTTTTCTTTTTTCCTCTTGCAGCTCTGTTTTTTATACTCAAAATCAAAAGATTGATATAAAATCTAAAGATGAGAATAAGACTATATTTTCCCTTTATGACGAGGCTGGAAATTTTTATCCAATGCCCTTAAAAGTCACTCTTTCAAATTCCCCTGGAGGGATGAGTTTGCTTGTGCCAAAATTCTCAAGAGTTAAGTATCGAGGCAGATGGACTCCTAGAATAAATTATTTGTTAGCAGAAGACAATGGAAATTACAAAGCATATAAATTAACGTATCGAATGCGTTATGATGGAAGTAAATTTGAGCCTTATGCAACATTTGGAATAGTATCAACATCTTTCGCTGCTTTAACCGTCGCTATGATACCTATATCTATCGCCAGTAATGACTTTGGAGTCTCAATTTTGAACTTATTATTTGCTGCTGCAAGTGCGGCAGGCGTAATTTATGTTGATCTACCGACAGGTCTTTTATCACAGATTTATAGCTGGTCTCTTTCAAGAAAAGGCATATATCGTAAATGGAAATTTGTTTCTATTGAGGAGTTAGATCAAATAGATTATCCGGAATTCTTGAGTGGGTATCGTTTCGATAAAAGTGGGGAGTCAAATCTTGATCCCAACCGGCCCTCTTCCAGAATGAAAAGGTTAGTTTCTACATACAAAACAAAAGTAGAATCGAAAGTTTCACAGGATACACTGAAGTCTACAATTATTCCTGATTCAGATATTAAAATAATAGATTCTGTTAATGAAAAGAGTCCGGAATTAGTGAAAAAAGATGATAATATTTCAGAAAATATCGACATAGATAATCTGGTGGATTCAACCAAGGTTCAAATGCCTGAGAAGACGGAGTTATTAGAACCAGTTATTGTTAAAGACAAAATAATCAGAAATGAAGGCGTTATTTCAGGCTATTATGAGGATAATTACGCTGAAAATGTAGTAGCAGGTTCTCCAGGATATTATATAGTCTCAGGTATATATCGATCGTCAAGCCTTTCATCTAGAATGAAAGATGCGATGCAAAAAAAAGGCATTAATACCGATGTATTCAGAGACAAGAAAAATAATATGTATTACATGTATATCTTAAAATTTGAGAATGCTGAGGAAGCAGAAAAAGCAAAAGCATCTGGTTTACAAAAGCAATACAAGGGTAAGCTTTGGATAAAAATTGTTGAATAAATTTCGTCTTGCTAGGACATTTATGAAGAGGCACTTGAATTCAAATTATATAAAGTTTAAATGGGGCTAAAAGAATTTCTCCTCGGATTTATTGTCTTATTCATTAATAATCTATCGTTACAGGCACAGGGGACTGCTTTAGCAGGGGTTGTGAAAATGCAGAAATATGGATATCAACGTGATCTTGATACTTTAAAAGGTATTGAAATTCGTGCTTTGGGATATTTTCGAAATACAGAATTCTTTCACCCAATGGAGCTGGGAAGAAGTCAATTTGGACTGCAATTGAATGCTTTTTGGAAAAGTAATTTAAAAGATAATAGGCGTTTAGAAATTGGTACAGCTTTTAATCAGCAATTTGGGGGTAGATTGCTATTATTTCCTCATATTGCATTGGTCCAATTTTTAGGAAATCACTGTAAATTTGGTCAAATAAGATTTGGTTCTCTAAGTAATCCCGGTCATAGCCTTCCAGAGCCCATATACAATCCAGCAATTCCATATATCAACCCTTTTGAATATGGGATTCAATATATTTCACAAAAAACAGATTTATGGATGAACTGGGATCAGGCCATAGTATTCGCAAGTCCGTTCAAAGAAACTTTTGTTTTGGGAATTAATCAAAACATAATCCTTTTAAAAAATCGAGATTCATCAAAGTCTTTATTAAATAAAGAAACTGGCGATATTGATATCGCTTATAATTTTGATGCTAGATTTTATGCTTTGTATAGGCATGTTGGTGGTCAAATTGATATGGATGAATCCTCAGTTACCGGTAATAGAGGTCATAGTGCATTTCAAGCATCTGTAAGTCCTGTTATTTCAATTAAAAGGAGAGAGCAAAATATTTCACTAAAATTACCCAGATATAATTACTCTTGCATGCAGTATTTTGACCCTAAATCTATTTTTTCCGAGATTGCTTTTGGTTCGGGACATTTACATTCTGTTTCCAAAAATTGGAATGATTGGCAATTTAATGTAAAGTCATGGGTTGGAAAAAATTGGATGGCACCTTTTGGTCAAGGTATTTATCAATCTTATAACCCTGAAGATATTTCTGTGGAAAAAAGGGAAAGATCAAGATTTTTCATAATATCATCAAGTTTTGCAGGGTCGAGTTTTGGACTTAATGGCTTTTCCTTGGGGTATGATGCATACTATGATAGAGATTTAGAAAATTGGAATACCGCTTTTACTTTTAATTTTTTGATGAAAATTTGATAATTTCCATTTGTGTTAAAATAAATTTTGATGTATGGTTTAAACATTGCTCTAATTTTATCTAGATTCACATGAATTCATATATGAAAAAGCTCATTGTATCGATCTTAGTTTTATTAACTATTCAGTCAAAGGGACAAATACTTTCAATTGATCCACCTTTTCCAACAAGTCAGGATACAGTTAGTATAGTTTATGATGCGACAAAGGGGAATGGCGCACTTATAGGAATTTCTCCAATTTATGCTCATGCTGGACTTATTACCTCAACAAGTTCATCCCCAACTAACTGGAAATTTGTTCAGGGAATTTGGGGCCAACCAACGCCTTCAGTACTCATGACTGACCTTGGGAATAATAAACATCAGATTGATTATCACATACCTTCTTTTTATGGTTTTCCTTTATTGACCACCAATGTTTTGCAGCTCGCATTTGTTTTTAGGGATGCAGCGGGAAATAATGTGGGAAGAGCTTCAGATGGATCAGATATTTATTATCCCGTTTATCCTTCTTCTGCAGGCTTATTAGGAAGGTTCATTACACCTGATGAATATTTAATTGCAGATCTAGGTGATACAATTGAAATACATGGTGCGGCTAATGAAAATGCTATGTTTATTCTCTATGATAATGGTGTTTTAATAGCTTCAGATTCAATGGGAAATTCTGATCATTTTTATCATGATTTAATTGTTTCTTCTGGAGGTAATCATATGTTAGAGTTGCTGATTGATAATGGTGGGAGTCAAGCACCAGTGAGAGATAGTACTTTTTATTTTAGTAATCCACCGGTATCATATATTGATCCGCCTGCAGGTTTGAATGATGGCATCAATTATATAAATGATTCTACAGTCACTTTGATTTTGAATGCTCCAAATAAATCGTTTGTATATGTTTTGGGAGACTTCAATGACTTTTTGCCCGATTCTCTCTGTTTTATGAATAAATCAATAAATGGTGAAAAGTTTTGGTTAACGCTAAATCTATCTCCAAATACTAGATATGCTTATCAATATTGGATTGATGGTGAAATGAAATTGGCTGATCCGTATTCAGAGTTAATACTGGATCCAGCAAATGACCCCAACATCCCTAATTCAACTTATCCAAATCCTCATCCATACCCAACAGGATTAACAACAGGTCATTGTACTCTTATTCACCCTGGAAAGCAAAAATATGCATGGAAGAACACTAATTTCCTAGCTCCAGATAAATCTAATTTGATCATATATGAATTGTTAATAAGAGACTTTGCTAGCGGTTCTAACCGAAATTATCAAATGGTTATCGATACTTTGGACTATCTCGTGCGCCTAGGTATTAATGCTATTGAGTTGATGCCAAATAATGAATTTGAAAACAATGAGAGTTGGGGATACAATCCATCATATCATATGGCATTAGATAAATATTATGGGACTCCAGAGAAATATAAAGAATTGATAGACTCATGCCATAGTAAAGGCATTGCGGTAATTATGGATTTTGTTTTCAATCATGCATTTGGTCAGAGTCCATTGGTAAAAATGTACTGGGATGCAGCAGCGAACCAACCATCAGCGGATAACCCTTGGTTTAATTCCAATTGTCCACACCCACCTTATTGCTGGGGATATGATTTTGATCACACGTCTATTTCAACCCAAGATTTCATGGACAGAGTAAATACTTATTGGATTCAAGAGTATAATATAGATGGAATCCGTTTTGACTTCACAAAGGGCTTCACCAACAACTCGAATTCAGGATGGGATATTCAGAGACAAGTTCTTTTAAAAAGAATGGCGGATACCATTTGGTCTGTGAATCCAGATTTATTTGTCATACTTGAGCATTGGGGAGATAATAATGAAGAAAAACTGCTTTCAGATTATGGAATGATGTTGTGGGGGAATACAACTTATAATTACCGTCAAGCTGCAATGGGATATACGAGCACTTCGAATTTTTCAAATGCCGTTTATAAAAATAGAGGTTGGAATGCTCCACATTTAATTTCATACATTGAGAGCCATGACGAAGAGAGGCTCATGTATGATGTAAATACATTTGGGAATAATAGTCAGCCTAATCTCTACAATGTTAGAGATATCGATGTGGGATTAAAACGTGCAGAGTTGGTCAGTGCTTTTAACTTTCTTATACCTGGTCCAAAAATGCTTTATATGTTTAGTGAATTAGGGTATGACATATCAATCAATAACCCTTGTCGTATTTGTAATAAGCCTGTATTGTGGAATTATCAGCAGGTTCCCAAGCGGAAAAGGCTTTATGATATAACATCTTCTCTTATTAATCTTAGGAAAAATCACCCTTCTACTTTTAATACTAAGGATTTCTATTATAGCCTGACTTCTAGGACTAAGCGTTTAATACTGAATGACTCAATAATGAATGCTAACGTTATAGGTAATTTTGATATTTGGCATCGTAATGTTATTCCTAATTTTGCTCATTTGGGGATTTGGTATGATTATTTTAGTTCTGATTCTTTGATCGTGACAGACCAATATATGTCATTGACTTTAGCACCGGGAGAATATAGAATATATACGGATTTGAAGTTAAATCAACCAAGTGTAACTCTTTCAGAAATAGAAAATCAAGATAGAAATGAAGGAATAAATTTTTATCCAAATCCAGCTAACGATTTTGTTTTGATCGATTTTCAATCTTTAAACAATATTGGAGAGGCCAATTTTCAAATTACCGATATGCTGGGTAGAGTTCTTATCCAAAGTGTAATCAACAACTACGAATTTGACCGAGTAAAAAAAATTGATGTTTCTCAGTTTGATCCTGGATTATATCAAATGCAAATCAGCTCGGAGGGTAAAACATTTAACCGGAGTATAATAATTGAATAATTTCAATATGATTAGATTAACAATAATTATTATTACGTTATTTTTAATTCAAATATCAAGTTCAGCTCAAAATATTTATAAGTTAAATTATAGTACGGAATCATTTATTGCCAATAGCTCCCTGGCTTTATTCGGTTTTAATGAACCGATCAAGTCTAATTTACTAGGTTTTACTAAGGATGAATTAAATTCCTTATCTCAGGCTAAAATTCCTAATTATGATCGTTTTGTAATTGGTTTGTGGAATCCTGGTGCCTCTTCCCGAAGTGATGTTATCGTGTATTCATCCGCATTATTAGGCGCCTCTGCAGCACTAATCCCATCATTAATCTCGAAAAAATGGAACACTTCAATACCAACTGCGTCTATTTTAATTGAGGTGAATTTATTGACGTTATTGTCAACTGAAATAGTCAAGAATACTTTCTCGCGATCAAGACCTTATGCTTATAGCGATTTGGCTCCAATTTCACTGCGGACATCAAAGGATGCCAGGAAATCTTTTTTTTCAGGGCATACAAGTTTGTCCGCCGCAAATTCATTTTATGCTGCCAAAGTATTCACAGACCATTATCCCAAATCAAGATTGAAGCCTCTGGCATGGGCAGTTGCTATTGTTATTCCAGCTATTACAGCATATAACAGGGTTATTTCAGGTGAACATTTTCTGTCTGATGTTTTAGTGGGTTATTCTTTTGGAGCGCTAATTGGTTACACGATACCTTTAATACATACCGACTAATTCGGTTAAATATTTTATGTTAAAATATTTGGATTTACTATATTTTGAACGTCGAGTGCACGCCTTAAATGCCAGGCATTAAATTTATAAAAATCTAACATTCCACTATCAGCAGAATTAATTTTTCGAGGACTGCTTATCCTCATGTCAACAGTCACATTTTTATTTTTTAATGCTTGCCAAATATGACGAAATAAATGGTTCAAAAACCCTGAATTTAGATCATGGAAATATGGGAAATCTGTTGAATGATACCAAAAAGAATAGAATACAATTGGTATTTGATTGATGCTTGCATCATGAAAGAGGCCAGGTTTGACTTCATGAATAAAATGAGAACCTGAAGTTCTTCCCTCAGGACAGACAAAAACGCACAAACCATTATTTATTGTTTCTACAATATCTGACCTTACTTTTTTTCGAACATTTGGGTTTGTTCGATTCACCCAAATAGTATTTAGAGCCATTGCGAGCCAACCAATAAAAGGCCATTTCTTGAATTGATGACCAACAACCATAACTGCTGGATGTTTGCCAATATTATAAAGAACGTCAAAATAACTTGGATGGTTACACATTATCATTGCAGGTTCAGTAGGAAGATTTCCAATAATATTCAAACGAATTCCCAAAATTTTATGTGTCAAAAGCATTCCTTGTCTATAGAGGGAAAAGGCCATTTTAGAGCTGAAAAAAAGTCTTACTAAAGGAACAAGCAGCGATAAGAATGTCATTAAAATCCCAAATGAAATAATTCGAAATAATGCTCTTAATCTACATTTCATTTTCTAATTTAAAGAAAAGAAATGATTAACTAGTAATTAAATTTTGGTATTGAGATTAATAGATTCAACTATGAATTTTTTCGCTAAAAAATGGATGCATTCCAAATTTAGATTTTAAGTCGGGCCATAGAGTTTTAAAATCATTACCTAGTGCTAAATAGTTTTCTTTGAGACCATTGATTCCTTTATCAAGGGGGTTCTGATAACGAAATCGATTTGACATTTGACACAAAATATTATCTATTCCATCAAGATGGGAATAATCATTTAGCCAATTTTGCTTTTCCATATGGATAATCATGTTTCTTGAGTTTATATGGAATATGTCAGAATGTTTTTTCAGCACATTTAGAGAATAGGCTACAAATTCGTTACGATTTTTCCCGCAGTGATTGATGAAATTTTCCGCTAAAAAGTGATCCCAATAGATGTCAAGCAAGACACCTTTGAATTTACCAAAATTTGAGGAAAGTCGTTTTTTTGCATCTAATACTATTTCGTGACCATCAACATAGGAATCGATAGCCCTGTGTAAAATAACTCCTTTAGCGTAATTTTTAGAAAGTTTTTTCCAGCTATTTCCTTTTGCTTGGTTTGCAAAAAAATTCCCTGCCATGACTTGGTCTCCTCCCTCTGAAAGAACAAGGTGAGCCAGGAAATTCACGCTTGATTAAATATCTCGTAGGAGTAGCTTTCCATAATGGGGTTAGCAAGTATTTTTTTACAAGCTAGGTCTATTTTTTCCGTCGCTTCTTCTTTACTTGTGGCTTCAACTTCTAATGTCACGTGTTTCCCGATTCTGACATTGTTGACATCAGATAACCCCATGTTGATCATATTTTGGGTGACAGTCTTACCCTGAGGATCAAGTAATGCTTTTAAAGGCATGATGTCAATTTCTGCTCGGAATTTCATAGTTTTTTGATTTAAAAAGCTTTCTTTCGATGAGTGAAAATAATACTAATAAAGGTATGATTAATGTAAAAGCTGTCGCTTTAAAAATTATTAACAAAATGACGCTAATGATAGCATAGATAATTCTCGAAATCAATTGTTCTTTATGCTTTGGTATCCATTTAAAGCTCATAATTTGTAATGATGAATTCATGACGTAAACGGACAAAGTTATTGTTACAATAAATAAGATTGAAAACATAGAATTAATTAGGGGCTGGTCATTTGATATGTTTTGAAATAAATTATATTCTTGAATTGCCCACGCGATGCCAAGAATCATCAATGAATTTGCTGGAGTAGGAAGGCCGGTGAAATAGTTGCCGTTAGACTTTTCTGCATTAAACTTTGCTAAACGATAGAGCGATCCTAAAGTGATAAAAAAGCCTAAAAAGAAAATAGGGCTACCCAATGAATAGGCAATTTTTGTGATAATAGCTCCCGGCACAACTCCGAAAGAAATCATATCAGCTAGACTATCGAGGTGTTTACCAATTTCTCCATCAGATCCTATTTTTCTCGCCAGATAGCCATCAAACAAATCACATAACAAAGAAGCTGTAATCAGGATAGTAATAAGGTCGAGATTATAATTATGAATGAAAATTAAACTCAGGCACCCAAAAAATGCATTACTAATGGTTAATAAGTTAGGAAGCCATTGCATTACACAAATATAGCATGCTCGAATCATGGGTAAGGTGTACTTTTATTAAATGCTAAAAAAGATCTATTATTCAGCTTTTACTGGATTTTTGCTAATGATTTTTTGGCCTGGGGTTTGGGGATTTGCAGATAGTACTTTTAATTTCACTTTTCTTTTTGCTTTTTTACCTCTTCTTCTTGTAGACTATCAGATTCGAAATGATTTTGGAAAACGGAAATTCATTCGAACCTTTCTATACGGATTTATTGCATTAGGAATATTTAATGCTGGAACAACATTTTGGGTTTGGAATGCCCATTGGTCGGGTGTTTTGGCAACTGTTTTCATTAATGGGGGATTGATGAGTTTGGTTTTCGCTTGTTATGGTTGGGTTACTAGGGTTCATAGTAAAAGAATTGGTTATTGGACTCTAGTCTCTGGCTGGCTGGCTTTAGAGGTCTTTCATGAGAGTTGGGCACTTAGTTTTCCTTGGTTGGATTTAGGCCATGCATTTGCTAGTTCCCCACTTATGATTCAGTGGTATGAATATACCGGACATAGGGGTGGAACATTTTGGATCCTTATTGGAAATCTAACTTTGCTTCATGCTGTCATCAAGTCAAGGGTGTTGGAAATAAACCGTATAAATGGAGAATTTAACTTTTCGTTTAAAAATTTAAAAAGTAGTCTTAAATCATATGTTACATTAATGGGATTATGGCTTATTCCAATTATGTTTAGCCTTTTTCTATATTTTAATTTTAGCGAAGATGAAATGCCTGAGAGATTAGGCACGGTAGTTCAGCCTAATGTTGATCCATATTATGAAAAATTTGAAAAATCAGATCAGCAACAAGCAAGAGAATGGGCTCAAATTATCAAGTCATATTTAAAGTCTAATATAAATGACTCTAATGATTTGGCGCTTGAATTTTCTCCAAATGTGATTGTTTTTCCTGAAACATTTCTTCATGAAGGCCTGCAGGAAAGTCATGCTAATGTTTTTAAACCTATCCATGAGTTAGATTCAATTATTCAAAGTTATCCAAAGACAAGTTTATTGGTCGGTGCTATGACTTACGAGCTATTTACTAATGCGGATCGAACAAATACTTCCCGAAAAATAAGTTCACACGGTAAAAATTATTATGACCTTTACAATTCTGCATTTGTTTTATCTTTTAATAAACCCATGCGGTTCTATCATAAGTCAAAATTAGTGGTGGGAGTTGAGTACATGCCTTTTGGTTCTCTGCTCTCAAAAATACTGGGAGATTTCACAATTGACATGGGGGGATCTGCTGGTAGCCTGGGAACTCAAGATTATCGCGATGTCTTTACCTTAATTGATACCTCTATTAAATTAGCTCCTATCATTTGTTGGGAGCAAGATTATGGTAATTATGTCAGAGAATATGCAAAACAAGGTGCCAATGTATTTGCAATTATCACCAATGATGGATGGTGGGGTAATACTCTAGGTCATTTGACTCATATGCAATATTCAAGAGTTCGAGCGATAGAAAACAGAAGATGGATACTTCGTTCTTCAAATACTGGTATTTCAGGATTCATCGACCCAAAAGGGCAAGTTATTGAGGCCATGACTTGGGGAGAGAAAGGAATACGAACAAGTTTATTTCGATTAAATAATAAAAAAACTGTCTTTACAATATGTGGAGATTTAATCGGAAGAGCAGGGGCTTTATTATTTCCATTTTTATTGATCAGTGTTTTTGTGAGAAAAAAAGTTCAATAGTGATCTAGTGCTTGTGCTATTTGAATGCATAATTAAGATAGAGTGAACTACCTTTACTTTGAAAATAAATTCAAGTGTTATGCAGTATGATGTTGTAGTTATTGGGTCCGGCCCTGGGGGTTATGTGAGTGCAATTCGATGTGCTCAGTTAGGCCTTAAAACGGCTATAGTGGAAAAATATAATACGCTAGGTGGCACATGTTTAAATGTGGGTTGTATTCCTTCGAAATCTTTATTGGATTCGTCAGAGCACTTTCACAATGCAATACATAATTTTGAGCAGCATGGTATAGAGGGACCGGCGCCAAAAGTTAATATGCCAAAATTAATTAGTCGAAAAGATTCTGTCGTAGATACAACTTGCCAGGGAATTGATTTTTTAATGAAGAAGAATAAGATTGAAGTCATTCATGGATTGGCAAGTCTAATTAATGATACTTCAATTGAAGTTAATGGATCAAAAAAGGTAAAAATAAATGCTAGAAATATTATCCTAGCAACGGGCTCAAAACCAATAGAATTACCATTTGCTAAGTTTGATAAGGAAAGAGTAATCTCTTCAACAGAGGCTCTTAATCTTCAAGAGATACCCAAACGTCTTGTTGTGATCGGTGGAGGGGTTATTGGCCTTGAAATGGGTTCAGTTTATAAGCGACTTGGGTCTGAAGTAACTGTTGTTGAGTATGGTAAAAGTCTTATACCTAATATGGACGACTCTTGTGGTAAAGAACTTCAGAGAAGTCTTCGGAAACTTGGAATTAAATTTCATTTATCAACAAAGGTTGATAGAGTCATACGAAAAGGCAAAACAGTAAATGTGTCGGGTTTTGATAGTAAAGGAAATTCATTTAGCCTAGAGGCAGATTATTGTCTTGTTGCAGTGGGAAGAAAGGCTTACACAAAAGGTTTAAATTTGGATAAAGCAGGATTAGAGTTGGATGATCAAGGTCGGATAAAAGTTGATCATAATTTACAGACTAGTAAGCCAAATATATTTGCAATAGGTGATGTAGTTAGAGGCGCTATGCTTGCTCATAAGGCAGAAGATGAGGGTGTTTCCGTTGCTGAATTTATTGCAGGTCAAAAACCTCATATTGATTATAATTTAATTCCAAACATTGTTTACACATGGCCGGAAGTTGCTAGTGTTGGGAAAACAGAAAATGAATTAAAAGAAATGGGAAAGGATTATAAAGTTGGATCTTTCCCGATGCGAGCCCTGGGTCGTTCAAGGGCTTCAGGAGACATCGATGGAGTTGTAAAAATTCTTGCTGATTCACATAGTGATGAGGTCTTAGGTGTCCATATTGTAGCTGCGAGAGCTGCGGATCTAATTATGGAAGCTGTTGTGGCAATGGAGTTTAGAGCTTCCGCTGAGGATATTGCAAGAATTTGTCATGGCCACCCAACTTATACCGAGGCGATTAAGGAGGCGGCTTTAGATGCAACAGCCAAGAGAGCAATACACTCCTAATATGTCTTTTAAGACGCATAAATTGAAAATTGCGTCCGTTGAAATTCAAACGGCGTTGCGTAATGCTTCTGAATCTTTTTCTCATTTTAGTATTTTAGAAACTGGGTCTTCTTTAATTGAATCACCAGAAGTTTTGGATCGATATGATTTTTTATGTGCTGGAGGAAGTGTTAAAAATTTTATATATCCAATTGCGGATTCTAAAGCATGGTATAACCTCAAATCTCTTTGGCGTTCATGCCCATCTTGGTGGTTTGGAATTCTCAGCTATGATCTAAAAAATGCTTTAGAGAAATCAATTTCTTCAAGGCATCCGTCAAATTTAAATTTTCCTGAAATTGTTTTTTTTGAACCCCAATGGGTTGTAGTTTCAAAAAAAGGTGTCATTCAGTTACACATTCACGAATCCTTAAACTATGATTCGAAGGATTGGTGGGAAAATATTTTAAGACGAGGGAAAGTCACAAAAGTTCTTGATCCAGGAATTGAAATAATAGAATCCTGGAGGGAAAATGACTATCTCGAAAGGGCTGAAAGAATAAAAGAATGGATAAATCTTGGAGATATTTATGAAGCGAATTTGTGTTTTCCTTTTAAAGGTAAAGGGAATATTGATCGAATGGACGTATATCAAAGGTTATTCTCTAAGACTAAAGCCTCTATGGCGGGTTATTATCAAACCCCCACAGCTACTTTAATTTCAGCTTCCCCAGAAAGATACTTATGTGTTCGTAAAGAGAGTAATGAAACTCGTATTTACAGTCAACCAATAAAAGGTACATCTCCTAGGGGTAAAAATCATGCTGATGATATCCGACATGGAAATGATTTAAGAAATTCAAAAAAAGAACGTAGTGAGAATACCATGATTGTGGATATTGTTCGTAATGATATATCTCGAGTAGCAAAGGAAAGATCGGTAAAGGTTGATCGATATTTGGAACTGAGAAAATTACCAACAGTATTTCATTTGGTATCGACTGTAGGTGGGGTCTTAAAAGATAATTTAGATTGGTTAAATACCATCGAGGCTACTTTCCCCATGGGGAGTATGACAGGGGCCCCTAAGATTCGGGCAATGGAGAGAATAGATAGTCAAGAGTCTGGAAGGAGAGGATGGTATTCAGGAGCTTTAGGTTACGTGGCGCCTAATGGTGAATGTGATTTCAATGTTATTATCCGGAGTTTAATGTATGAAAGTAAAACTGATAAATGGATTTCTTGGGCAGGTTCGGCACTGACTTTAGATGCTGATCCTAAAAAAGAGTGGGAAGAGATAAATTTGAAAATGGATGCCCCAAAACACGTATTGAATTTTAATAAATAATTATGGAATCAAATAGTGTTGATTTAATAGAGTTAGTAAATAATTTTTTAGAAAAAGTTCCATCACCTTATGTTTTAATGTTTTCAGGAGGTCAAGACTCCCTTTCTCTAGCTCACATACTCAGAATACTTGAAGTTCCATTTTTCATTTTTCATCTGAATTATGGTCTTCGCGGGAAAGAGTCTGATCAAGATGAAAATTTTGTTCGTGACTGGTGCTCTAAATATTCAGTCCCTTTTAAGATTCTTCGTGCGCCAAAAGAGTTCAATTCATTCGCTAATTTTCAGTCCAGAGCTCGAGATTTACGATATGAAGCTGTGATGAATTACTGTAAAGAAGTTCAGGCACTTTCCGTTTTAACAGCTCATCATGCAAATGATTCAGCTGAGACATTTTTGTTTCATGCTGCTCGAGGTACAGGTTTAAGTGGCTTGATTTCTATATCATCTAAAAATGATAAAGTATACAGACCTTTTTGGTCAGTTTCAAAGGATCAAATCAATTTTTTTGGAACAAAACATAAATTAGTTTGGCGTGAAGATTCAACTAATCATAGCGATAAATATACTAGAAACCATATTCGACATAATTCGTTAGCATCATTAATTAAAGCTGTGCCGCAAGCTTTGCAGGGTTTAAAAACTACACAGAGAAATTTAAGAGAAATCAATTCTTACATAAAAACTACTATTAACCGAGATAAAGATTTATATCTACACAAATCATATTCTATTCCAGGAGCAAAAATTATCGATCGAAAGATATTTGATTTAGATTATGGGTCACTGCTTTTTAATTATATCATTAAACCAATTGTTAATTTTGAATATGAACAAGTTATCTCTTTGGATAAATCACAAGTTGGGACTCATATTCAATTCAAGGATTGGCAAATTTGGCATGAGCGTGAAGGTTTGGTCCTGCTTAATCCAAATTTGGTAAAAAATAGATTATCAACTGTAAAGCCGAAAAATATCGGTTCAGGAATTTCAAATATTCAAGGTAATTGCTGGAATGGAAGTTTTTGGAATATTGAAAAACAATGGGAATTAGAACATATCAAATCAAAAGAAACTAAGGATTTCGGCGATTTAATGAATCCTCTCATTAATGTCCCCGAAAATGATAAAGGTTTATTTTGGAGGACTTGGATTAAGGGTGATTATATATATCCTATTGGCATGAAGGGTAAAAAAAAGATAAGTGATATTCTCACCGATTCCAAAGTTCCATCATGTTTTAGGCATCAACAAGTATTGCTCTCTAATTCTATTTCTTCAGGCGAAGTTTACTGGATACCTGGATTACAGCTGAGTAGAAACGTTAAAGTCGATAATGAAGAAAAATATATCCGTTTTAATGATCAATGATCCGTTATTTTTGCTTTTATGAAAGTTATTAAAAGGTTATACTTCGCTATTCTGATTATACTTGGAACGTGGCAAGTCAATGCTCAAATATTGACTCCTGTGGAGTGGTCAACCAATTTCGATGGAAAATATTTAGAGGCTATTGCAACTCTGGAGCCTGGCTGGCATTTATACAGTCAGGATAATGATGATTTTCCATTTCCTACAAAATTTACTTTGGACACTACTTCTTTTTTAGACAACAATAATCCTGTTATTAGTTTTTCTGATCCTAATTATTTTCAAGAACCTCCGGCGATTACAGAGTTTGTAAAGGAGTTTGATATGGAATTATCTTTTTTCAAGAATAAGGTTGTATTCCGTCAGGAAATAGATAAACAAAACGCACAAGAGTTAATATTAGAAGCTGAAGTTGAATTTATCGTTTGCAATGATGAGATGTGTCTTCCTCCGGACTATTTAAAGCTCAAATGGATTATTCCAGCCACAGATGAAATTTTATTAAACAGCAGATCTATAGAAAGTGATGATAAGACAAATATTAATTCTGATGGTTTAATATCAACTTCAGAAATGACGGAGAAAAGGACAATTATCAGAGATAGTAAAATCTCTGATAGCTTGTTGGGGATTTTTGGAGAGGGAATGTTTTGGGGATTTTTTGCAATTATTATGCCCTGTATATTTCCGATGATTCCTCTAACTGTTAGTTTCTTTATGAAGCAAAGTAAAAGCCGTTCTGAGGGAATTAGTAAAGCAATTACTTACGGTGTAAGCATAAATGTTATTTACGTTGCTTTAGGCCTCTTGGTTACCGTGCTATTTGGCGGAGATGCCCTAAATGCATTGGCAACAAATCCTTGGTTTAATTTGGCATTCTTTTTCCTATTTGTGGTTTTCGCAATCAGTTTCTTCGGTGCGTTTGAAATCACATTGCCTGCTAAATGGGTAGATGGATCTGATACATTATCAAATAAAGGGGGGCTCTTTGGTATATTTTTCATGGCGTTTACTTTGGCTTTAGTTTCTTTTAGTTGCACAGGGCCATTAATAGGTACTCTTCTTGTCCGTGCAAGTCAATCTGGGGAATTATTGGCTCCTGCAATTGGAATGTTTGGATTCTCCTTTGCCCTAAGTCTACCTTTTATGCTTTTTGCCGCTTTCCCAAGTTGGTTACAATCTCTGCCTAAATCAGGAGGTTGGTTAAATGCAGCAAAAGTTGTTCTAGGATTCTTAGAATTAGCTTTTGCTTTAAAATTCCTTTCTACAGCAG
The DNA here is from genome assembly GCA_913043005.1 of uncultured Cryomorphaceae bacterium. Classification (GTDB taxonomy): domain Bacteria; phylum Bacteroidota; class Bacteroidia; order Flavobacteriales; family Schleiferiaceae; genus TMED14. Next base: position 134,189 of record CAJWKU010000001.1, read on the forward strand.
ATATGGTTTGGCAATATCATATGCTAAACCGTGAACTTTTTATAGCTATTTGGACAGGAATTTCATTTGTTACTGCTTTTTACTTATTTGGTGGTTTTAGGCTCCCAAACGATAGTAAGTCTGATTATTTAGGCGTCGGTAGAATGCTTTTAGGTTCTCTGTTTTTAATTATAGCTTTTTACTTATTGCCAGGTATTTTTGGTGCGCCAGTAAAATTAATTTCAGGTTTTCCACCACCGTTACACTATTCTGAACAGTATGGCTCTGATGCATCATTATCTTCTCGTAGCGATAAAGATAAAATTGTTTTTAACAATGACTTACTTGGAGCTATTGCCTATGCTAAAGAGGTTAACAAGCCCGTAATGATTGATTTTACTGGATGGGGTTGTGTTAATTGTCGAAAAATGGAAGAACAAGTATGGACAGATTTAAGGGTTAAAAACATATTGTCAAAAGAAGTTGTTTTAGTTTCATTATATGTAGATGAGAGGATTGTATTGCCCAAAGACGAACAATATTTATCTGAAGTTTCAGGAAAAGAGATAAAAAGAGTTGGTCAGAAGTGGAGTGATTTTCAAGCGACTAATTACAATGCTAACGCCCAGCCTTTTTATGTTATTATTGACCCTAATGGGAGTTTTGAACCATTAAATGGTAGTGCAGCATATCATCCAGATGCAAGTGTTTTTGTTGATTGGCTTCAAGAGGGTATTGATAGATTTAAGCTTTTATGACTGCGGATTGGGCAATAAAATTATTTGTAAAGGCTATTCATGATTATCATCTATTGGATAAATTAGACTCACCTTGTCCAAAAATCTCTACAGAAGATTATCTATCTCAAATATTTTTTCAAAAAGCTTGGATAGATATCGTTCAGTGGCATCTGGAAGATGAAATTAGACGAGAAGATTTACCTTCCATTCATTTTATTTCTTTAAAGCGAAGAATTGATTTATTGAATCAAATGCGAACGGAAAAAGTAGAAAAAATAGATTCTGTTTTAAAAGATTCATTGCAGCCTGGAGAAAACCTGAATGGATCAATAAGGACGGAATCATTGGGTTGGGCTTTAGATCGCTTAAGTATTTTACAACTCAAGATATATCATATGAATATTGAATCAGTACGACAGGATTCAAATTATGACCTTATTAAAGAAGCAAAATTGCGTCTAAGCAAACTAGAATTACAAAATAAAAATCTAATTGATAGCATAAACGACCTTATCGGTGATTTAAAATCTGGCGCTGTTAAGTATAATATTTTTGAACAGCATAAACTTTATAATGACCCAGATACAAATCCTGCACTTTATGGCGTTGAATAAAAATGACTGATAGAAACCACATTGCAGTTGCTCGTTTTTCAGCGCTCGGTGACGTATTCATGCTCTTTTCGGTGCTGGAAGATGCTACTTTTCAGGATTCTTCTGTTTCTTTTACTTTATTCACCAGACCAGATATAGCTGCTAATCTTCCGAGGGTCAGCAGTATTCGAGTCGTTGATTTAGATTTATCTGGTGATTATAGATCTTGGTTGAGCCAGGTAGTTTTCTTCTGGGGTTGGTTCAGAAGTAATTCTCCCAATTTTGTATTTGATGCGCATTCACATATGCGAACAGTAGTTTTTTATTCTGTAGCATATTTGATGGGCTACAAAGTAAAGAGGTTTTCAAAAAAAAGGAATTTAAGAAAGCCATTTTTGAGAAAGAAAATTAAAAGTCTTCCTAGTGTTCAAGAAGAAATTAGTCTTGTTTTGAAGTCTTTTGATGTGAACTATGCCTCTCCAATTTTTTCTTTAAAGCCTGCTCCTGAAAACTCATTGGCAGTCAAAAGAAATATTTGGATTATTTGTCCATTTTCCTCTAAAAAAACAAAAAGTTGGCCTTTAGATAAAGTAATAATTATTGTTAAAGAACTTTTGAGTGAAGGGAAGTCGATAATTATTTTGGGAACTGAAGACGAATTGCAAAATTGGAATTATTCACATCCGCAGTTGAGTATTGCCTCCGACATGAGATTTAGTGAAAAAGAAATGTGGCAGATGGCAAAAGGAGCTATAGTTTGTGACTCTGCGAATCAACATATTGCTGCCGCATATAATGTCCCCACTGTTATTTTGTGGATGGGAACGTCACCAAAAGCTGGATTTAGGGCCTTGAATAATAATTCTATCTCTATTGAGCCTGAGAACTTGAACTGTTGGCCATGTTCCATCGCTGGCTTGAATTATTGTTCGAGAAAAGACTTTGCTTGTAAAGATATTCCTTCAGGAAAAATATTCTCTGCCGTTAAGGATTTAAGCTAAAAAGTAATTGCAACAATTTTGTCCTATTTCCAAGTCCTGTCTCTGGGGTCAGGTGCATTCTTGGTCCAATTCAGTGGTCCTTCACAACCGCCTATTTCTATGATTATAGATGATGGACTACCAAAATATGTGAGCATTTTACTCCTCCATTCTCGGTAATCAATAGCTTCAAACTGAGTACATGGTTGATTCAAAATAGAAATGCTGTTACCTTCTATGATTATGATGCTTGGGTTAGCATGTGGAACATTCCTGGAGTCTCTTCCAGGGCGAATTTGACTGCCATCAATAAAGTTTTTAAGCCACCGTTTCATGACCCAATTTAATTCGTCTTTATCCGCAAATTCAAAAATATTCATATAAACGTCAAAACGAACATTTCGATTAAGATTATCTCTCTGTTTCTCGAGTTTTTCTAATTTAAATTTTGTTGAAAAAACTGTTTCTTCATATTGTATTGACCCTAAGCGTTCCCCACCTACGTTAAATGATTTTATTTTATAATTTTCAGATAGATCATTTTTAAATGCATTTATTCTTTGGCGTAGATCATCATTTTGACCAAATAAAATAGAGGGAATCAAAAGGAATAGGAAAAGATATTTTTTCATAATTAAAAGATACGTCGTCTAATGTTCATATTACATTTGTAACATGCCTAATGTTTATACTTTCTTATTTTATTTTTTTACTACTGCAGTTTCAGGCCAAATTGTTAATGTGGAAGCAATGAGAAGTCGAACTGGAACCGACTCAGGGACTCATGGTATTGTTGATGGAAGTTTTTATTTTGGTGGAGCAAAAAATTTATTAATGCGGTTATCTACTTCAACCAACATAAGAAAGTCAGTTGGAGATGAATCTTATTTTGGTATTTTCAGCGGTAATTTTTCAACCCGAGTAGGTGGGGAATCTTTATTATTTGAACAGAATGGTTTTGTTCACGGACGATATAATAAAAAAATATCTGAAAAATTTACAGGAGAAGCATTTTTTCAATGGCAATCAAATAAGCCTATGCGAATAGCTCAGAGGTATAACTTTGGTTTTGGTCCAAGATATATGGCAATAAAAACTAAATCCGTTAGTTTTTATATTTCGCCTTTAGTGATGTACGAGATTGATCAAGAATCTTCCGGTAAGTTAGAAAGTTTATTCAGGATGAGTACCTATGTGTCACTAGATATTAGGCTTGCAGATAAATATCAATGGAATTCTATTGCTTATTATCAACCTGCTTTTGGACGATGGGAGGATGTGAGATTAGTTCTGAATTCAAGATTTTCAACTCCAATATCTCCTAAATTGAATTTGGTGATTTCATCAAACATTAACTATGATGCTTATCCAGGAGGATCTGATCTTCCCAATTTCACTTATGGTTTGAATTCAGGTCTGGGTTGGAGATTTTAGAATTTTTTCCTCATTTTAAGCACATCAGCGACAAGAAATGTGCTTCCTCCAATGTATAAGGCATCATTAATTTTTAATTGAGTTTTAACCTTTTGGAATGCCTCAGAAAAAGAATCACATGCTGTGCCCGAAAAATTATTTTCTTTTGCCGCTAAATATAATTCGTGAGCAGGAAGACCTCTTTGAATGCTAGGCTTAGTAAAATAGAGAATACATTTTTTTGGTATATTATCCCAAAACGAATTTAAATTTTTTTCTCTTACAGCACCTAAAATCATAAATCCTCGGGACTTATTTGCTAGGATATTTCGCCATTGCTTCATCGATGAAGACATTCCGTGCGGGTTGTGGGCAGAATCAATAACTATAAAAGGGGAATCATTAATAATCTGCCATCTCCCTAAAATCCCAGTGAATTTTGATACGTTTTTAAGTCCTTTTTTTATAGAATTATCACTGCATTTAAATTTGTTTTGGGATTGCAAAACTGTTAGTGCAGTTCTTTGATTTTCGATCTGATAATCACCGAGTAAGTCCATTTCATAAATCGGGAAATTATTGTTCTCGGTCCAAATAATTTCTGTACCTACTTCTTTTGCTTTTCTCAGAAAAACTTTTTCTGTCTCTTTATCTTTTTGTCCGATTACAACAGGAATATTTTTTTTAAAAATACCCGCTTTTTCGATGGCTATTGCTGCTCTTGTATTTCCCAAAAATTCCATATGATCTAGGTCTATATTGGTTATTACACTTACCATAGGAGTTATGACATTTGTACTATCTAAACGACCACCCATTCCAACTTCTATAATTGCAATATCGACCTGAGCTTTTTCAAATGCGGAAAACGCCATACCTACAGTTAATTCAAAAAAACTCAGCTCGATGTTGCTAATTTGGTTTTGATATTGCTCAATAAAATCAATTACTTCTTTCTTAGAAATTAATTCACCATTAATTCTTATTCTTTCGCGAAAGTCTAATAAATGGGGAGAGGTATATAAACCCACCTTATAACCTTCAGCTTGCAATATACTTGCTAGCATATGCGAAGTTGATCCTTTTCCATTTGTTCCAGCGATATGAAAAGATGGAAACTTATTTTGGGGATGCCCCAAAGTTTTCATTAGCAACCATGATTTTTTAAGATCTATTTTATAATTTCTTGGCCCGGAATTTTGATATACGGGTAGTTGCTTAAAAAGCCAATCAATTACTCTTTCGTATTGGTTCAATTGAAGTTATAACGTAAACGGTATCCGGATTGCTATTTTAACGCCCTGCGCATAGGTTTTTTTATAATCTGCTTCCCAGCGTGCTTTTTTCAATAATTCCCTTGCTGTTTTTATAGCGCAGTCAAGATTATCTGTAATAGTGGTTCCTTTTATGGATTGATTACCTATTCGATAAGGGAATCCGTTGTTATCAACCCATACGTTTAAAAATAGAACCCCGTTTACTCCGCAATCACCATCAATTAAAAGTTTAGAGAGAGATTTTCTTGAGCCTAAGCTGAACCCTAAGACTCCAGACCCACCTTTTCCAGAAGTGTTCAGATTACCGTTCTGTTGACCTTCATTACCAGTCCCTTTCGATCTCCCCTCACCAGCATTAGATTTTTCATCTGTGGATTTTGATCCAAAACTACTATTAAGTCTATTACTTAATTCGCTTGCGACTTTCGGCTTCTCTATTTTAGGCTCTGCTGGTTTAATTTCATCAATGATATTTTCGGTTTCTTTTATTTGATCTACTTGTTCAAGTTTTTTAACTACTTCGTTAAAACCTATTGATTCTATGATATCTTGAGTCACAACAGGTTCACTTTCTAATGGTGTTAAATCCGGTGTTGAATTTGTAATGACTGGTTCTGGTGTTGAATTGAAATTTTCACCAAATCCTGTTTCATCATATCCAAAATTTATGGGAATACCCATTTCTGGGGGGGGGTCCTGGTAGTTTAAGCCGAAAAAGGTAAATAAAACAAACAACAAGGAATGGACTGAAAGCGTTGCTGCCCATCCTCTTCTGCGGTCATTTTTCTCCTTTTTACTGTAGTTACTCATTTCGGATCAGTTGCCAAAACCATTTTTATCTTATTTCGGTATGCAATATCCATTATTCGAACAGCTTCTCCCGTCGGTACAGATTCATCTACTCTTAAAATTAAAACAGCTTCTGGGTCATTAGAAACATATTGTAATATTGAAATTTCTAAGTCATTAATTGAGACTAAATCATCATTAACACTCAACTTAAGATCTTTGTTTATGGTGACAGTCACTGTTGATTTCTTAACAGTTTTGGCCTTGCTCTTCGGCAGAATTACGTCTAAAGCTGAGGAGGTGACTAATGTAGAGGTTAGCATGAAAAAAATTAAAAGCAAAAAAACCAAGTCAGTCATGGAAGACATATTGAATTCTGCTGATATTTTACTTCTGTTTCTTAGATTCATAGAAATTCCATCAAATGGGTTCGTTCAAAAGGTCTAAGAATTCGGTGCTACTTACCTCCATTTTATAGATAACAGACTCAACTCTCATAACTAAATAATTATATCCAAAAAAAGCAAAAATCCCAACTATCAGTCCAGCTACGGTTGTGGTCATTGCTACATAAATGCCTTCTGCGAGCATATCAACTTGAACTCCACCTCCGGCATTTGCCATTTCTTTAAATGCCAAAATCATTCCTATTACCGTTCCTAAAAAACCTAACATTGGAGCGCCTCCCGCAATTGTGGCTAAATATGGTAGATTTCTTTCCAGACGTTGAATTTCCAATTTTCCCTGATTTTCTATTGATGCTGAAATATCTTGTAAAGGCTTGCCAATTCTGGAAATGCCTTTTTTTATCATTCTTGAAACTGGGCTATCAGAGCGTTCGCATAATTTCACGGCAGATTCTAGGTTGCCAGAGGATATGTAGTCTTTGATATCTTTCATGAATTCGGGGTCAATAGCATTTGCTCTCTTTAATGCTCCCATTCGACTCACAAAAATATAAATCATTGAGATGCTCAATAAAACCATTAAAGACATTATAATTTGTGCCCCTATTCCTCCCGAAATCATTAGGCTTATTATACTCAATGTTTCTTCATTTGGCACAGATTCCAGTGAATTCAATCCTTTCGAGTCAATAATTTCATCGGGTATTTCAATTTGGAGAAAGTTAATTTTCATAAAAGGGGTTTTGTTTTAAGTTAACACAGAAACCTAGTGCTTTGTGAATTGTTAATCTCTGATTTAAATGATATTGAACGTACTTATGACCCAAGCTTGTAAAACATAGGCCAGAATCCCACATATATATCCAAATAAAGCCAAGAGGCTAATTTTTTTTAAGTACCAACCAAACGGTATTTTTTCTAAGCCCATAACAGCAACGCCGGCAGCTGATCCTATTATTAGCACTGAGCCTCCAGTTCCAGCGCAATAAGCTAAGAAATTCCAGAAAAGTGCATCTTGAGCGAAGAGTGTCCCAGGGACTAATTCATACATTCCCATGACTGCTGCAACTAGTGGAACGTTGTCAATAATGGCACTAAGTAGACCTATGAGACTACCTACAACGTAAATACCTGTTTCAGAATCCGTTCCAAATGTTTTGTCTAAACCCAATGCCATATCATTTAGTTGCCCTCCGCTCTGAAGACCAGCTACAGCTAATAGAATCCCTAAAAAGAATAATACAGATGCAATATCAACTTTTTTAAAAACTCCTATCACACTTAATTTGCGTCTAATTTCAAAAGGTTTTTTCCGATGCATGAAATCTGTAACAAGCCATAATATTCCGAGGCTAAACATCATTCCCATAAAAGGAGGTAGATGTGTTACTGTTTTAAAAATTGGAACGAAAATTAATCCCAGTACTCCAATTGCAAGGATACTTGATTGTTCTCTTGTACTTATTGCTTGATTTTTCTTTGAGTCAATAACTTCAGGTTGCTGTATTTTACCGTCTAATTTCCAGCTCAGGAATAATAATGGGGCTAAAAGAGAGACTATAGATGGTAAAAATAAAGATGAGATGATATGTGAAACAGATACTTGTCCACCAATCCAAAGCATTGTTGTCGTGACATCACCAATTGGTGAAAAAGCTCCCCCTGAATTTGCAGAAATAATAACCATTCCTGCAAAAAGCCATCTGACTTGTTTGTCTTTAATTAATTTTCTCAGTAGCGAAATCATTACAATTGAAGTAGTAAGATTATCAAGTATTGCAGAAAAGAAAAACGTCATTAAGCATATTGTCCACAATGCTATTACTTTATTTTGGGTAGCTATTTTATCAGTAATAATGTTGAATCCCCCATGAGTATCAATCAGTTCTACGATGGTCATTGCACCGAGTAAAAAGAAAAGGATACTTGAAATTTCACCTATGTGATTTAATAGATCATGTTCTATTTGATGTATTTCCGCTTCCCCAAAAACAAAAAAAACCCAGCACAGAACTCCAGTAACCAATGCTGCGGCAGCTTTGTCTATTTTGAGATTGTGTTCAAAAGCAATGGCTGCATATCCTAGTATGAAAACGATTATCATCAATAAATACATATGATTGTTAATTTAGGACATGTTGAGTAAAGTAATCTTTTAAAGCCATGTAAAAATAATGTTCTAATTCTTTAGATTAGTACTTAATTAAATGTTTTTTTCAAACACTGTGCCATCGCAGCTATCCTTACCACCTCCAGTAACCGATGAAAGGATGTTTATTTCACCCCTAAGGCGCCTAATTCCTAAGAAAGCAAAGCATAAGGCTTCTTTTTGATTAACAATTTGTTTTTCAGGTATTTGGATCTCTTTCTTCCAATAAAAGGCAATTCTCTTCATCAAATAAGTATTCCATACCCCGCCACCAGTGACAAATATTTTTTCTGAATGTAATTTTTCCAAACCAAAATTTATTGCCCAGGCTGCATGCTCTACGGCAGTAGCTAAGGCGTCCTCAATTTTTGGAATGCGTAATATTTCTAACATGATATTTTCTTCTGCCCACTCCCTACTCAGGCTTTTAGGTAATTCAGAGGAGTAATAGGATAAATTATTTAATTTTTCTAATGTTTTTGGATCAATTTGCCCTCTTGAAGATAGTTCACCTTTATCATCATAGGGTTTACCCATTTTACGCATCAATTCATTCAATATGATATTACAAGGGCCCAAATCTGCTGCTAGCCTCAATTCATTTTCATCCCAACTGGCATTTGCAAAACCTCCTAAATTCAGACATATAGGTTGATCACTAAATAATAATTTATCTGCTATCGGAACAAGTGGAGCTCCTTGTCCACCCCTTCGGACATCAGCACTTCTGAAATCACAGACGACTGGAATATTTAGATGAGTTGTTAATTCATGGGTATTTCCGATTTGTTGAGTCACCCCATTTTCTGGACTATGCTTAACGGTATGTCCATGACTGCAAAATACCTCTGGCAAGTCATGTGATAATGAACTAATAAATTCACTGGCTTTAAAACTGACCCATTTAGAATAGTTTCTAGATATTTTATCCAACTCATTAGCATTGGCTTTATAAGCTTTTAACAGATCATCTTCCCAACGAGTTCCTGAATATGAGATAAAATTGCTCGAAATAATGGAGAATCTCCATCTATTAATTTTTTTTGATGGTGGGGTGAACTTGACTAAAGCTAAATCAAGACCATCTAACGAAGTACCAGACATAGATCCAAGTGCAATGATTGGGCTATGCATATTTGATCTAAATTCCGAATAAACTGAGTTTGTTAGCCTGTTAGTCATCATTCAAATCTACTAAATCATAATAGATGAGTTGGAATTGACACAACCAGAGGTTCTTCGGTTGTATTTTTGTAATGAACCAAGAATGCAACCCAATTTTACCATGAATTTTGAATTGACTGAAGAGCATCTGATGATACGCGACTCCGCAAGGTCGTTTGCACAAAATGAATTATTACCTGGAGTAATAGAACGTGATAATGAACAGAAATTCCCAACTGACGGTGTTAAGAAAATGGCAGAATTGGGTTTTCTTGGGATGATGACAAGCCCAAAATACCTTGGTGGCGGAATGGATACTGTCTCATATGTTTTGGCCATGGAAGAGATATCCAAATACGATGCTTCCTCTGCGGTGATAATGAGTGTCAACAATTCTTTAGTTTGTTGGGGTATAGAAAAGTATGGAACTGAAGATCAAAAAATAAAATATCTTACTAGACTTGCTTCGGGAGAAGTCATTGGGGCATTTTGCTTGAGCGAGCCCGAAGCCGGTAGTGATGCAACTAGTCAAAAAACCACGGCTTTAGATATGGGAGATCATTATTTATTGAATGGAACAAAGAATTGGATCACAAATGGTTCGAGTGCTTCAATCTATCTTGTTATTGCTCAAACTGATGTTTCAAAAGGACATAGAGGTATTAATTGCTTAATTGTTGAGAAGGAAATGCCAGGTTTTCAGATAGGAAAAAAAGAAGATAAACTGGGGATTCGGGGAAGCGATACTCATTCATTGATGTTTACAGATGTAAAAGTCCCTAAAGAAAATAGAGTGGGAGATGAGGGTTTTGGATTCAAGTTTGCGATGAAAACATTGTCTGGGGGTAGAATTGGAATTGCAGCTCAAGCTCTAGGAATAGCATCAGGGGCTTTAGAGATTTCTGCAAAGTATGCTACAGAAAGGAAATCATTCAATAAAATAATTGGAGATCATCAAGCCATCGCGTTTAAGCTTGCGGATATGGCGACAAAAGTAGAAGCTGCAAGGTTTTTAGTTTTAAAGGCGGCTTGGTTAAAAGATCAAGGAATGCCTTACGTGACAGAATCAGCAATGGCAAAATTATATGCATCTGAGGTTGCTATGGAGGTTTCAGTTGAAGCAGTTCAAATACATGGAGGATATGGTTTTGTAAAAGACTATCATGTAGAAAGGCTCATGCGAGATGCTAAAATCACCCAAATTTATGAGGGCACATCTGAAATTCAACGAATGGTGATTTCACGTGCTATTTTAGACGAAGCGAAGGAGAAATGATTTAAAAAGGCTTTACTTCATTGAATCAGGTCGATCTAGCTCATTTAAATAGCTAGCTAGTTCGGTTGTCAGGTCCATGGTTTCCTTTGCGTAAAGAAGATTAGTCTCATAAATGAAAACGAGGTCTAAGTCTTTTTCAGACTTCATTTTTTCTATTGCCTTGTCAACTTGCAGTTTAACAATATTATTCATTGCTATCTCCTCTTGCTGCAATTCGCCAGATCTTTGCTGTTCGAGAGCCTGGTACTGTTGTTGAATTCTTTGAAAATCCATTTGTGCTCGTTCGAGCTCTATCTTAGACAAACTAGGTGCAGCTTTCTGAAGCACTTCGTATTCAGTTTGAATATTTTGTTGGCTTCGAATGAGTTCAGCTTCCATTTTCTTCGCCTTTGCTTCAATTTCTTCTACTAACTCACCGTGATAGTCATACAATTGAGTTAAGCTATCTAAACGAACGAAGCCAATTTTCATACCATCTGCACTTGTCTCGATTGAATTTTGAACTGGTGCACTGCAAGATGCAAGTAAGAGTAAAAAAGAGCTTGCGATTATCAAATTATATTTTTTCATATTCGCGAAATTAATCAAAAGTGTTCATCTATGGTAGAATTTATTAAATCATCTTTTGCAATATTCGGTATCGTTACCTTAAGAGATGACTCTCTCTGCATTTCTCTTTCGATTGCAATTAATGCTTCTGGGTTTTTTGCCCATGCCCGTCTTGCTATTCCATTGTTAACATCATAAAAAAGCATAGATTTTAGTTTTCTTTCCGATTCATCACTGCCATCTAGGAGCATCCCAAAACCTCCGTTTATTACTTCACCCCATCCAACACCTCCACCGTTATGGAGGCTAACCCATGTGGCTCCTCTAAACGAATCACCAATGGCATTGTGAACTGCCATGTCAGCAGTGAATTTCGAGCCATCATAAATGTTAGATGTCTCTCTATATGGCGAGTCTGTACCGCTTACATCATGGTGATCTCTGCCTATAATTATTGGACCAATTTCACCATTTTTGATCGCACTATTGAACGCTTCTGCAATGGCTATTCGTCCTATGCTATCTGCATAAAGTATTCGAGCTTTTGAACCAACAACTAACTCATTATCATGTGCATTCTCTATCCATTTTAGATTGTCTTCCATTTGCATTTTGATATTTTCAGGTGCTCTTAAAAGTAATTTCTTTATGACGTTTGCAGCTATTTTATCTGTTGCAATTAAATCCTCTTTTTTATCACTCGAGCAGACCCACCTGAAGGGTCCAAAACCAAAATCAAAACATAACGGTCCTAATATATCTTGCACATAGCTAGGATATGAAAAATCAACTCCATTTTTTGCTAAAACATCAGCTCCAGCGCGACTTGATTCTAATAAAAATGCATTACCATAATCAAAGAAATACATACCCTTTGAGTGTAGATGGTTAATCGCTGCAATATGTTTTCTAAGGGTTGATTCTACTTCCACTCTAAACTTCTTAGGGTTGGATACCATTAGCTCATTTGCCTGATCATAGCTGTAACCCTGTGGATAATATCCTCCGGCCCAGGGATTATGTAACGATGTTTGATCTGACCCTAGATCTACAGAGACATTTTTCTCTACTAAGGCTTCCCACAAGTCTACTATGTTTCCTATGAAAGCAATGGATTTATTTCCTTTTTCCCTTTGAGATTCTAAGGCGGAGTTAATTGCAGCATTTACTTCGAAATGAATTTCATCCACCCATCCTTGACTTTGTCTTTTTAATGCTGCAGTTTTATTTATTTCTGCGGTAATGCTTACCATACCAGCTATGGATGCTGCTTTAGGCTGAGCGCCGCTCATGCCTCCTAATCCAGCGGTAACAAAAATTTTACCTTCAAGTTTTCCATCAGTAAATTTTCTCGCGGCATTCATAAGAGTAATTGTTGTTCCATGAACAATTCCTTGCGGTCCGATATACATATAACTTCCTGCTGTCATTTGTCCATATTGAGTAACTCCTATTGCATTATATTTCTCTAAATCTAAAGGCTTTGAATGATTCGGAATCATCATTCCGTTTGTAACCACTACTCTTGGGGCTTGATTGCTTGATGGGAAAAGACCTTGAGGATGTCCACTATGAATATGAAGGGTTTGTTCGGAGTTCATTTCGGCCAAATATTTCATTGTCAAGAGATACTGAGCCCAATTTTGAAATACAGCACCATTTCCTCCATAAGTGATGAGCTCGTGAGGATGTTGCGCAACAGCTGGATCTAAATTGTTTTGTATCATGAGCATAATCGCAGCTGCTTGATCGCAATTTGCAGGATAACTGCTCAAGGGACGTGCGTGCATTTTATATTTTGGACGATATCGGTACATATAAATTCTTCCAAATGTCTTTAATTCAAGTGCGAATTCATTTGCTAGTTCCGAATGATATTTAACATCAAAGTATCTCAAAGAATTCTTCAAGGCAAGTTGTTTTTCTTGATGATCTAGGACGTCTTTTCTCCTGGGAGCATGCGAAACGAGTGGGTCATGACCAAGATGTTTAGGTATATAATTTGGAATTCCAGTTAAAATATCCTTTTGAAATTCATTCATTATTTTTAGCTTTTTATTGATTCGCATCGTTTTTGTAGGGACAATGTTTACATCCACTATTACAACAATAACCTCTTTTAAGGTGATGTTGTTCAGTGAAGACCATTAGACCTTCAGAATTAAAATAGTAGTCTTCTGAATTGGGCTCATTCATTCTTTTCAACGACATTTTTGGATACGTTAAATTTCAAATATTTAAAGATATAATTAATTCAATATCTTGAGACCCGAAATCTATTTATGAAAGCAATATTTTCCTTCATCTTTTTAAGTTATTTTTTTTGTCAAAGTCTTTTCGCTCAGGCATTAATTTCTCGGTCGGATTATATTGATAAATATCACAAAATGGCAATTCGAGAAATGCATAGATCAGGTATTCCTGCATCTATAACTTTGGCTCAAGGAATCCTAGAGAGTGGTAATGGAAATAGTCGTTTGGCAAGGGATGGAAATAATCACTTTGGAATTAAGTGTCATGAGAATTGGGATGGAAAAACTATATATGCTGATGATGACCTGCTTGATGAATGTTTTCGGGCATATTCTAGACCTAAAAAGAGCTTCCGTGATCATAGTTTATTTCTTGCATCTAGAAGCAGGTATGATCATTTATTTGTTTTGGACCCTCGAGATTTTAAATCTTGGGCGAGAGGGTTACAGGATGCTGGATATGCCACAAACAATGAGTATGCAGTTCGTTTGATTAGTATTATTGAAGATAATAATTTAAATACGTTTGATACGGCTATAAAAAAGATAAAATCTAAAAGGAATAAATACATTAATCGCTTAATGCTCAGCCCAAATGGGCCATGTTATGTTGTCTTAAAAGAAGATGAATCCATTGAGTCATTTGCTTTAGAGAATGGTCTTTCAATCAATCGTTTACTTCGTTTGAATGATTTGACATTTTCCTCTCAGATTAATGCGGGGGATCGAATATATATTGAGAGAAAAGGAAAATCATTTTCTCGTAAACTCAGAGAATTTTCTACCCATAGATTAAGTGAAGATGAAAATGCTCATTTTGTCTCCCAATTATATTCAATTCAATTAAGTGTTTTATACCGCCTCAATAATTGGGCAGTTGGATACCAACCAAAAAATGGGGATCTTATTAAATTAGAGTAGTATTGTTTAATTATTCTGCTCCGTAGAAGAAGCACACCAGATTCCATTACCATTCAAAATTTGCAATGATAGACCTTGCCATTGACTAGGTATCTCAACGCTGTTTTTGATCATTGTATTTGATACCCACCAAGCATTGGCTTCAGCTGGTTGACTTTGAAGCCAATGAATTGCCTCTTGGTATTGCTTTTCTTGGATATCTGTCCTGATAACTTCAAGAAATGATGCGTAACGATTAAACTGATTACTGTCAATTACTGAAACTAAAAATGGCCCAAAACTTTTAAAGTATTGATCGACTGATGGGTTAGCTATTTGATTCAAGTGTTTAATTTCAAATTTATTTGAGCTTGTCCAATTGGGAATGAATAGTTTTTCATGTTTTGAATAATAGACATTTGCTTTCCAGGATTTATTCCTGTATCCTTTGAAGCACAGCTCTCCAAATACCTGCGACGAGATGGTTTTATCATTAAACAAAAACTCCGAATCAGATATAATCCAAGCTCCCCAATTGAGCTCAGGTACCATCCATCTCCATCCGGGGAAAGAAACTGGTAAAGAATGTTTTAAAAAACCCAAGGAGGTTTTAGAAATATCGAATTCATCAGATATAGCAACGAAAGAGCTACTATCTTTAGCTTCCAAAAAATTCCAAGAAAGACTTTTATTATGATCTAAACGATATTTTCGAAGTCTATCATTTATTCCTTTTCTTTTAAAAAAAGGATAAAAAACCGACAGGTTATTGGCATCGTCATTGCTGGAAATAGTTATGAAATCATTGTTTAACAATTCATAGGAAAGGTCCTCAAAAGATTTGTAGGAATCTTGACCTCCACCTTTTTCAATTTGTCGAATGCTTTCCTCTGTTAGAATTGAAGAGGTGCTCAATAATAGGTAGTTGGCAGTCTGGCCTAGAGATATTGACTCAGTATTCCATATTGTGCCAACTGAGTATGAACGACGTTTAAGATCTTTTTCTTTTGATAACACCGATGGATGCCAGGATTCAGCTGATGTTCTTGGAATACTAATAAGCCAATGAAAATCTTTTGCTCCAATAGGGTGAAAGCTTATTCGGAATTCGCCATTTAAATGATTTTCAATATTTTCAATTAAAAATTGTAAGCTTTTCAGATTTGGTAATTGCTGCATTTGCATCAAAGAGAAATTCAACGATGCCTTATTATCTATTGAAGCTAAAACTATTGCGTTTGCAGGAATAGTTTCGAGCTTATTATTTCCTTTTGATTTATTGGTACAATTTGTAATTATTGATACTACCGCTATGATAAATAGAATTTTAAGGGATTCCATATGGATTTTTCGATCTCTATTCATTTATTTCCAAATCTTTTTTTATTTCCGGATTTTGCCATTTAAAACTTTTGCGATGAATTTCTGACAAGCCATATTTAACCATGGCTATCTTATGTTTTCTACTTGGGTAACCTTTGTTAGCTATCCATTCATATTGAGGATTTTCTAAATGAGCTTCCAGCATGATTTGATCACGGTATGTTTTCGCAAATATACTTGCAGCTGATATTGCTTGAAATCTAGCATCTCCTTTTATTTCGCAACGGTAAGTGATATTTAGATATGGCCTAAATCCATTTCCGTCAATTAAAAGCAAATTGGGTTTAGGTTTTAATTTTGCAATGGCCCTATGCATGGCCAAAAAAGTAGCTTCTAGTATATTTATTTTATCTATTTCTTCTGAGCTTGAAACTCCAATTGCCCAGCTTCCTTTTGGAAGTATTTCTTCAAGTTTTTTTCTGAATGAAGCTCTTTTATTGGCGTTTAGCTTTTTAGAGTCAGTGAGTCCTTTTAATTGAAATCCTTCAGGCCAAATAACGGCGCTAGCCACTACCGGGCCAGCTAGACAACCTCTTCCTGCTTCATCTACTCCAGCAGTTAATAGATGTTTAACGTTCATTAGATAAAATTTTTTCGAAAGATGCCCAAACTTGATCTGCAGAGTGTTCCCATTTAAAATATTTTGCTCGCTCTAAACCTTTTTTTTTGAGCAATTTCACATCTTCTTCATTTTGTATTGCAAAATTTAAAGCTGATATCCAGTCTTCTATATTTTCCGGTCTCGAATAGTGTGCAGCGTCATTTGCAATTTCAGGCATACATGAAGAATTAGAGGACAAGACCAAACAATTTGATGCCATAGCTTCAATTATTGGAATGCCGAAACCCTCGAAATGACTTGGAAAAACAAATGCTGTCGCACCTCCAAAAAAATCATTTAAATGATCTCTAGAAATAAATCCTGGAAGCAGAATTCTTTTCTTGCCATTTTTTAAGGCGTTATTCAATTCTTCATCGTCGTGAAGAGACCTCCCAGCAATAACCAATTTATGCTTGCTTTTTGGGTTCAATAAACTCCACTTATTAAATGCCTCGACAAGAGTTTTTAAATTTTTTCTTCGAGTAAATGCACCTAAAAAGCAGAAATATGGATTTCCGTTTGCGAATTTTTTTTGAGCGGCCTTTTTTTGTTTTTCCGAGAGAGAAGTAAAGTCCTTCTGGGGAGCATTATAGGTCACATCAATATCTTTCTTTTTTTTCGAATAAGTTGAAATTATATCATTTTTTGTGGTTTCAGATACTGCTAAAATTCTGTCAGATTCTTTAGCAGATCGTTGGCATACTTTCCGGTAATAGTCGCCAACTTTTACTGGTATATCATTAGGTCTATGGATAAAATTTAAATCATGAATTGTTGTGATTAGTTTTATTTTATTGCCTTTTAATGATTTCCTACTCGGTAATAATCCGTCTGGAGACCAATAAACAGAAGCTTTTATTTTCATTAATTTTTTTGGAACAAGCCATTCATTCCAAAAACCCCAGAGCCAGGGATGTCTTGCTGCTGGTCTTAGAACATGGCATTTCACGCCCGGATAAATGTGAGGCGGCTTAGGGGTTCGGTCATAGAGAATATGCCAATTGACTTCAGGATGAAACTCAACTAATAGCTTGATTATACTATGACTATACCATCCCGTACCCTCTAGTTTCCCAGCAAGAAGCCAGCGGCCATTAATAGCTATTGTAATTGATTGGGGCATTACCTCAAAAGTATGACCTTTGTCCCATGTCTGTCAAATTTTCGAATACTGATTGGAATTCTCTCCTCAAGAGTAGTTCACTGGTGCTACTTTTAAAAATACTCGGCGCGGTAGGTGGCTATTCTTTTGTGTGGGTAGTTATAAATGTTTTTGGTCCTGGCGCATATGGGCTTTTTGAGGTTGCATTTACATTCTTGAGTATTCTTGCTGTACTATCTAAATGGGGGACAGATGGTCTGACAGTTAGAGAAATTCCAAATATGAATGAACTAGACGGCTGGGGCTTTGTAAGAAAAGTTCAAAGTTTTGTTGGACTAAGTTCTTTAGCGTTTGCATTAATACTTTTTTTATCTGCGGATATCATTGAAGATTTTTTTAATGATTTTGGACTTGGGCTTGTTTTGAGAATGACCGCATTCACTTTGCCGTTCTTTGCACTTTTTCAAATTCACTCTGAATACTTACGCGCTAGGAAACAATGGTTATTGTATGGTGTTTTCCAAACTAGTTTTTTCTTAGGGCTCATTTCTCTTTTAATATATCTGTTCCCTCATCATTTTCTTCTTTCAACAGAACCATTCTTAATGAGGTTTCCTCGGGAGATTATACCTATGGGGTTTTTATTTATTATGTCTTTTTTTGCATTTATAAGCATTCGATTTTATGGTCCTCTTTTTCATAAAAGCTGGCGTTCATTAAAAAATCATGCATCAAGCGCTACATCTATGTTCTTAACAGGGGCATTATTTATGATAATGTCTTGGTCAGATACATTGACAGTCAGTTATTTCATGTCTGTGGAAGATGTTGCGAATTATAGAGTGGCTTTTAAAATAGCTACCCTTATAACCTTTACCCAATTTGCTATCAATGCGAGGATTGCTCCGCAGATTTCATCTTTATGGTTAAATAAAAAGGCAAAAGAGCTTCAGTCCATTATTTACAAGGCTTCATTAATAAATACGATTGTGGGTATTCCTCTTTTTCTTGGAATAATGTTTTTTGGGAAATTTTTGTTGTCCATTTTTGGAGAGGGCTTTGAAGACTCATTATCTGTTCTCAGAATTCTTTGTTTTGGTCAAATTATAAATGCTCTTTGTGGTCCAGTAATGTACCTTTTAAATATGACTGGAAATGAAAAAAGAGCGCGAAATACCATGATTTATGCTGCAATTATTAATATTTCTGCAAATATTTTACTTATTCCTCTTTTTGGACTTAAGGGTGCAGCTTGGGCTACCTCAATAACAATGATACTTTGGAATATCTGGGCTCTTTTGATTGGATATAAACAAACGGGAATACGAACATTAATTTTTTGGCGTTAAAAAGTGGTGAATCCTGATATATTTTTGATTGGTGCCGCCAAAGCGGGTACTACAGCCATCGCGAATTGGATGAGTGAAAATCCAAATATTGCTTTGTCAAAAATAAAAGAACCTAATTATTTTTCGACTGATATTGACGTCAACAATTTTTCTTCAGAATTTAACGCCATCTCACCAAGATTACCTAAAAGTTATTGGTTAAAAGATCGACTAGAGTTTGTACATCAAGATTTTGTTCAAGATCGAAATCACTATGCTCGTTTATTTGAACATGCAAGACCAGGCCAAAAGTTAGCAGAATGCTCTACAAGTTATTTCTGGAGCAGAAATGCAGCTGAAGAAGTTAAACGGGTATGCCCCAATGGGAAAATTTCAATTATTTTGAGAAATCCAGTTGATAGGGCTTGGTCTCATTATAGAATGGCTAGAAAATATGGCCTTGTTTCGGGTTCTTTTTTAGAGGAGTTAGAAAAAGATTTTTCAACCGAATCTTTATGGGGAAAAAGTCATAATTTTTATCATTTAAGTCTTTATTCTGAGAGTTTAAAGCGCTGGATGCAACATTTTGATGCAGATCTACTGAGGGTAGATATTTATGAGGTCTTTTTTAATAGTCCGCAAAAAAGCTGGAACGATGTTTGTGAATTTTGGGGAGTGGAACGCAGTCCGATATTTGGTGAAATAAAAAATCATGAAAGTCAGGATCCAAAATCTCCAGTTTTGAATCGATTAATTCTTCGTTTAGAATTAAAGCGACTAAAAATCTTATTGCCCAAGAGAGTCCAGGGCTTTTTGAAAAAAGTTCTCTTTAAGGATGAATCTGAACAATTATCCTCCGATAATCGAAAAAAAGCAATGAAATATTTTATAGATGATATCCAAGAATTAGAATCACTCGTTGGAAGAAGTCTATCTTTATGGACTTAAGTTTAATTTAATGGATGCTACCTCTCAAAACCTTCTTCACTTTTTGTTCAAATGGCGAAAACCATTATTGATAATACCTTTTTTGGCTGGACTTGCTGGAGCGATAGGGTCAATGCCTGTTTTTATTGATCCACTATATGAATCCACAGTTATTGTTTTTCCTTCCACAACAAATTCGCCTTCAAAAGCTCTACTTCCTCAAGATTCATATCAAGATCAAGACTTTCTTGAATTTGGCGCAGAGGAGCAAGCGGAGCAACTAATTCAGATTTTGAATTCAGATGTTATTTTTGATACTATTACAAAAGAATTTAATCTTGTAGAGCATTATGATTTGGATCTAACGAGTCCAACTATTAGGACAGATCTATTCGAGGAATATTCTGATAAAATATCCTTTGGTCGTACTCAGTTTATGAGTGTTGAGATAAATGTTCTTGACAAGGACCCACAATTAGCATCCGATATAGCAAATTCGATTACAAATTTATTGGATCGCGTAAAGAGCCGTATTCAAAGGGATAGAGCCTTGGTTGGTTACAATATTGTCGAAAAAGAGTATAAGAAAGTCCGTCAAGAAATGGGAAAGATGGAGAGCGAAATCAAAAAGCTCCGTCAGAAAGGAGTTCATGAGTATGAAAGTCAATCCATGGTTGTTTCAGAACAATATGCAACTGCCATAGCTGAGGGCCGTCCTGAGAAGACTATTGGCCAGTTAAAGGCAGTTTTAGATACATTGGCCAAATATGGCGGTAGGTATGTGTCTCTGCGAGACGAGTTGCATTTGATGAAAGAGGAGGAAGTAAAGATTCGAACCAAGCTCAATCAATCAAGTGTGGACGCGAGACAGGTTATGCCTGCAACATTTAGAGTGAATAAAGCGATTCCCGCAGATAAAAAGAAATATCCGATTCGATGGTTAATTTGTGTTGTTAGTTCGCTATCGACATTTGTATCGACTTTACTAGTTATCCTTCTTTCAAATACATGGAAAGATTTAAAACAAAGTCTCCCATCTTAAGAAATTATCCAATTTGGATAACCGGAGCACTGTTTGTTCTTTTTGTAGGGTTTTCAGTGGCATTAGAGTTCTATGTCTTTGCAGCTATACCATTTGCTCTATTATTCGTGGCTTGGTCTTTTTACCATTTGAATAGTCTGTTATTATTTGTAGTAGCAATTACCCCTTTATCTATCTCTTTGAAGGATTCTACTTTTAATCTTGGTGTGAGCTTGCCCACAGAACCAATTTTAGCAGGAATCACCTTTTTTCTTTTACTTCGTTTTTTGCAGAATGGGAAGCTTCCATGGTCTTTGCTTAAGCACCCTGTATCTGTTGCTCTATTGATGCAATTGAGTTGGATGGGTTTTTCAATCCTCACTAGTGAAATGCCCATGGTCTCTTTTAAATCATGGATATCAAATATTTGGTTTGTAGTACCATTATTTTTCGCAATGTTTAATGTTTTTGAGTCCAAAACCGCCAGAAGTAGATTTTTCCTTCTTTACGCAATTAGCCTGGCTATTTCTTGCCTTTATACTCTCTATGTTCACTCTCAATATGGGTTCAGTAAGCAGACAAGTACATGGGTCATGTTTCCATTTTACAAAGAACACACTGCTTATGGAATGGCCTTAGCTTTCATTTTTCCGTTTGCAATTTATCAGGTATTAAAAAATCAAAAACTTATTAGTTATGTTCTTTCTGCTGGATTAATAATGCTTCTGACAATAGCAACAGTTTTTTCTTATTCAAGAGCATCATGGCTTAGTATCGTCGCAGCCCTTGGGGTTTATCTCCTCATTAGGTTTAAGGTTAATTTAAAATATTTTTTTTTCGGGTCTTTTATAGTGCTCAGCTCCCTGTACGTTTCTCAAGAACATTGGATGAGAGTTTTTACAAAAAATGATACTGTTTCCTCAGATAATTTTTCAGAACATATAAAGAGTATTTCTAATATATCAACTGACGCTTCTAATCTAGAGAGAATAAATCGATGGATGTCGGCAATAAGGATGTTTAAAGAACGCCCGTTGACAGGTTGGGGTCCAGGGACATATCAATTTCAGTATGCTCCATTTCAACATTCTTCGGAAATGACAGTGATTTCAACTAACTCTGGTAATAGGGGGAATGCTCACAGTGAATATATAGGGCTAATGGCTGAACAAGGGTTGCCAGGTCTGATGCTAATGCTAGTTTTCTTAATTACTCTTTTCAGCACAGGGTTTAGGGTTGTTAACGCTCTTAAGGTCGGCAGCGATCGTAGTATCGCGATATGCGCCCTGTTGGGTTTGGTCTCATATTTCTGTCATGGGGTATTGAATAATTTCTTAGACATGGATAAAGCTGCAGTTTTAGTTTGGGGATCAGCTTCTCTTTTAGTTTTCTTGGATTTAAAATTTAAAAAAGAGTTTCATTCCCTTAAAAAAACGAAAAAAAGTGTCTTAGAATAAGTATTTAAAGTGTCTTAAGTACAATAAATACGATATAAGTGTAATTAATACACAAATTATATTTTTATATTCAAATTTTATAAATTTTTTTGCTGCTTTTTAGTAAACCCCTTGATAATAGGGGCTTGGGATTGTTTCTTAAACAAAAATTACATTATATTTACCCTGTTTAACATTCAAATAACACCTAGATGAAACGCAGAGCAAATCTTTTCGCCCTTGCCATCGCTACATTCTTTTCGTTTTCTGCTTTAGCGCAGAATGTGACTGGAGTTGTGTCTGATGCAGCAAGTGGGGAGCCTGTCCCTTCCGTATCAGTGAAGGAAAAGGGCACAAATAATGCCGCAATCACCAACTTTGATGGAAAGTACTCCATTAAAGCCGGTAAGAATGCCGTATTAGTATTTTCTTCCATGGGCTATGCCTCGCAAGAAGGCACAGTAAGTGGAAATACATTAGATGTTTCTTTAAGTACTTCCTCCAATAAGTTGGATGAAGTAGTTATTACCGCATTCGGTATTTCTAGAGACAAGAAGTCCATTGGTTACGCCGTCCAAGAAGTTGGAGGGGCAGAAGTATCCAAAGTAAAGGACGTTAACTTCATGAGTTCACTATCCGGTAAAGTTGCTGGAGTGAATATCAGGCAGTCAGGTACCATGGGGGGCTCGGCCAACGTAGTAATACGTGGTTACAGTTCTTTAACTGGAAATAACCAGGCTTTATTTGTAGTTGATGGTATTCCAATTTCGAATGCAATCACTAATACCTCAGATCAGCAAACTGGTCGTGGAGGATATGACTACGGTAATGCAGCGATGGATATCAACCCTGAGGATATAGATAAAGTATCTGTATTAAAAGGAGCCGCAGCGACAGCACTTTATGGTTCGCGTGCCTCTAATGGAGTTATTCTTATAACAACAAAAAAAGGTTCAGCTAAAAAGGGTCTTGGAATCTCTATCGGTTCAGGATACACTGTAGGAACTTTTAATCCTTCAACATTTGTAAGATATCAGAATGAATATGGCCAAGGTTATGGTCCTTATTACGGTCCTGATACTATTAATGGAGTTTGGACTGAAGCAAAAATGACAGAATATGATGTAAATGGTGATGGCGTAATGGACATCGCTGATCCAACTGGAGATGATGCATCTTATGGTATGAGATTTGATCCAAACCTTCAAAAATATGGTTGGAATTCACTTTTCCCTGAATTAAGCACATACCAAACATCACAAGCCCACGTTGCTGGAGCAAATGACCCAACAACATTCTGGGAGACTGCAGTGACTACTAACAATTCAGTAGCTGTTGATGGAGGAAGTGAAAACGGTACTTTTAGAGTTAGCGCAACTCAATTCAGAACTTCTGGTATTTCACCTAATTCTTCCTTAAAAAGAAACAATTTTTCTTTTAGTGGATCTCAAAACTTGAGTGATCGCCTGACAGTTTCGACTACTGCAAGCTACATCAATCAAAGTGCTCAGGGACGAATGGGAACTGGTTATTCTAATAAGAATCCAAATCAGTCTTTCCGTCAATGGTACAATGTTGGAGTAGATATGCAAGAGCAGAAAGCGGCTTATGAAGCAACTGGAAAAAATTTATCATGGAATGCATACGGTTACGGGGCAGCAAACCCCACTGCACCGCATTATTTTGACAATCCTTATTTCATGTCTTACGAAAACTATTCTAATGACTCTCGTGATCGTATCATGGGAAACATTATGACTAATTATAAAATCAATGATTGGTTAGATTTCATGGGACGTGCTTCTGTAGATACTTACTCTGCAATTGAAGAAGAGCGCCAAGCAGTCGGTGGTGTTGATGTTCCAGGTTATATTAGAAGAAACCGATCTGTATCTGAAACTAATATCGATTTAGTATTGACTGCAAATAAGAATTTTGGAGACTTTTCCTTCAACGGAAACTTAGGATCTAATGTTCGTCGTAACGCAGTATCATCTATTTCTGCAGGAACTAACGGTGGACTTGTAGTCCCTGGAGTCTATGCGTTAAGCAATTCTACTAATGCTCCAGCAGCACCTAGTGAAAGTGCTTATCAAGTGGGAGTAAATGGTTTATTTGCACGTGCTTCTTTAGGCTATAAAGATTATTTGTATGTGGATTTAACTGGACGTCAAGACGTTTCTTCTACACTTCCTTCGGCTAATAATTCATTCTTCTATCCTTCAGCTACTGTTTCTTTAGTATTCTCTGAATTGTTAGATGCGGATGTAATTAACTTTGGTAAATTCAGAGCTAACTATGCTCAGGTTGGTGCTGATGCTCCAGCACAGGCTTTAGCAAATGCTTACAATATGGGTACTCCCTTTGGAAGTGCAAATTTAGCATCTGCGCCAAGTACCAATGCAAATGCTAGTCTTTTACCTGAGAGCACTACATCTACTGAATTAGGTTTGGAAATGATGTTGTTTGATAATCGTGTTGGTTTTGATCTTTCATATTATGACCAAACTTCATCTAACCAGATTATGCCTGCAAGAGTTTCATCTACCACAGGTTCTATTTTCAAGTATGTGAACGCGGGTGTAATTAACAATGCTGGTATTGAGGCTTCTGTTAATTTGACTCCTGTTCGTACAAAAGATTTCGAGTGGAATATCAACGTAAACTATACACGAAATAGAAGTCAAGTTGTTTCTTTATTCGAAGGTGCTGAGAATCTCCAGCTTGCTGGTGTTCAAGGTGGTATAACCATTGAAGCTCGTCCGGGACAGGCTTATGGAGTTATCTACGGTACTTCTCACGAGAGAGATGCTGAGGGTCGCCCAATTGTCTATGACAACGTTACCTATTCTAGAGGTCGCGGAGGCGGTGTTAGATACTTGCGAGGTGAGAAAGATGTCTTAGGAGATATTAATCCTGATTGGTATGGTGGATTGAACAACTCTTTCCGTTATAAGAATTGGACAGCGAGTGCTTTATTAGATATGCAATGGGGTGGAAGTTTCTTCTCATTGGATACATATTATGGTTATGCAACTGGTGTCTATGACTTAACTGCTGGAGATAATGCTGATGGAAATCCTATTCGTAATTCTATCTATGATCCAGCATATCAAGTGCATGGCAATGGTGGAGCTGGAGGATTAAAGATGACAGGTGTTTCTTATTGGGATGGCTCTGTTGATGCCGACGGTAACAATGACTACAGTAATAATACTGTTGATGTAGATGCTAACGGTGATGCCCTTTATGGTGATATGAGTTTTTACAGCAATGTTCTTGGATACTCAAGAGGTGTTGGTGAATATCACGTTTGGGATGCTTCATACATTAAGCTTCGTGAAGTTGCTTTGCAATACAGCGTTCCTTCTGATCTTCTAGGACAAACTGGTATTAAGGGATTAGATATTTCATTGGTAGGTCGCAATTTGGCTATCCTTTGGAAAGCAAATCCATATTCTGATCCTGAAGCAGGTTTATCTGCTGGAAACATACAGGGTAATCAGTCTGGTGCTTATCCTGCAGTTCGCGAGGTTGGCGTAAAAGTTAATTTGAAATTTTAATAAATAAGAAGCATGAAAAAATTATTTACTGCAGCAAGTGCTGCACTGCTTATTGCCTCTTGTACTAGTGACCTTTCGAGTTTGAATGAGAATTCAAAAGCTCCGGTTCAAGTACCTGCTGGTACTCTCATTGCGAATGCTACTGTAGACCTATCGGACTACTTAGCTTCTGTCAATGTAAACCTCAACAACTTTACGTTGTGGTCTCAACACTGGACTCAAACGACTTATACGGATGAATCCAATTATATGTACAATCAACGTGATGTGAATGGTAATACTTTTGATGAGTTATATGCCAACGTTCTCAGAGATTTACAAGACGCGAAGGGATTGATTGAGGCTGATGCTGGTCTCCAGCCGCAGATTAAGGCAAATCAATTGGCAATTGCAGATCTGTTACAGGTCTACACTTATCATGTTTTAGTTGATATTCATAATGATGTTCCTTATTCTGAGGCACTTGGCGATGATGTTACTCCAAAGTATGATGCCGCTGCTGGAATCTATACGGATTTAGTTGCTAGAATTCTTACTGCGCATAGCACTTTAGCTGGCGATAACGGTTTAGGTTCTTTTGACTTAGTTTATGGTGGCGATGCAAATGCATGGAAAAAGTTCGCGGCATCACTAGCTCTTAAGCTTGCTGTGCGCGCTGCAGATGTTGATGCTACTGCTCAAACAGTTGCTGAAACTGCTGCTGGCGCTGGCGTGTTCACTTCTAGTGCTGACAACGCTTCTATGAGTTATACTTCATCACCTCCTCATACCAATCCTTTGTGGGATGATTTGGTGCAGTCAGGTCGTACAGACTTCTGTGCATCGAATACCATTGCAGGTATTATGAATGGTCTTGTAGATCCACGAAGAGGGGTTTATTTCCGAAACCTTGATTCATTAGGTGATCTAATGGGCGGTGTTTACGGTCAGAACTCGGCTTACAATACTCATTCTCAACCTGGAGACGCTGTTGAAGTTCCTACATTGGCAGCTCACTTTTTGAGTTTCTCAGAAGTTAGTTTTTTGCTAGCGGATGCAGCTCAGAGAGGTTGGAATGTCGTTGGAACGGCAGGAGAGCACTATGCGAATGGAGTTAATGCATCTATGGCCCAATGGGGTGTTTCAAGTGCAGAAGCTGCTACATATTTGGGTCAAACTACTGTAATGTGGGATGATACAAAATGGAAAGAGCGCATTGGTGTTCAAAAATGGCTTGCTATGTACATGAGAGGGAATGAGGCATACAATACTATCCGTACATATGACCATCCTACTTTGAATATCGCAGATGTTGCTCAGAGACCTGTTCCAAATCGTATGAGCTACGGTGTTGATGAGTATTCATTAAATACTACAAATGTTGAAGCTGCCAATGGCGGAAGCGACGCAGATACTGATAAGGTATTCTGGGACGTTAACTAATATTTGAAAAGTTAAGCAATAAACCGCCCTGGAGACAGGGCGGTTTTTTTGTTTAAAGCAAAAAAAAACACCCATATTACAGGTGTTATGATTTAATTCGAAAGTTGTTTATTTACTTAGCTCTTTCCTTATAAGTACCATCTGCGGTATTAACTACTATTTTTTCTCCTATTTCAATAAATAACGGCACTCTAATTTCAGTTCCCGTTTCTAGCGTAGCTAGCTTCAACGTATTTGTGGCAGTATTTCCTTTCATTCCTGGTTCCGTATATTTTATTTCTAAAATAACAGTGCTTGGGAGCTCTACTCTAAGAGCTCGATCTTCATCAGCATGAAATAAAACCATGCACTCCATTCCATCTTTTAAAAAGTCTGGAGCATTTATAACTTCTTTAGGCATTTCAAATTGCTCGTATGTCTCAACATTCATGAAATGATAGCCATTAGGATCATTATATAAAAATTGATAAGTTCGATACTCAATATTTATGTCTTCAAGCTTAGCTCCACTTGGGAAGGTATGTTCTAATACTCTTCCATCGTTTAAGTTGCGAAGTTTAGTTCTAACGAATGCTGCTCCTTTACCGGGCTTAACGTGCAAGAACTCTATAATTTGATAAGGAGCATGATTAAAGTGAATGCATAGTCCATTTTTGATATCTGACGTAGAAGCCATAATTAATAGTAATTGTTTTTACTAAGGTACAAAGGTCTTTCCCGAAGGCAGATAATAAGACGTGCAGTTGTATGTTTCTTCCTGCCTATGATTTGATGCTACAATCAGAATGCGATCATTAAATTCGGTTGATGGGGATAAATTCGAGGAAAGACATTCTTGATACCACTTTATGCCTTCCGTATCTAAATGACTTATTGGCTCATCTAAGAGAAGCAGAGGAGAATTACTGAAAATACTTAACGCTAATTTTACTCGCTGTTTCATTCCACTGGAAAATGAGCCTAACGGTTTATTTAAGTCATTGGAAGCAATGCCTATCTCATGGATTGAATTACCCGACCGTAAGGGCTTTAATGAATTATGATACTCAAAGTGCTCTTTGATGGTGAATTTTTTAAATAAGTCTAGATCTGGACCACAATAACTACTTTTTTGTGATAAATTTTCTTCTGGAATGCCAGATATTATGATTTTCCCTGAGCTAGGTGATAATTGTCCGGATAGCAATTTTAAAAAAGTGCTTTTCCCTGATCCATTATTGCCAAATATTCCAATGCGGGAATCAGATTCCCATTTTACATTCCATTCAGGAATAACTTCTTTTGTCCCAAATAATTTGCTTAAACTTATTAATTCTAGCGCCATTGTTAAAGATTCTTAACAATACCTCGGTCAGAGGCAAGTAGAAATTTTAAAATGTCTGTTCTTTCAGGACTCTCATTTACTTCAATTTCGATTTGACTAATAGCTTGAGTAGTATTCAATCCACTTTGATAAACTAATCGATACGTGTGGTGAATCTCTTCAATCCTTGCGTTTTTATATCCTCTTCTCCTGAGGCCTAAAACGTTCACTCCCTCATAGGATAATGGCTCTCTTGCTACTGTTATAAATGGAGGAATATCTTTTCTCACCAAAGAGCCACCTCCAACCATCACATGGGGACCGACTTTTACGAACTGGTGTACAGCTGATAAACCGCCAATAATCGACCAATCTCCGATTTCTACATGTCCTGCAAGAGCGACATTGTTGACCAGAATTACATGATCAGAAATTATACAGTCATGTGCAATATGGACATTGGCCATAATGAGACATTCTCTGCCAATAATCGTTTTTCCAAATGCTTTGGTTCCACGATTGATCGTCGCATTTTCTCGGATTGTGGTATTATCTCCAATTACTACAAGACTCTCCTCTCCATCAAACTTTAAATCTTGCGGTATTCCTCCGACCACTGCTCCCTGAAATACTCTGCAGTTTTTCCCTAGACGGGTACCGGATAATATACATGCATGACTTGAGATTATGGACCCCTCTCCAATTTCAACGTCAGCTTCAATAACTGCAAACGGATCTACAGTTATATTTCCCGCTAATTTTGCCTCAGGATGAACAGATGCTAGATTTGAAATCATGTCAACTATTTTTCTTTTGTTATTAGTGCTGTAAAAAACCCTTCAGAAACTAATTTTTCACCAACATATGCCCTTCCTTTCATTTGAACTATTCCTCTTCGAATAGGGGCAGTGAGCTCGAGATGGAAAATAAGTGTATCTCCAGGAACAACCTTTGCCTTAAATTTTACTTCATCCATTTTCAAGAAATAGGTGAGGTAGTTTTCTGGGTCTTGAACTGTGCTTAATGCTAGAATTCCACCTACTTGAGCCATTGCTTCCAACTGGAGTACTCCTGGCATTACAGGTGATCCCGGAAAATGTCCTGCAAAAAAAGGTTCATTCATAGTTATTGCTTTTACCCCAATAATGTCCGTCTCAGATAATGCAACAACCTTATCAACTAATAGAAATGGAGGTCGATGAGGTATAATTGACATTATTTTAGTTACGTCCATAATTGGAGTCGAATCTAAACTGTAGGTGGGTATTTTCTTATTTTTAACAGCTTCTTCCATGATTTTTTGTGCTAGCAATGTATTTATTTTGTGTCCGGGTTTAAATGTACGAATCTCAGCCATTATAGGCTGTCCTATAAGTGCTATATCTCCTATCAGGTCTAATAATTTATGAGTTGCGGGTTCATTTTCGGATCTATAAGATGTCAACGGCAATGCTCCTACATCATCTCTTCTTTCTAAAGGAATGCCAACAAAATCTTCCAAACCTCTCCATTCTTGATCTTTCATGACCTTATCAATGACAATTATTCCTGCTCCAGGGTTGGCTCCTTTGAGAAGGCCTCGATGTATAAGCGGAGTTAAATGTGAAGCAAGTGTAAATGTTCTGGCATATGAAACTTTGGTCTCGTAATCATCTTCATAGAGGAAACTAGCCTTTGAGGACCCAATGGCTAATTCATCATGACTAAGTTCGACATGAAATTTTGGACTCAAAGACGGGATAGCCTCACCCCATGCTCCTGTTAATTCATCTTTAACTCGAATTTTTCGCTTTATTTTTAATCCAAACATCAGATTTTTTGCTTGAATTTTTCCTGCCATATTTATGGCCTTAATCCAGGGTAAAGAGCTTCCATCTAAAATTGGAATTTCGCTGTTGGATAACTCAATGTGGGCATCATATATATGAGAACCATAAAGAGCAGAAAGCAAATGCTCAGCAGTATGAGCAGTTGTGCTACCATTGGAAAGTGTTGTTCGACGTTCTGTATCACTAACAACTTTGGGGCTTATTTTTAGAATGTCAGAATTAGGTAAGTCTAGTCTTTTTAGAGTATACCCACGTCCTGTTTCTCCGGGGTGTACTGTTACGGTGGTCTCAACACCAGTATGTATTCCTTTGCCAGATACCTTAAAAGATTTAGATAATGCGTAATTATTCACCTATTCGCCTTTCATATTAGAAGCTGCAAATTTGCGACGAAATTTTGAAGCATCAATAGCAGGACTTCCCATGATAGTCTTTCCTTTTTCGACGTTTTTATGAACTCCACTTTGTGCACCTATTCTTACAAAGTCACCAATTTCTATATGTCCAGCAATTCCTACTTGTCCACCAATTTGAACATGGTTTCCAATAATACAAGACCCTGCGATCCCCACCTGGCCCGCGAGCACACAGCCAACTCCTATTTGAACATTATGTCCGATTTGACATAGATTATCAAGTTTTGTGCCTGCTCCTATTAGCGTTGCACCAACAACTGCTCTGTCAATGCATGAGTTTGCTCCAATTTCTACATTTTCGTTTATGATTACATGGCCAATATGTGATATTTTTTGAAGTGATGTTTCAGGTAATTGCGGCAGCGCAAATCCAAATCCATCTGCGCCAATAATGACACCAGAATGGAGTATGGAATTGTCTCCAATTTTTGAATTTGGATATATCGTGACATTAGGATGGATAATCACATTTTTACCTATAATTGAATTTGCTCCAATTATCACTCCAGGAGCAATCTTAGCTGTTTCATGTATTGAGACACTTTCTGAAATCGCTTTATTAGACCACAATACTTTTTCTCCGAATTTTAAAAGTAATTTCCCCCAAGCACTGTAAGGGTTATCCACTCGTAAGCAAATAGAATTAAAATTTTCAGGACAATCTTGTTTTTGGCTAATAATGACAACTGATGCCTTTGTGTCTTTTAATTTTTTTGAATATGCACCATTAGCAAGAAAAGTAATTCCTCCCGGCTCTCCTGGAGATAGCGTGCAAAAGGATGTTATTTCAATATCATCGCCCAAATATTCTGCACCAATAGCTTTTGCTAATATTGAGACATTTACTGATTTAATTGGAGTTGCTGTTAATCTGTCCATTTTATTTCTTTTGGCCAACACACAAAAGGCCTTGTAAGTGTATGACTATAAACGCTTAAAGGAAGAATTTCTGATGCAGCAGATAACGGAATAACATTCCCTTCTCTATTCAGAATTTTTATTTCTTCTTTGTTAGATACATATGTAGAATTGCTTGCAGTTCCCTCAAGAATGAAATATCTGGAATCAATTAAAGTTATTCCCATTGAGTCTGAGATGCTTTTCTCTAGATAATTTAGTTTATCTGAGTTGATTTTTTCAGGTAAAAATTTTATTTGAAATAATTTTCTATCTAGCAATCTTGAACTTAAGTCGCTTAAAATAAAGTCTTTATGGTTTCTCCATTGTTTCATTGCCGCTAAAATA
The DNA here is from genome assembly GCA_913043005.1 of uncultured Cryomorphaceae bacterium. Classification (GTDB taxonomy): domain Bacteria; phylum Bacteroidota; class Bacteroidia; order Flavobacteriales; family Schleiferiaceae; genus TMED14. The sequence continues at coordinate 166,233 of CAJWKU010000001.1, forward strand.
TCAGAATCATCTAATTGAGTAAATAAATTAAGAATATTCGGGTTTGATTCAAATTCCTTTTTACTAGGTCTATTTACAAGAAAAAATAAAAGTTCTTTACCCCCAAACATTGTCTCATCAATTTGAGCTATTTCATGAGCTCTTGAGAGTAACTTAACAAGCATATTTTCTGCACACAAAACTGCCTTGTGCATATATACCTGCCAATACATTAAGCTGCGGCTCACCAAGAATTTCTGGACTGAGCTAACTCCTTTATTGTCCAGGACCAATTCTCCATTAGCAATGTTTAGCATAGAAATTAGTCGTTCAGAATTTATTGATCCTTCTACAACTCCTGTATAAAACGCATCTCGTTTTAGATAATCTAGTCTATCCATGTCTAATTGGGAGCTGACTAATTGGTATAGGAATCTTTTAGGGTGCTTATTAGTGAATATTTGAATTGCTTCTGTCAGCTTTCCCTTCATTTCATTATTTAGTCGTTGCATTAACATAAGCGATAGTGATTCATGTGTGATATCATCAATCAGAGTATGCTCTAGGGCATGGGAAAATGGCCCATGACCAATATCATGAAGTAAGATTGCAATCTGAACAGATTCTGATTCTGATTTTGAAATATTATGGCCTTTACTTTGTAAAACGGAAATAGCCTTTTGAGTTAAATGCATTGCTCCTAATGCGTGATGGAATCTGGTATGATAAGCCCCCGGGTATACAAGCGAGCTCAGTCCAAGTTGTCCAATTCGTCTTAATCTTTGAAAAAAAGGGTGTTCTATTAAATCAAAAATTAATTCGGATGGAATAGCAATGAAACCATATATTGGATCGTTGAAAAGTTTAAACTTGTTGGTCTCCTCGCTTTGGGACATTTGGATGTCAGGTAAATTATGTTTAATTAACGGTAAAATTAACTAAATCAATATGGACAACACACGAATTCTTTGGGTAGATGATGAGGTTGAGAACTTAAAGCCTCATATTATTTTTCTGGAGAGTAAAGGATTTCAAGTCCTAACGGCTACAAATGGATCAGATGCATTATCTATTTTAGGCGAGAATATAGTAGATGCCGTGTTATTAGATGAGCATATGCCAGGCCAATCTGGACTCGATATATTACCAGATATAAAGATTTTGAGGCCTAGCCTGGCAATAATAATGGTTACAAAAAGTGAAGAAGAAGGATTGATGGAACAAGCTATAGGTGAAGACATAGCTGATTATTTATTAAAGCCTGTTCAGCCTCGTCAGATTCTTTCTTCTCTAATGAGATTGCTTGATAGAAAACAACTAGTTTCAGATAGAAGTATTTCTGCTTATCAAAGCGGTTTTAGGGAGTTGAGCGAATCTATCAATGATGCTGATTCTTGGACGAGCTGGACAGCTGTTTACAAAGAACTGATTAAATGGGATAAGAAGCTATCAGGTTCAGATGCTGAGTCTATGAGACCAATGTTAGATCATCAAAAAGAAGAGGCGAATCGAATATTTTCTCGTTTTTGGGCAGAGAACTATTCTTTTTGGCTTAATTCTTTGGATTCGCCATGTGATTTTAGTCATCAAATTTTTCAAAATAAAGTCAGTCCTCATGTAAAATCCGGGAAAAAGTCAGTTGTTTTAATTTTTGACAACCTACGGCTAGATCAATGGTTGGAATTGCAACCCTTTTTTAATGAGTCATTTCGAATAGAGTCAGATGAGTTATATGCAAGTATTTTGCCTACTGCTACTCAGTATGCCAGAAATTCTTTAATCTCTGGATTATTACCTTTAGAGTTATCTGATAAATATCCGCAATATTGGGTCCCTGATGTAATGGATGCCGATGGAGGGAGAAATGCTAATGAGTCTTTTTTTCTTAGTAAATGGGCGGAAAAAGAAAAAATTGAAAATTGGAGTTACGCCAAAGTCACAAATCACTCTTCAGAGCAAAAGTGGGTCCGTCAATGGACATCAAAGAAAAATGATGACTTGGTTGTTGTCGTTGTAAACTTTATTGATATGATTAGTCATGCTAAGACAGATCAGAGTATTGTAAGAGATATTGCCAATAGTGATAGCGGGTTCAGAGCGTTAACACATAGTTGGTGGAAAAATTCACCTTTGAGATTATGGATTGAGTCAGTAGCCTCGGATGGCTTTGATTTATTTGTAACTACTGATCATGGTACTATTTCAGCAAAAAAACCCATTCCGATAAAAGGGCCTAAGAATATCAGTGCAAATATGAGATACAAAATTGGTCGAGGCTTGGAATTCAGTTCCAAAGACATAGGGTTGTCGGTAGACCCAAAAAGCATTGGGTTGCCATCAATAGTCCTTGGAGATAAGGCAGTTTTTGCATCAGAGAGTGGATATTTTGTTTATCCTAACCAATACAATCAATATGCTGGAAAATTTGAGGGCTCTTATCAGCATGGAGGGATAAGTATGGAGGAAATAATAATTCCATTTGCTCAATTAACACCGCGATAAGGTGGAATGACTTGCTATCTTTAGGTTGTGATAAGTGAAACAATTATAAGTTCTGAGGCTGATTGGCTAAAATGGTCAATAGACAATAAAAAAGCTCTTGAAGGGATAGTTGCTGTTCATGGCAAAATGGGAGTGGGTAAGACTACTGCGATAAAACAGTGGCTTAGGTCAATAAATTCTGAAGACGCAGGTTCTAGCCCAACTTTCTCACTTGTAAACGAGTATGATAGTCCTGGTGGGTCTATTTTCCATTTTGACTTTTATCGAATATCTAATCTAGAAGAAGCTCAAGATATTGGACTAGAAGATTATTTCGATAGCGGCCGGCCATGTTGGATTGAGTGGCCGGATAAAATATCTGAATTAGTACCCGAGAATACGCACCATTTGAATATTGTCGCAGAATCCAATAATTCTCGAAAAGTGACACTAGAAACATATGAGAAATGAAAATTAATAATCCGGGATTTTTGCCTCAAGAGGAACTCTTAATGGTTTCGCTTGAGCAAAAAAGTTTAACGATTGGATTGCCATCAGAATCTGATATTTCAGAGAATAGAGTTGCACTAACTCCGGAAGGAATTCATTTATTGGTTCAGCAAGGACATACAGTTTTAGTAGAAAAAGGTGCGGGTATTTCTTCTGGTTACAGTGACTTAGAATATTCAGAAGCCGGGGGATTAATCACACCGGATAAAAATGATGTATTTCGCTGCCCATTAATTGTTAAGGTTAATGCACCATCATCTGATGAATTGAAACTACTGGATTCAAATCAAATATTATTGTCGGCAATTCAAATTAATTCAATTGATTATGATTTCGTTAATTCATTAAAAAATAAAGGTATAACAGCGCTTAACTACGGCAGAATTCGTGATGAAGATGGCCGTGCTCCTTTTGTCAGATCCATGTCTGAAATAGCAGGTAATCAATCTATTGCTATAGCTATGGAATGCTTGAATTCTTTTTCAGATGGGCAAGGATACTCTTTAGGCGGTGTAACGGGGGTTCCGCCCGCAGAGGTAGTTATTTTGGGAGCTGGAACTGTTGGAACGGTTGCCGCTCGTATTGCTGTTGCAATGGGGGCTAAAATAAAAGTTTTTGATTCCTCAATGACGCGCATGCAAAGACTCAGGGAACAAATTGGACACGATGTTTTTACATGCACACTGCAGCCTCAAATTATATCTAAAGCTTTAAGGGAATGTCAGGTTGCAATTGGCGCAATGCGGCCGGTAAATGGCCGGAATTTAATAGTTGTGAGTGAGGAAATGGTTTCTAGCATGAAGACTAATTCTATAATAGTAGATGTTAGTATTGATAATGGTGGTTGTTTTGAAACTAGCGAGGTAAGATCCCTTGAGTCCCCTCTTTACAGAAAAAAAGGTGTTATTCATTTTTCTGTTCCAAATATCGCCTCAAGGGTAGCAAGAACAGCATCTTTTGCATTAAATAATTTGACATCATCGTTTATTTTGCAACTCGGTAAAGATGGTGATATAAAAAACGCTCTTCAAAAGCGACCATACTGGAGAGAGGGCGTATACATGTATGAAGGTACTGTTACGCATCGTGAAATAGCCGAGCCATTTGGCATTCCATTCACTGAATTAGATCTATTATTATGAATTTCCTTCGTCGCTTAGGGTGGTATGCTATTGGAATGGGTCTGGGGATTTTATTAGTTATTTTTTTATTTAAAGATCGTGATTTTCAATGTACTTATTTACCCAATAATAGAGTTTTAGTTGACTTAAATGATCAAAAAATTAAACTTATTGAATTAGATTCTCATTCCTCTGAATATATAAAAATCTGTCAAGATTCATCATTTATCGAATCTTTTTTAATGAGAGGGAATATAGATTTTGGCAAAAGTAAAGTTGTTACACGTGAGGAAATTAAATACTCACAATATCCAATTGAATTATTCTACAAAGGGGTTCATTGGAATGGGATTTGGGAACGCAGAGTTGATACAGTTGCCTTAATTAAGTTGCAAAAAATATAAACTCAAATTTTCTTTTCTTGCCTTCTTAGTAGTTCTTGATTAATTAATGATAATTCTCTACCCGTTTGACCTTCCACTGAAGTATTTTCTTCGGCCCGACGAAAAAGATATGGAATAACCTCTTTTATAGGGCCAAAAGGAAGATATTTTGCCGTCTTGTAACCATTATTTGCAAGATTGAAGCTAATGTTGTCAGACATGCCATATAATTGAGCAAACCATACGGGAGCTTCGTTATTTTCCCAACCGAGATTTTTCAAGGTTTTTGCTGCTAAAATCGTACTTTCTTCATTGTGTGTTCCTACAATAAGACCAATACCTTTCTTTTTTGCTGGACTACCAATGATTTTAAGGACATATTTAATACATTCATTAAATTCTTTATCAGTATCATATTTTGAGGGTTGTATTGGTGACCTATAGCCCATCTTTTTTGACCTAGAATTTTCTTTTTCCATATATGCTCCACGAACAAGTTTAACTCCATAGAGATAATCGGCTTTTATGGATTGATCAATATTTTTTTTCAAAAGGGAAAGCTGACCGATTTTATAGCACTGGATAGTGTTGTAAACGATTACATCTTTTTTGTTATATAATTCCATTCCTTTTCTGGCTATATCATCTACGGCACTTTGTATCCATGATTCTTCCGCATCAATCATAATTGGCACATCTAAAGAATACGCATGTGCTAAGATTTCATCTATTCTCTCTAGACCTTTTTCCCAAGAGGCTAAATCATCTTTTGTCAGATTCATTCCAGAACTCACTTTTTCGAGTAAGGAGGCTTTAACAAGGCCAGTTACTTTAAAAACAGCGAGAGGGACTCCGGAATTATTTTTAGCCAAGTCTATTGTTTCAATAATTGACTTTTGAGTTTGGTCAAACCCTAATTCATCTATTTGACCTTCAACACTGTAGTCAAGTATGCTTGCCACATGATACTTCCAATTTTTAGAAATGACATTCTTACTATCAGAAACAGTTTGACCTCCACAAAATTGCTTAAATACAGTTTTAAGAATCAAGTAATTAATAGGAATTCTTAAGCTAAAAGCAACCATTGTTAATCCTTTCCCAATTCTCACTAAAGATGACTTTGAGAGGATAAAAAATATCCATTTGCTTCTTTGAAGAGATCTTGTGCTTTGAGCCTTAAAAGCTATACTTGTATCTCGAAAATTCAGAGGCATTAAACAAATGGGTATTATAGTTTTTCAAATATAATACCTTACCACTAAGGGTTCAATAATTTGAATCTAATAATCGTTTTTACTTCTATTTTGTAAGAGTTAAATCTTGACGAATTTTTATTAGTTGTCACATTAGAATTAACGAACTTTACTTCATGGCAAAATGGAATACATTTTTTGGCCCTATAATAGAAGGTCAATTTTCTTTAGAATCTCTAGATGAGTGGTTAAAAACTAATCGCATTAATTACACAAAAGTTATTGTTTTAACTGATTCAAATGTCAATAAAATGTGTCTTCCCATTTTTTTAGGTGAATTAAAAAATATTGGTAAAACAGCAATAATCGAAATTGAGCCCGGAGAAGCAAGTAAATCTTTTGAAATCATTTCGCAGTTACATCTTGCTCTTCTTGACAATCAGGCAGACAGAAAAAGTTTACTGATAAGTTTAGGGGGTGGTGTTGTATCTGATATTGGAGGGTTTTTATCATCGACCTATATGAGGGGAATCGAACATATAATTATCCCAACATCATTACTCTCAATGATCGATGCATCTATTGGTGGTAAAAATGGAGTAAATATTAATAAGTTTAAAAATCTTTCCGGAACATTTTCATCCTCTCAAGGAGTATATATTTATCCAAATTTCTTAAAATCCATGAATGAAAAAGATTTGATTTCTGGCTTTTCTGAAATAATAAAGCATGCTATGTTGTCAAGCAAATCCTTGTGGAATGATTGCATTAATTGCTCAAGTACAAGTGAATTTATTGATTTGATATCAAAAGCTGCAAAGGTGAAAATTGATATAGTAGAAAAAGACAATATCGAAAGAGGTAATCATAGATTTTCTCTGAATATGGGGCATACTATAGCTCATGCAATTGAATATTTTAATGATCATAATATATCCCACGGGGATGCTGTTGCTGCTGGATTGTGGATCGAGTCTGAAATAGCTTTTGGAGAAGGAATCATAGACCGCAAATCTGTTGAGTTACTTCAAAATTTAATTGATAAATGGTGGCCAAGACTAGACTTGCAAAATATGGATATATTCCAAGGAATGATAGCTGATAAAAAGAGATCTTCTTTTTCTAAAGGTTTTTATTTCTCACTCTGGGTTGGAGTGGGAAAGGGAGCGATATTAACTCTTGTTTCAAAAGAGAAAATTCAAAAAGCAAAAACACTCTATGCTCACGGTTGAACTCCCTATTTCAAAAAGCATAGCAAACAGGTATCTTATTAAATGCGCCATAAATGGGGATTTACTCCCCATTTATAATGACAATTGGTCGGATGATATTAAATCAATGCATAATCTTTTGTCATCAGAGATTGAAGTTGTTAATATTGGCTCAGCTGGCACGGTTTTCCGTTTTGGCTTGGCATATTGGTCCGCACGAGAGGGCATAACTAAAATCCTTACTGGTGATGATCAACTTTTGGCAAGGCCAATATATCCATTGATAAATGCGCTAATAGATTTAGGTGCGGATTTAACTCTATTAGCAAACGGTAGTTGGAGAATCCGAGGGAAAAAGCTCACAGGAGGATCAATAAAAATAGATTCTTCTATTAGTTCACAATTTGAAAGTGCATTACTTCTTATTGAGCCATTAATGTCTTCAAAATTGAAAATTGAAAATATTTCAAAAGGGGTAAGCACTCCTTATGTTAAAATGACTAAACTTATTTGTAAAAACTCATTTAATTGGCCGCCAGAATATGATTGGAGTAATTCATGGATATGGATAGCTAGGGCATGCATTACAAAAGAAGAAATTCTATTGAAAGGGCTCAGTGATATCTCTATTCAAGGAGATATAATTTGTGCTCAATGGGCTAAAATTTTTGGTTTCAAATTGACTAATATTGATGAAGGTATTTTAGTTAGAAGTGACCAAAGAGATTTTGACGTTATCAATCTCAATTTTATTTCATGTCCAGATCTTGTTCAGGTCGCTGTGGCTTTAGCGATTTTAAGTAAAATAAAATTTTCATGTAGTGGTTTAGAAACTCTTCCATTTAAAGAAACTGACCGTTTTAAGGCTTTAATTGATTCTTTATTATTACTGGGTATTGAGGTCGACGATATTGAGAGTAATCGTTCCTTTTCTTTTGATTCTTCTTCTTGGGAACCTGTGAATGATACTTTAAATGTTTCAAGTTTAGGAGATCATAGAATGTCTTTTTTTTGGGCCTTAATTGGATTAAGACAGGCAATATCTATCCACGATAGAGAAACAGTAAGTAAAAGTTATCCCAATTTTTGGGAGCAATGGGACTGAAAATAAAATTGATTTTAAAATTATTTATTTGATTCGCAATCGTCAATATACCTCTTGTTTTTTGACTCTGAGATTAAAAATGCTTTATTTGTGAATCAATAAGTATTGAACCACTTCCCCATGAACAAGCCGGAATTTATAAACAGAAGTAAGAGTCTTTTCAGTAGCTGGTTTTATATCTGTTTTTTTTTGTGGTTGGGCTATGGAGATCTTACGGCTCAGAGTCTTAAGTATGCCGTTGTTGCTGAGCATTTAGAGGTAGAAGACTTAAAGGATCTATCCATTACAGATATGGTTGTCGACTCCTCTGGAGTTTTTTTTATAACAACAAATAATAATGGCATATTTAAGTACGACGGTGAAGTACTATCTCCAATTATTGATACTTACAATGAGAAGACGAATTCTTTTTATACTTCCATCAGTTCTATTAGTCCTGATGAGTTTATTTTGGGAAGTGTCGGTTTATATGTTCTAAAGAATAAGTCGATACGAAAAGACACTAGTTTCCCAGATAGTATGGCAACTTGTGTTGATGTGATTAATACAGGTATGGGTCGTATTTATGCTCTTACAAGTTCTAAGCTTTATTATCGAGGAATAAATTCAGAGAAGTGGTTTCAGGATTCTATCCCGGGATTAGACGGTGCCTATCAAATTTCTCAACACAGAGGTGAGATAATAATTGCCTCCAAGAGTGGACTGTGGTCTAGAAGTATTTCTGGATTATGGACTCACATACTTGACAAAACAGTTTCTTCTTACATCCCATTAGGGGATCAATTGCTTGCAATTACTGAAAATGGATTGGAGAAGTGGGAAAAATTGAGTTGGGAAGTTTTAGAGCCAAACATAAAAGGCTACAATAGTTATACGAGAACAAAAGATGGTTCTGCTGCCTGGGTATATGGGGAAAGTGGACTTTGGTTTATCCGATCGGATGGTCGATGTACCAAATTATACACTCATGGAGGTTTGTTTTTAGAGACAATTACCACTGGATGTTTGACAGGTTCTGGTGGTCTCATGTTGGCGGAACAAAATGCTCTAATTCGGATCAATTCTCCATCAGTCTGGTATGATTTAAGAACTTTACCTTACAACATAGGTAAGATAAATTCCATTGCCCCGATTTCGGTAGACTCGTGTTGGGTAAATACTTCTGTTGGTCTGTTTTCATTGGGAAAAAACTCATTTAAAAACATAAAATCTCCCTTAGGTGGAATTTCCATAGGAATTTTAAGTTTGCCCAATGTTGGAATTATATCATTTGGAGAATATGGAGCTGCTCAATGGGTTGATGGTGATTGGCACCATTTTTATAAAAAAGGATGGGTATACAATGCTCAATTTAGTGAAGGTGGAATAATGATGTCAACACCTCAAGGTTGTGAATTGGCGAAAAGAAATTTGGAAAATGAAGGATTATGGGATTTTCAGTCTTTTATTGATTCTGTATTTGTTAAAAGCGAAAAACAAATCTTCTTTGGTGATGACTTTATAGGCTTTAGCACTTTTGGTTTATTTATTAAGTCAGTTAAATGTGAGCTGAAAAAAACATTAAACCCCGGACTATTAATTAGAGAGGTAAATAGAGGCTCAATTGACGGTAGTGAGCCCATTGTTATCCGATTGGGTATTCGGGGTGCTGAAAACTTATCTGATGACATCCTTTTAGAATATAGGGTTGATAAAGGGTTATGGGTCTCTATTGGTGGCGGGCGTCGAATAGTTTTGGACCGCTTAAGACCAGGGGATCATAATCTTGAGGTAAGATCTGAAATGCCCTATCAAGATTATATTTCACCAGTTTCTTACAATGTTAAAATTGAATATCCATCATGGAGACGCCCTGAGTATTTTATTACTGCCTTAGGTTTTATATCAATGGTTCTTTTATTATCGGCCGCAAGTATAAGAAAAAGAAGAAAGGAGAAAAAAATGTGGTTAAAAGAAAAACTTAAATTGGAACGTATGGCTTTGCGCTTGCAAATGAATCCACATTTTACGTTCAATGCTCTTGAGTCAATTTCTGCCTACATCCTGCATCGCCAGCCAAAAGAGGCTGTTATGTATCTTCAAAAATTCTCAAGATTAATGAGATATACCCTAGAGAGTGCGGAACAGCCTTATGTCAGTTTAATAAAAGAGAGGGAAGCCTTAGAAAACTATATATCACTGGAGCAAATGCGCTTTAACGATGGATTCCAAAGTGTCGTTCAGTTTGATTCAGATTTAGATGAGAAGGAACTAGCTATACCCCCAATGTTAATCCAACCATTAGTTGAAAACGCTATTTTACACGGTTTAAGGCCGTTGTTAAAGGAAAAAAGAAATGATGGCCTTCTCAGAATGGCATTCATGAACCATCCTCAATTGCCTGAAACATTATTGATTCAGGTTGATGACAATGGAGTAGGAAGAAAGGCTTCACGGAGTAATAAATCAGGCGATGAAGGAGAGAAACGCAGTGCCGCAAACAAAATATTGAGTAAAAGGCTTGAAGCCATGCGATTAGAGTCTGGATTAAACCATGAGGTTCATGTGCAGGATCTGGATGCGGGAACGAGGGTATCGCTTGTGTTACCGCTCATACGAAATTGGGAATTATCGGAGTAACTTTAAGTCATGTCATTTAACGCTCTCATTCTTGACGATGAGTCACAAAGCCGAAAAGCTTTGTCGCAAAAATTAAATTTATTTTGTCCAGAAGTCACTCCTATTTTTGAAGCTTCAGGAGTCCAGGAGGCATGGGATATTTTATTATCAAATAAACCCGATATTTTATTTATTGATATACATCTTTCTGGAGAATTAGGTTTTGATTTATTGGATAGAATTTCCTCCGAAGAAGTTCAGTGGAGTGGGGCAATTATTTTTGTTACTGCTCATGATAATTATGCTTTACGAGCTATTAAATTTTCCGCGTTGGATTATCTTTTGAAGCCTGTTGACCCTGAAGAACTAGTCAAAGCAATAAGGAAGTTTGATAAAGCTTCAAATACAAAACCAAGGCTAGACGTTCTTTTAGGTCATGTAAATGATCGTGATAAAAAGTTAATAATTTCAAGTTCGGAAGGGCTTCACGTCGTCCGAATAAAAGATATTCTTAGGTGCGAGAGCACCAGTAATTATACTCAGTTTTTTCTTCGAGATGGGAATAAAATGTTAGCTTCTAGAACTCTAAAGGAGTATGAAGGGTTGCTGACTCCTCATAACTTTGAGCGAATACATAAATCACATCTGATAAACATGGATAGCG
>CAJWKU010000002.1 GCA_913043005.1 uncultured Cryomorphaceae bacterium
TAACGAACAAGATGAATCTAAGGAGATAAGAGATTCAATCTCTAAACTAATGATTATTGATCTTAATTAAAGAGTTTAATTATTCAGCTAGACTGTTGTATTCCTGTTTAACAAAAATAGCTGTTAAACATAGCTGTTAAACATCGTGCTTATTGACAAAACTGAATTAGATACAGCTATAACGTATACTGAGATTTCGATGTATCAAATATTATTGTGTTGAACGAGAGTTCGCGGGCTGGCTAAGAACGTTTTGTTTTGTTATTTAATCTTCGAAACTTTTGAGGGCCCACAACTTATGACATACGATTTCGCGGCGACGCGCACATCGCACTCAACACAAACCATACTTGAGTTTCTGGAGGCTAGATTTTGAGCTGAAGAAGAAACCCAAGTTAGTTAATGCCCCCTATACATTAACCAACTCAGGTACTCAAAGTGGTAGAGATTTAACTGTCATTTCCTTCAGCTGAGTTTCTCGCCTCGCTTTCAACCTTTAACGCCTCAAGTCAGGCCTTTCGGCTTTCCAAAGCGCTCAATACAATAACTATTGAGAAAGTAATAGATCTTATTTAATGCATAAGACCCAGGACCTGATCCAACAGACGTCCATCTTTATTAGGTGACTGAAGTTTAGTAGAAGGAAGATTATCCATTCTCTACACTGTAAAAATACAACAGAGGTAAGAGCAATTTGGGGGCGTCCAAACCAAGCGAAATTGGTAATGTAAATATGTTGATCAGAGCATAGATATAATATCTATAAACCCTATTCGTATTGGAAAAAAGGAAGTGACATCTCAAAGGGATGCGGCTTGATTAGGAATTGAAATTATTGAATACTTTTAGCTTTTTATCTGAGACTCAAAATGACAAAGTGAGTCGCAAAGTGAGTCGCAAAGTCATTATATTGGACTATAATTATAATTTAAGTTTAATAGACTCAAATCACATTTGAAACTCTGAAACCCAATGTCAGTCCATAAAAAAGCCCCGTATTACTACGAGGCTTTCAGTGACTCCGATAGGATTCAAACCTATGACCGTCTGATCCGAAGTCAGATGCTCTATTCAGCTGAGCTACGGAGCCATTCATCTTTGAAGCGCGAATTTATGCCATAAATTCATGAATCGAATAAACATATTTGTTTATTACCTTGTGAAAACATAAAAACTAAAAAAACATGGAAAAAATTTCAGCATTTATGTCGACTTATTACCCAATCATATTTGCCTTTATATGCATGCTATATTCTATTGGATTGGGATTAACAGGCGACATGGAATCAGCTCAATATTCAGCTCATTGGCCAGGCACGATTTTATTATTTGCCATTGCAATTAGACAGAGAAGAAACTCAATAAAAAAATAGAAGGTTATGAATACAGAAATGTTTATTGTAGGATTCGTAATCTTTTCAGCCTATCTGTATTTTCTTATTTGGAATATTATAACTCAAAATAGAAAACAACGAGAAGCGAACGATTCAATTCCTGAAGACGACTCCATGGACTATGATGGAATGGGTAATTACGGAAGGTTTCCGAATTCTTCTAAAAAGAAGTAAAGCCAGAAAAAAGTTTTTATCAATTTTAATCAAGAAAAAGCCTCACATCTCTGTGAGGCTTTTTAAGGGTGGAAGATGGGTCTCGAACCCACGACCTCCTGAACCACAATCAGGCGCTCTAACCAACTGAGCTACAACCACCATTTAGGTGGGCAAATATAATGCTAAGAATAATGCATGCAATATGAAATTACCTTTAGCAAAAAAATAATCTTATTTTTATTTCAATGAATTCTGAATTGGTCAAAAAAAACATTTAATGCGAATTATTCACTTGGTCAGAATGTGGCCAACTAATTCAGATCCGCAGCATGGAAGCTTCATCAAAGCCCATGTTCAAGCATCAAAAAATTTGGGTAATCAAATCGCAGTTGTTTGTTTTGGAAATAAACCCATTGAAAACCAAGAAATAAAAACCTTTTATACTCCTTTCAGAAAAGGCCCATTCGGCTGGAAAGTTAAACTTGATTATGTGATTAAAGCAATTAATCATCTTGGAGGGTGTGAATTATTGCATATTCATGGTGGCTCTGCAGATACAGCGTATATAATAATTCGTTTAAAATCGATATACGGAAAAACTCTTCGTTTTGCAGTTACAGAGCACCAGAGTCATTGGTTTTATAAGACACCTTTAGGAGCTAAAATAACTGCAAGAATATCAGATATGAGAAGTGCTGTGTCTCCAGCTTTAAAATCAAAAATTGAAAATTATGGAGTCACCAAATACATACCTAACGTTCTTATCAAGCCAGATGTAAAACAATTAGAGGTGATAAGACAAAAAGAAAATGCTAAAAAATATAGGAATTTTCTCTTCGTAGGGGATATTGTAGATAAAACAAAAGGGATCTCTGGTATTTTAAATGCCTGGGAATCGCACACTAAGTTATTTACAAAAGACATTCTCAATATTATTGGTAATGGTCGCGATAAACAAAGGTTAGAAATTGAGTTTGCTTATCTCAAAAATGTTAATTGGATCGGCGGCAAGGAACCTTATCAAGTCCATCAAGAAATGACTCTAAATGACATTTTAATTGTAAACAGCAGAGTAGAAACCTTTAGTATGGTCATTGGAGAAGCTTTAGAAAGAGGATTAAAAGTGATATCGACACCCTGCATTGGGCCTCAAAGTGTATACCCTAATTCGAAATCTTTAATTTTCCGAGAAACATTTTCAACTGATGAACTAATTAGGTTAATGGCAGAAGTAAAAGCAGTTTATTCTCCGATAGAGCTTGATCAATTTCATGAAAAAAAAGTGTCCAAAGAAATAAAGCAATGGTATTTAAGCCCTAATGATATTAACTAATCTTAGAGCAGATCAGTAAGAAGAGACACTCCCAATCTTCTCTCAGTTATAAATCCTTCACCATAAGCTACACCCATAGACCTACCCCATTCTGATGCTCGAGCAGTAATGGATTCATAAAACCCTTGTGAGGAAATTAAAGTATCCGGCTCAGTGCTAGATGCATCAAAAAACTGAGAAGAGTGAGCACGAATTGCCTTTAATTTCGTTTCAAAATGATCAGAAATATCGACTGTGAAATCAGCCGGAATATCATAAAACTGTATGTAATGGTATAAATTTTCAGGACGATGCGATTCTTGTTTTTGCCCTTTCCATTCTGTAACTATTTTATTCAAACCTGACTTAAAACAAGCTTCAACAACTAATCTACTTGCGGCAATATGATCCGGATGCCTATCATTGGGGGCATTACAGAGAATTATTTTTGGCTTTAGATAACGAATGTATTTGATAACAGCAAGCTGAGACTCCTGATTATTCTCAATCCAACCATCTCGCATCCCTAGGTTAAAACGGCTTTCTAGAGATAGAATTTCTGCAGCTAAATTTGATTCCTTAGCACGGAGTTCAGAAGAACCGCGTGTGCCAAGCTCTCCTGCTGTTAAATCAATAATCGACGCAGATTGACCAACTGATATATGCTTAACAATAGTACCGCCACATCCAAGCTCTACATCGTCAGGGTGGGCACCGAAAGCAAGAATATCAATACTATTTTTCATTTACCAAGAGCAAAGTTCTTGATACCCAATGAATTCGGGGATGTTGTTGGTAAAAAAGAGCCACTCCAAAGGCCATTTTCATCGATTAAAAATTTGTGAAAATTCCACAAAACATTTGCGTTTTTCACTCCATTTAGACTTTTGTTCATTAGCCATTTGTAAATAGGACTCGATTTAATTTTCACCTTTTCCATTAGTTGAAATGTTACTCCATAGTTTTTCGAGCAAAACGTTTCTATTTCCTTCAGAGAACCTGACTCCTGATATCCAAAATCATTACATGGGAATCCGATTATCACAAATTCCTCTTTATCAGATTCTTCCCATAATTTTTGAAGAGATTTATATTGGGGAGTAAAACCACATTGAGATGCAGTATTGACAATCAAAACACGTTTTCCTTTTAGCTCAGAAAATTCGAGAATATCCCCGTTGATCGTTCGAGCTGAAAGATTATAAAAATTTTCTACTTTATCCATAGGTTGAGCTTTTGATTTCGAACATCCAAGGGTGATTGAAAATGCTACAACAATAAAGAAAAACAAAGTTTTATTCATTCCAAAAAAGTTATAATTACTCAGAATTGTTTAAATATAAACAAATAAAAGATCAAAAAGTTTTGCCATCACTAGTTATTACCTTTGACAAATGTTAAGAGCCAAAGCAATAAAAACCATATTTCTCTGGGATTGGGAGCTACAGTACCGAAGAAGTTCAGGTTGGTTTGTTTCGTTACTTTTTTCTGCAGTAGTTACATTTTTAACTTCGTTATTAATAAAAAATCCAACCGCAAACACATGGCTTGCTCTTATGTGGATGATTCTCATTTTTAGTGCTCTTCAAATCGCAAGTAAGGCATTTTCTGCAAATGATGGCCAGTATTACTACATAAATCAGCTTGTTAATCCACTAGAGCTATTAATTGGGAAAAGTTTGAGCACATCATTTAGTACTTTATTGATTTCGTTATTAAGTTTTTTGCTATTCTATATATGGGTTGGATTTCCTAATATATCAGATCATCAGACACCACTTTTCCCTCTTTTGATATCAATAAGCCTGGGCTCCGTAGCTTTATCCTTTACGTTGAGCTTCACATCTGCAATAGCTTCAAAAGTAGATGGTAATACAAGCTTGATGTCTATTCTCAGTATTCCGCTCTTACTCCCTACTCTTTTAGTTTCTTTAAGAGCGAGCAAACTGGCGCTCCTTGGCCAATCCATTGAACAAATTTATCCGATATGGATTGGGGAATTGTCTCTTTGCGGACTATCTCTAGCTCTTGGAGCTATTCTATTTCCTTACCTTTGGCGCTCCTAATGAAAGCATGGAAAATAACCGGAATTATATTGGTCGCATATTCAATGTATGCAGGCCTAACTTTTGATGTTCCAAGGTTAGTGATACTCAATGAGACTATTAGAAACCTCTATTTTCATGTCCCAATGTGGTTCACTATGATTGCCCTTCTTGGAAATTCACTGATTCAGAGCATACGATTTTTGCGATCTGGACAAGAAGGAAGGAAGGTAAACTTAAGCCTAGATTTAAAAGCTAAGAATTTTGCTGAAGTAGCAATGCTTTTTTCTCTATTGGGTCTTTTCACAGGAATGATTTGGGCAAAAGCAACTTGGGGTACATATTGGACATCAGACCCTAAACTTAATGGCACCGCTGTAACTCTGTTGATTTATCTTGCATACTTCGTGCTAAGAAGCAGCATTGAGGATTTAGAAAAAAAGGCCCGTCTATCATCCGTTTATAATGTCTTTGCTTTCGTATTAATGATAGTTTTTATCGGTATTTTACCAAGAATGACTGCCTCCCTTCACCCAGGCAATGGAGGAAATCCAGCCTTTTCAAATTATGATTTAGATGACGGCATGCGCATGGTCTTTTATCCTGCAGTTTTTGGATGGATTTTAATTGGATGGTGGATTAGTTTAATTCGACATCGTTTAGATATTTTAAAGAAAGAGAAATGATTTTTTTACAAGCAACTCGCTCTGCCGTTGAAATGGCAGACACATTTCGAGCTGATGGCAAAATATATGTAGTCATAGCTGTTTTGGGAATAATATTTGTTGGTCTAATAACTTACTTGATATATCTCGATAAAAAAATAAGTCGTTTGGAAAAACGAAATAGGGAATGAAAAAAACTCAAATTGTACTTTTGCTAGTTATTTCGATAATGATTGGCGCATTATTGGTTACTCTAGAAGATGCAAGTGTTTATGCAACATTTGAAATTGCAGATAGACAAAAACCTGAGACTGTTACTGTAGTAGCTAAAGTTGATTTAGCGAGTCCCATAAATTTTGATCCCAAAACTACGTTACTAACTTTTAACGCAATTGATAAGGATGGAGATTCCCGAAGTGTTGTCTACAATCAACCTAAACCATCGGATTTTGAGCGTTCTGAAGAAATCACTCTAACGGGACATTCTACCGACCTCAATTTTGTCGCTACAGAAATTTTAATGAAATGCCCATCAAAGTATACTGACGACAATGAGCTTGACACAACCGGAATTTACTCGGTAAACTTATAGAAAATGGACTATATAGGAGAACATAGTCTTATTTCCTTTTTGGGAAGGGCAAGCGTAGCGTTGTCTTTTGCAGGGGCTTTGGCAACTGTATTTTTTTATAGCCTCTACTTTTTTAGTTCAAGTGAGAAAAAAAGATATAATCACAGTGGCATAAAATCGGCGGGCAGGTTAAGTTTTGCCTTTCACTCGATCGGTGTCCTTGGCACAATCGGAATTCTTTTTACTGCGTTATTTAACCACTGGTTTGAATTTGATTATGTTTGGCGACATAGCTCTCTGGAGATGCCTATGAAATATATAGCATCTTGTTTTTGGGAAGGTCAAGAAGGTAGTTTTTTACTCTGGACAACATGGCACGTAATACTTGGCTGGGTATTAGTTGGAACGGCAAAAAAATGGGAGTTTGGTACTTTGATGCTACTAGCGATGGTTCAAGTTTTCTTAACATCCATGCTTCTTGGTATATATATCGGGGATTTAAAAATTGGATCTTCTCCTTTTATTTTAATTCGAGAATTACCAGAAAACATAGGACTTCCCTGGACCGAACTGCGTGATTATCTAATTCGATTGCCATCTCTCAGGAATGGGCAAGGGCTTAATCCTCTTCTTCAAAACTATTGGATGGTGATTCATCCTCCAACCCTATTTCTTGGCTTTGCATCGGTAACCATTCCATTTTTATTTGCCTTAACAGGAATTTTAGAAAAAAAATATTATGAATGGGTTATTCCTGCACTTCCATGGACTTTTTTCGGGATTTCCATATTAGGAACTGGTGTTCTAATGGGTGGTGCATGGGCCTATGAAGCACTGAGCTTTGGTGGATTTTGGGCATGGGACCCCGTTGAGAATTCGAGCTTAGTTCCATGGCTAACACTTGTTGCTGCGGGACACTTGATGATGATAGTAAAACATAAGAAATCAGCTCCTGCGTCAGCACTTTTTTTAACTATACTCTCATTTTTACTTGTTCTTTACTCCACATTTTTAACTAGATCAGGAATTCTTGGGGAAACATCTGTTCATGCTTTTGTTGACTTAGGTCTAAATGGTCAACTCATTACCTTCTTAGGATTCTTTTCAATTGGATCAATATTTATCTATTTATTCCATTGGAAAAATTTCCCTAAAAGTCCTTCAGAAGAAGCTTTTAGCTCAAGAGAGTTTTGGATGTTCATTGGTTCGATGACCCTATTAATTTCAGCGGCACAGATAACTTTTAGTACCAGTATTCCAGTTCTCAATAAATTCATTGGTCCCGAGGGGATTTTACCGATTCTAGTCAATCCAATGGCTCCTCCTGCTGATGCTGCCAAGCATTTCAATAGTCTCCAAATTCCACTAGCTCTTGTAATCACTAGCCTTCTAGCTATTGGTCCTTTTTTGCGCTGGAAAGAAACCCCTAATGCCTTATTCAATCGAATACTCCCATCATTTATTATTTCGATAATAATAAGTGCCTTATGTATTTGGGGGTTGGAACTCTTTAATCCTTTATACGCAGCTCTATTGTTCGTCTCCATATTCGGAGTTTTTAGTAATGCAGACTATTGGATACGCATCGTTCGTGGGCGTTGGACTACCAGCGGAATGGCACTTGCACATCTCGGGTTTTCACTAGTATTAGTAGGAGCCCTCATTAGTAATGGGAAAAAAGAGGCTATTAGTACAAATGCAACATACATACATGAAGACTTCCCCTCAAACGAAAATATTCTTTTACCACTTAATGATACAGTTTCAATGTATCCTTATTACGTTGCATGGCGAAACGAAAGAACCGAAGGCCATAACCGAGTATTTGATGTGGATTTTTACGAAACTGAAGGTGCTTCAACATGGGATGACTTCAAACGTCCAGAATTAAAGCCAGCATTTACTCTAAATCCATTCATCCAAATTAACGCTAGGATGGGAAATGTTAGAGAGCCCAGCACAAAGCATTTTTGGAATAGAGACGTTTACACATACATAAGCTATGCAGATTTAAGACCGCTAAATGAGAAAAATGGAGATTGGTCAGAACCTATGGAAGCTGTTCTCGAGAGTGGAGAGGAAGTATTTCTTTTCAACGAATATCTACTTTACTGCGATACTCTAAATGTTCAAAATGCCTCGATAAACCAAAATTCAGGAGAAATAGAGCACTTAGACCTAGAATTAGATCTAATTCTGAAATCAATGAATGGTGGTGAAACAAATCTGACGCTCCCTTACCATTTGGATGGTAACGAAGCACAGACTTCGGAGATAGAACTGGAAGAAAAGGGTTTGAAATTTCGATTTGATGGTGTTGCAACTGCTGAAGGTAAATTTAATATTACAGCATGGGAAAAAAATAATGGAGATCCCCCATTCGTTTTATTACAGGCATTTATATTCCCATATATAAACTTACTTTGGCTTGGATCAATATTAATGGGTATGGGAACTCTACTTGCCGTTTGGAAGCGAGTTTATCGAGCAATTAATGAAAATAAAAAGTGATACAAATCTGGGTTATCCTTGGGCGCGGACCTCTAGGTAATGCATTAAAATCAAGACTTGGAGACAAGTGTATTCAATTAGCAAGCCGAAATTGGATCAAGGACCCCATTGATTTCCCCTCTGAGGCAAAAGGTGTTTTTCTCGCTGTACCTGACGATCAAATAGTTAACTTCGCTAATGGTCTTTTGCAAAAGAATATTTCCATTCCCATTTTTCATTGTTCAGGGGTTACTCCCTTATCCTCTATTTCTTTTTATGCAAAATCAGGAGTTTGGTATCCGATGCAATCCTTTAAAGGCAAAAATATTCCATGGCATGATTTTCCTGTTTTTTGGGAAGTTCTTGACCCCTTAATGCTTCCTGTTTTAGAACAGTTTCATATGGACCTAAATATCCCAAAAGGTTTGATTCATTCAAGTGAAATGAGAAGTAAGTATCATCTAGCAGCAGTATTTGCTAATAATTTTTTAAACCATCAAATTGGGATACTTCAAGAATACTGCTCCTTGAGTGGAATAAATCCATCATTTTTTGATTCCATGATAGAAAAGTCAATTAGCAATGCGATTTCAACTAAAGCGTATGATATTCAGACGGGTCCCGCGCATCGCGGGGATCAAATAACATTGGAAAGACATTTAGAAATGCTCCCTGAGAGAATGCAAAATATTTATAAAATTATTAGTAGTAGTATTGCTGAAATTAAAATGAGAGAAAATTGAACTACAAATTACTTTTAAAAGAAATAACCACATTTGTTTTTGATGTTGATGGCGTATTGACTGATGGGACCGTACTTGCTTTACCCAACCAAGAACCCATAAGAAGTTTTAATTCAAAAGATGGTTACGCACTTCAACTTGCAGTGAGAAAAGGTTACAAAGTTGCCATTATTACAGGTGGTAAGTCTCAAGCGGTAAAAGAAAGACTTGAAGGCTTAGGAGTTAAGGATATTTGGCTGGGCGCTTCAAATAAAATTGAAGCCTTAGAGGAATTAACCATTATGTATGGTATTGAATCAAAAAATATAGCATATATGGGTGATGATATACCAGACTATGAGGTACTGAAGCAAGTTGGATTGAGTACATGCCCAAAAGATGCAGCTCCTGAAATCAGAGGTGTTTGCAGATACATATCACCTATTAACGGTGGGAAAGGTTGCGTCAGGGATTTAATAGAGCAAGTTTTAAAAATCCAAGGTGATTGGATGAAGAAAGAAGATATAATATGGTAAACGCAAAAATACCTCTAGAATTAAAAGGGAAATTAATTCTTGGATCAAAATCCCCCAGGCGAAGTGAATTACTAAAAATATTAAATATACCTTTTGAGATAAGAACTTCAGAGGCAGATGAAGTTTCACCTCCGGGACTAAATGACATTGAAACTGTCTCTTGGGTTGCTCGTCAAAAGTCTGATGCATTATTAACAACATTAAATTCTGGAGAAATACTTCTTACCGCTGATACTGAAGTTTGGATGGATGGAATTCGATACGGAAAGCCAAAAGATATAGATGATTGTCAGAAAATGCTATCAAGATTAAGTGGTCGTGAACATCGAGTTATAACCTCAGTTTGGGCAACAGATGGTAAAATATGGAATAATTGCTCTAACCTAACACTAGTGACCTTTGAGAATCTACCCTCGAAATGGATTGAATGGTATGTGGAAAATTATAAACCCTTTGACAAAGCAGGTGGTTATGGTGCTCAAGAATGGATTGGTCATATCGGCATCAAAAGCATCGAAGGATCTTACAACAATGTAAAAGGTCTTCCATTAATAGCTGTTCTTGAAGTTTTAAATCCATGGATGATCTCTTAATCTTCCTATGAAGAAATAATTATATTGCCAAATATGAAGAAACGACCTTCACTTTTCTACTCGTTATTGCCTATTCTTTTTTTGGTCTTTGCCCTATTTATAAATGTTAGAATATTTGGAGACAGTAGTTTGGATGGTAGCAACCAATTAATACTATTGCTTGCCGCAGGATTTGCAGCGGTTTTAGCAAAATTTCAAGGAATTAATACCAATGATATTTGGAGAGGAATTCAAGGCACCCTTCAAGACAGTACTAAAGCGGTTCTTATTTTACTCATGGTGGGAGCGTTGACAGGAAGTTGGATGGTATCTGGGATTATTCCCACTCTCATCGTTTTTGGACTAAAAATTCTATCTCCGATTATTTTTTTACCAGCTAGCGTAGTGGTTTGTGCTCTTATAAGCTTAGCCACGGGATCTTCTTGGGGAACCACGGCAACAATTGGAATCGCGTTAATGGGTGTTGGTCAATCATTAGGCTTTCCTCCCACTTGGATAGCGGGGGCAGTAATCTCAGGTGCTTATTTTGGAGATAAAATGTCACCAATCTCTGATACAACCAATTTAGCACCAGCAATGGCAGGAGCAGAATTAGCCCACCACATAAGGTACATGGCATTAACAAGTGGGCCGGCAGTTATAATTACTCTAATTGTTTTCACATTTATGGGTTTAGGATTTGATAACGGGTTATTATCTGGTGATATCCAAATCCTATCGGACGAATTATCAAGCCGCTTTAATATAAGTGCCTGGCTTCTTTTGGTACCCATTCTTAGTATTGGATTAATAGCTTTAAGAATTGACGCCGTTGCAGCTATGGGTGTTGGTGCTATCCTCGGAGCTTTAACTGCATTTTTTGTGCAACCTGAAATAATCGCTGAAGTCGGTGGGAGCTCTGATATTGTTGGCCATTACAAAGGAATTTTAACTAGTCTTTATGGATCTGTAAGTCTAGAAATGAAAAATCCATTACTTAATTCTCTCTTGCGCACGAAAGGGATGAGCGGAATGTTAGGAACAATATGGTTGGTAATTTGTGCTTTGACTTTTGGTGGCGTTTTAGAGGCATCTAAATTTCTAACAAGAATAACAGAGGCATTTTTAAGTGTTGCAAATAGCAGTGCTTCATTAATTATATCTACGCTAATAACTTGTGGTTTCATAAATGTTACTGCAGCTGATCAATATTTAGCTATTGTCGTGCCTGGAAGGATGTTCAAGAAAGCATTTAGTAAAAGAGGACTTGCACCAGAGAACCTATCTAGAGCACTTGAAGACAGCGGAACTGTTACCTCAGTTTTAGTACCTTGGAATACATGTGGAGCCTACCAATCCGCAACACTAGGAGTAGCTACAGGGGATTATTTTATTTACTGTTTTTTCAATTGGCTCAGCCCGATTATCAATCTATCCTTGGCATTAAGCGGTATCAGAATTAAGAAAATCAAGGAATAAATAAACTCTACACAAATTTTTAATGCGCAGATCATTGTTTTCATCTTTACTTGAAAAAATATAAATTAGCAATATTATTATAACTCCAAGATCATGAAATATCTTTTAATACCTCTATTTATTTTAATTATAACCACTAGCTGCGATAGATTAACCAACAGAGATAGAGTAGCTTGTTGTTGTACGGAGGAGTATGATCCGGTATGTGTAGAAAGAAGAGGCATCCAAATAGAATACGATAACACCTGCTATGCTTTATGCGACGGTTATACGACAGCTGATTTTGTCACTTGTGTGCCTTAATAGAAAGTATTAGCCTTTTGTCATAGTAAAGATTCAAAATATGACAATCAAAATAGTCTAATTTTAGACATATGAAAGTTCTCAGCATTGTAATACCGGCATTTAACGAGGAGTCTACTATTCAGAAAATTTTAGATAAAATTAAAAATGTAGAATTACCTCAAGATTGGGGTAAGGAAATTGTTGTTATCAATGATAATAGCAACGACAAGACTGAGGAGCTAATACTTTCATATATGAAGCAAAATGTAGAGATGATTATTTCTTATGATTATCATAAAGTTAACCGAGGGAAAGGAGCGGCTCTACACACGGGTATTTCCAAAGCAACTGGAGATTATATAATAATTCAAGATGCTGATTTAGAATATAACCCAGAAGAGTATAACGATATGCTTCGTCCTATTATCAATGGTCATGCAGATGTCGTCTACGGTTCAAGATTTCTCGGCGGCAAACCTCACAGAATTTTATTTTTTTGGCATTCTATTGGAAATAAATTTTTAACATTTTTATCTAATATGTTTACCAATCTGAATCTAACAGATATGGAAACTTGCTACAAATTATTTCGAAGAGACCTCATTCAATCGCTTGTTTTAAGGGAAAATCGTTTTGGATTTGAACCTGAAGTAACAGCAAAAATATCAAGAATAAAAAATATCCGTATTTATGAAGTGGGCATTAGTTATTACGGAAGAACCTTTGAAGAAGGTAAAAAAATTAGCTGGAAAGATGGGGTTCGAGCAATTTATTGCATTCTAAAATATGGAATATTCAGATTTAATTGATCCCAATAATAAATTCAAATAAAAAAAGGGTCTCCATTCGGAGACCCTTTTTATACTTCGGGTTAAGTCAAAAATTCAATTTTTATTCTTCCTCTTTAACTTCTTCAAATTCCACATCAGTTACATCGTCAGATCCTCCATCAGCAGATCCACCTTCAGGGGCTCCTCCCTCTTGAGCAGCTCCCTCTTGGGCTTTATACATTTCTTCAGATGCGTTTTTCCATGCCTCATTTATAGTTTCCATAGCCACATCAATAGCACTAATTTCTTGGCTAGCATGTGCCTTCTTTAGATTTTCTAGTGCTTCTTCAATAGCAGCTTTTTTATCTCCCAGCTTATCTCCAAATTCTCCTAACTGCTTTTCCGTTTGAAATACCATCTGGTCTGCAGCATTCAATTTGTCCACTCGTTCTTTAGCATCTTTATCGGTTTCCGCATTAGCCTCAGCCTCCTGTTTCATTTTTTCGATTTCTTCCGAACTTAAACCCGAGGATGCTTCAATACGAATCTTTTGTTCCTTACCTGTGGCTTTATCCTTTGCACTAACATTCAAAATACCATTGGCATCGATATCAAATGTAACCTCAACTTGGGGAGTGCCTCTTGGAGCTGGAGGAATACCATCTAAATGAAAACGCCCGATAGTTTTATTATCCTTAGCCATTGGCCGCTCGCCTTGAAGGATATGTATTTCTACACTCGGCTGATTATCGCTAGCCGTTGAAAATACTTCAGATTTTTTTGAAGGAATAGTTGTATTCGCTTCGATTAACTTGGTCATCACAGAACCCATTGTTTCAATCCCTAGAGAGAGAGGAGTAACATCAAGAAGTAAAACATCTTTAACATCGCCTGCTAAAACTCCTCCCTGTATGGCAGCTCCAATTGCTACAACTTCATCAGGATTTACTCCTTTATTTGGCTCTTTACCGAAAAACTTGGTTACTGCATCTTGAATTGCAGGTATCCTAGTTGATCCTCCAACAAGAATTACATCATCAATATCACCAACTGATAACCCAGCATTTTTCAACGCGGACTTACAAGGAGCAATTGTTCTTTCAATTAAATCAGCAGCTAGACGCTCAAACTCAGCACGTGTTAAAGAACGAACAATATGCTTCGGCCCACTTTCGGTGGCCGTAATGTAAGGCAAGTTAATTTCTGTAGTATTAGCGCTTGATAATTCTATTTTTGCCTTTTCAGCAGCCTCTTTTAGACGCTGCAGAGCCATAGGGTCTTTGCGTAAATCTGTTCCTTCATCTTTGTTAAAGCCATCTGCAAGCCAATTAATGATACGATCATCAAAATCATCACCACCTAAGTGCGTATCTCCATCGGTAGATTTTACTTCAAAAACACCATCACCTAATTCTAAGATAGAAACGTCATGGGTTCCACCACCACAATCAAAGACAACGAGCTTCATGTCTTTATTCATTTTATCAATACCATAAGCCAAGGCAGCAGCTGTTGGCTCATTAATAATTCTACGAACTGTTAAACCAGCTATTTCTCCCGCTTCTTTGGTGGCCTGCCTTTGAGAATCATTAAAATAAGCAGGCACCGTAATAACCGCTTCAGAAACATCTGTACCAAGGTAATCTTCAGCTGTTTTTTTCATCTTTTGAAGAATCATAGCGGATACCTCTTGAGGAGTATACTTACGATCATCTATCTTCACTCTTGGAGTATCGTTGTCACCTTTAGCGATTCCATAGGGTACTCTTTTGACCTCTTTGGAAATATTTGAGTAGGACTCTCCCATGAACCTCTTTATTGAAAAAACTGTTTTTGTTGGGTTGGTGATAGCCTGACGCTTGGCAGGATCCCCCACTTTGCGCTCTCCACCTTCAACAAATCCAACAATTGAAGGTGTTGTGCGCTTGCCTTCCGCATTTGGGATTACAACTGCTTCATTTCCTTCCATAACGGAAACACACGAATTCGTAGTTCCCAAGTCGATTCCTATAATTTTACCCATAATGGTTATTTATTCGATTTGGTTGCCATATAGACAATCATTATACCAAGACCAAAACTGAGACAAATTGTCAGTTACATGTCAGAGTATCAAGAAAACTCGCCTTTGCAAACCTGAGTGGACATGTCATTCTGCCAAAAATGAGGCTATCAATTGAGGCCGATGTCAAACCGATATTAGGCCTATCTAAGCCTACCCTGCTCGCAAAAATACCCGCACCATTTTCTACATTGGTAAAAAAAGGAGGATCTTGGAGTATCGTATTCGATGGCTGAGAAACAGATATGTAAGTTGCCAGATCATCTGATCCCGCTGTGAGATGAATAGAAAAACCTCGGAAAAATCTCATATACCCTGGCTTAACTGGTATTACCTCTGACAAGAAAGTGTAATACGACTCATAACTTAGAGAAGTGCTTAAATAGCTCCCTCCATTTAACGAACTGCCGATTGTGTAGGGAAGAAAATATCTAACTGAATGACGAGTGGAGTCATTTTGAGCCCCATCCGGCATCTCCATGTAAAGAAAATCAACATAGCCTTGATAAATACGAGCGTTCACGGCTTGATAAAACTCGATTTCCGCACCCTTACTTGAGGTAAAGCTAAATCTCTGAGTTCCCTGAAAATTTGGACGTTTTATCCTAAAATCTTTTACCATAGGGGTCTCTGCGCTTGCAAAAGCACTACTCAAGCTGTCTTTTTTCAACAATAATTTATATGACCAATCAAGTCGATTATCATTTAATGTGAATTCGGGAATAACTAAACTGTATAGCCGATGTCCTTGATTGGTAAATAAACCAGAGTCCTTTGGAATATCTTGAGTTGTATTCAATGCTTTAGTCCAAAACAAATCTCCGTTATCTTTAAAAGCTTGCAGTTCCAAAACTAGATCCTTGTAATACAAACTGTCCGGATTGTTAATACCGCTGTTTGGACCATCTTGACCAAGGAAAGCTCGCCCTACTCTTACATATTGAGTATCTGAATTCGGATTTAAAGCGCCGTACACCACGGGGATATCCTGAAATGGTGCAGTCACGACAAGTGTGTTATCGCAAGATATAAAACCAACTAAAAGACTAAAAAAAACAAATACTTCTTTTAAATTCATGCGAACAAAGATACCACGCATAGCCTTTGTACTTTTGATTAAAATATCTTAAAATGTCAAAAGAAAAAAAGTTATATAAAAAAGTCACCACAAATAGTCTTTTTGAGATGAAACAACGTAATGAATCTATAGCGATGTTGACTGCCTATGACTTTAGCCTAGCAAGATTAGTTGACAAAGCAGGTATTGATATAATACTCGTGGGAGATTCTGCAAGTAATGTAATGGCAGGCCATGAGACTACTCTTCCAATTACACTAGACCATATGATTTATCATGCATCTAGTGTGATTAGAGCGGTAAAAAGAGCACTGGTTGTTGTGGATCTTCCTTTTGGAAGCTACCAAGGCAATCCAAAGGCTGCTCTTTCTTCATCAATTAGGATCATGAAAGAATCTGGAGGCCATGCTGTAAAATTGGAAGGGGGCCAAGAAATTGCAACAACTATTGAGCGAATAGTCAGCTCCGGCATTCCCGTAATGGGACATTTAGGGCTAACTCCTCAAAGTATATATAAGTTTGGAACATATGCTGTTCGTGCAAAAGAAGAAGAAGAAGCTGAACAACTTTCAAAAGATGCGAAATCATTAGAAAAAGCGGGTTGCTTTGCTATAGTCTTGGAAAAAATACCTGCAAATTTGGCTAAAAAAGTAAGTGATTCGATTCAGATACCAACTATTGGAATTGGGGCTGGTCCAGATGTCAATGGGCAAGTATTAGTATTGCACGATATGCTAGGTATCAATACTGAATTTAACCCGAGATTCCTCCGTCGTTATTTAAACTTAGAAGAGTTGATACCTAATGCCGTTGAAAATTATATAACCGACGTAAAGTCTGGCACATTCCCTAATTCAGAAGAAAGCTATTGATACTGTGCAAAATCCTATTATTCTTTTTGAAGATAATCACCTTTTAATCGTTAGCAAGCCACCTAGCCTCCTTGTCCAAGGGGATATAACCAGAGATCCAACACTTAAAGACTGGGCAGAAGCAGATGTTGCTCAACGTCATAATAAACCTGGAAAAGCATTTATTGGTCTGCCGCACAGGCTGGATAGACCAAGTTCAGGGATAGTCGTATTAGCTAAAACCTCCAAAGCACTAACAAGAATCAGTAAGGCATTTGCAGATAGATCCGTTAAAAAAACTTATTGGGCTGTTGTTGAAGGAATTCCAAAAAAAATAAGTACAAAACTTATCCATTCTTTATGGAAGGATAGTCGCCTGAAGAAAAGCTTTGTTTCAAATAAAAAAGAAGCTAAAGAGGCCATATTATCATACCGAATATTGAGCTCTGGGGATAGGTATAGCTTATTAGAAGTAAATCTTGAAACGGGAAGACACCATCAAATACGATGTCAATTAAGTACCATTGGACATCCCATAAAAGGGGATCTAAAATATGGAGCTAAAAGATCTAATCCTGGAGGAGCAATTCACCTGCATGCTCAAATGATACAAATAAAGCATCCTGTTAAAGATGAAATCCTAAAAATCACGGCGCCTCCACCAAATGAAAACCTTTGGTCAGAATTGAATAAAAAAGCTTGTTATGAAAAAATATAAATCCGGTCTTTAATTTTATTAAAAATGAAATTAAAATTATTCAAATGGAATAGCCTGAGCTTTTTAAGTGGGACTCTTTTTTCTTGGATCATTCCTTTAAGTCAAAACGCTCATGTAATAGCTCGCGGCATTATACTTGACTGGTCAATTATAATTTTAGTTCACGCCGCAGCATTATTTGGTTTTTCTAAATTATTCTCTTCGGAGAACTCTTTGGGGAAATAACTATGACCTAATATGGATCAACATCAATAATTATTTTTACCGACCTAAAATCAGCATTAAAATACATAGAGCCATTAATCTTACGTAATTTTTCTTTTAAAGAGAATAAGCCAGGGCCCGCAGGGAGTTTTATCCATATATGCTGGATATGCATATTTTTTATACGAGAAATATTAGGTTCATCTGGACCTAATATTCCACCACCAAAATTTCGATACAATTTTTCAGCCAAGAAATTAGCAGCTTCCCGAACAGTTATTTGTTTGCGATGACGTAATTCTATTCGAATCATTTTAACAAATGGCGGATAATGATGTAATCTGCGATCTTCTAAAAGGTTTCTCGCCATATGATCATATTTTCCCGACTTAACAGCAACTAAAATAGGATGATCAGGGGTTGCAGTCTGTATAATAACATGACCTTGACTCTCACGCCTTCCTGTTCTTCCTGAAACTTGAGAGAATAACTGAAAAGCACGTTCATGAGCCCTAAAGTCTGGCATCTGGAGAGCATTGTCAGCATTTAGAATAATGGCTAGAGATAAACCAGATATATCTAAGCCTTTCCCAATCATTTGCGTACCGACAACAATATCAGCTCTTCCTGTCTCAAGCCAATCAATAAAATTTGACATAGATTTCTTTTTCCTCGTGGAGTCTGAATCTATTCTTATTATTGTAGAGTCAGGAAATATCTCTTCGAGACTCTCTTCTACTCTTTCTGTTCCAGCGCCTCTTAACTGCCATGCGGACTTTTGACAAGAAGGGCAATTAGTTGATATTTTTCTACCTTGACCACAATAATGGCACTTCAATGACTTTGATTCCTTATGATAGGTTACAGCGACATCACAATCTGAGCACGGCTCTGTCCAACCGCAAGACATACAGGTTAAAAAGGGAGAATACCCTCTTCTATTCTGAAAGATCAAAACTTGCTGCTCATTTAACAAAGTGTCACTTATCGCCTGAACTGCCGGCTTAGAGAGCAGACCCTCCATCATTTTTAAGGATTTATACTTCACTAAAGACAACATTTCTACAATGGGTTTTTTGGATTTCCCAAATCTCTCATTCAATTGCACCTTGTGATATTTGCCTTGTTGGCAATTATAAAACGTTTCGAGACTTGGAGTAGCTGAACCAAGTACAACTCCAGCTCCAGTCTGATTAGCAATCCATACGGAAGCATCGCGGGCATGATATCTAGGGGAAGGATCATATTGTTTGTAGCTGGTTTCATGCTCTTCATCGACAATAATTAAACCGACATTCTCCATTGGTAAAAAAACACCTGATCTTGCAGCTAGAATAAGCTTCGCTCCCCCTCCAGGGTTCAATAAGGACAGCCAGATATCTCTTCTTTGGCTTTCAGTAACCTGACTATGATAAACAGACACCACATCTAATCCCATAGAGCTCTCCAAACGTTTGTAAAGCTGAGCCGTAAGGGCTATTTCTGGAACTAACATTAACACATGCATACCTTCCTTTAGAACTTTATCAGCCAGTTTTAAATATATTTCTGTTTTACCACTCCCTGTTTCACCCTGTAACAAAACAGGTTTTTTATTATCCAATCCTGATATTATATCATTAAGAACATTGCCTTGAACATCTGAAAGTTTGATCTTATCACCTTCAGAAACAGCTTCGATAATAGAATGAAGCATGGTTTTTTCAAGAATTCCTTTCTCTCTCAAGGCATTTAAATGAACTGTCTTGATGGATGAATACTCCTGCATGACTATTTGAGAAACCCATGGATAGAATTCTTTATCAGAGTCTATCTGATTAGAACAAATTTGAAAATATGTCATTAAAGCCTCTGATTGCAACTTTGCTCGCGACAGTTTTTCAAATACCTCAGAGATAATTCCTGTATCTGATTTTTTACTTACCCACCTCCAATGTGGAACTGATCCATCTCCAAGAGTGAAGGGACCAATGTCATTCTCTTTAAGTTTGAAAAAAACAGGAAGAGCAGACTGCATAACCTCACCAATAGGACATATATAGTATTGAGCAAGCCAATTCCAAAATTCAATTTGTTGATTATGGATTAATGGGAGATTATCTAAAACTCGAATGATTGGCTTGCACTCAAATTCTGGAGCATTGTAAATAATATTTTGAATAACGCCCATTAAACATTTTTGTCGTCCAAAAGAAACATGGACCCTTAATCCTTTTATAGGATCAGATTGAGCATTCCATTGATAAGTAAAAGTTGAATGGACTGGAACAGGTAGAATAACTTCAACCCACATACTACTAGGATAAAGCCTGTAAGAGTTCCAACAAATAAGGACTAATAATTGCGTTATGCTTAATTGCATTATCAAGAGGAACATGTACAAGTTCACCTCCCGATATACCAATCATTTCTCTATTTCGTCCTTCTTTTATTGCTAATAAGGCACCATGGCCAATTCTACTGGCTAAAATTCTATCAAAACCATTTGGTTTACCCCCTCTCTGGATATGGCCCAACACTGTGACTTTTGTCTCCCAATTTGGGAATTCATTCTGAACAATTTTTGCAACTTCATATGCTCCTCCTTCCGAATCTCCCTCAGCAACGATTATAATTCCAGATCGTCGCTTTTTCTTAAAATCAGTCTTTAAATAATTCACCAATCGATTCAAATCTGTTGGAGTTTCTGGTATCAAAACACCCTCTGCTCCAGCAGCAATACCTGTTCTTAAAGCTATCAATCCAGCATCACGACCCATTACCTCTACAAAAAATAATCGATTATGAGATGCCGCAGTATCACGAATATTATCCACAGCATCAATTGCTGTATCTACTGCAGTTTGATAGCCAATGGTGTAATCTGTTCCAAACAAATCATTATCAATTGTTCCAGGGCAGCCAATAACAGGTATTTCATGCTCCATTGAAATCAGGTTTGCACCCATTAATGATCCATCTCCACCGATTACAATTAAACCTTGTATACCATGGGACTTAATGATTGAAGATGCCTTAGATCTACCCTCTTCTGTCCTAAATTCTGAACTCCTTGCTGTTTTTAAAAACGTACCTCCTCGATGAATAATATTACGAACATCATAACGAGTTAAACTAATGCTATCATTTTCCAATAGTCCTTCATATCCTCGATAAAAACCTGTAACCTCAATATCATGAAATGATGCCGTTCTAACAACAGCACGAATACATGCATTCATTCCTGGAGCATCTCCCCCTGAAGTAATTAATCCTATCTTTTTCATTCTCTAAAAATATCGAACTCTTGCCACATACAATCCAAATCCCCGTTTTGAAAAGGTATTTGTTGTTTGGATTTCATTTGTAACGCTTTTGAGGCTTTTGCACTAGGGACTACAACCCATGCGGTCCAACCTTGATAGACTTTTCTCAAATGCTCACCCATTGCCCGATACGTAGTTTCAACATCAGTATCAATTCTGCGACCATAAGGGGGGTTTACGACCAATATACCTCGCTCTGCAGGAGGAGTTGTTTTCAAGAAATCTTCAAGAGACCAGGATACTTTATCTTCAACTAAAGCTGAGGTTGAGTTCAATTTTGCTACCCTTAAAGCATCAGGATCTATATCAGAACCAAAAATATGCTGTGATGACTCTTTTATTCTTTTCAAAGAAGCAGCTTCAATTATGGCATGCAAATCTTTGTCATAATCCAGCCAATGCATGAATCCAAATGAATTTCTATAAATTCCTGCAGGAAGACGGTCAGCAATTATTGAGGCCTCAATAGCCATAGTTCCAGAGCCGCACATTGGGTCGTAGAGAGTTCTATCTCCCCTATAGCCAGTTAATCGTATTAATCCATTTGCTAGTACTTCACTCATTGGTGCAAGAGTCATCTCTTTTCGGTATCCCCTTCTATGAAGTGAATCTCCTGATGAATCCATGCTAATTGTGCAATGTCTCTTATTTAAATGGAGTTCAATTCTAATTTGCGGGGATTCTCTTTCAACAGAAGGCCGCTTCCCTGTTCTAGATCTAAATCGATCTACAATGCCATCCTTTAAAACCAGAGCAGCATAACCTGTATGACTAAATTCAGGGTGGGTGCCAGATGCAAATACAGCAAATGTTTTGTCAGGATGAAACCACTTTTCCCAAGGTATTTTCTGAGCGGCAAAAAGTAAGTCCTCAGATTTATTAACTTCAACAAACTTGATAGGCCTTAAAATTCTTATTGCTGAACCTATGCAAATATTAGCTTTATACATAAACCCTAAATCCCCTTTAAACCTTACTGCCCTTGTCATTAACTGAATGTCCCTTGCTCCAAGTTTAAGCAGCTCATCTCTTAAAACGTCTTCTAAACCCATAAGAGTTTTTGCGATGAATACCTCATCAGGTGGGTGGTTACCGGACATTGATTGATTCTTTAAAGTTGAATTTGATTAGAATTAATGGTTATTATCTGGTTTGTAATTAAGTCTTCCTAGAACTTTTACTAATCCCTCTGAAACTGGGAAATCTACATAATAAGATGTTCCTTTTAACGTATCTCCTGCCAAGAGATACTCGAAAATAGAATCTTTTTTTATATCCTTATTTTGTCGCAAATCCAATTCTATTTTAAAGTAGCCCTCTTTCAGAGAAATCAGTTTATAATTAATCGAGAAAAATCGTTCTTCATTAAATTCAGTCGTATCTATTTTCAGAGATAATTTCCCATAATCTTGATCAATCGATGACGAATCCGTATTTTTTTTACACCCTTGTAAACCACATATTAATCCGAAAAAAATTAATCCAAGTTTTGCATATCTATTATTCATTACTCTTCAGTCTGGTTCTGGCCATCAAAGATACGACCTTCACGTATCTTTGATTTTGACAACCTAACAATGGATATACTATTTTTTATTGGTGGAATTATCGCTGGAGTAATAAATACTCTTGCTGGAAATGGATCTGCTTTAACAGTGAGTTTATTATTATTTGGTGGTCTTGACGGAGCTGCAGCAAATGCCAGTAACCGAATTGGTGTAATCACACAAACAATTACTGGAATTTTTAGTCTAAAAAAAACATCGAGAAGAAACTATTTATTTTTAAAAGGGAAAAATCTCATTCTACCAACTTTTTTAGGGTCTGCATCCGGTGGCTTAATTGGAAGTCAAATTTCTGCAGAAACCATGGAGTGGTCTCTGGCATTTGTCATGACGGGCATGTTGGTTACTTTATTTTGGAAAAAAGATCGATGGAAAGGTTTTTCTGAATCTTCAAGAAATTTAAATTCTTTCAAATCAGGAATTCTTTTTTTCTTAATTGGGTTTTATGGTGGTTATGTACAAATGGGGATAGGGGTTTTAATGCTATCAGTGCTAGTATTAGCAGATAAATGGAGCCTTAGAGATGCTAATGTAATTAAGTTGCTAATGGCAGCGGTATTGGCGGTACCAGCTGGCCTCATTTACATTTATAATGATCTTATAGTATGGAAACCAGCTCTAATTCTTGCTTTTGGAAGTTCCATAGGCGCCTGGTTTGGAGCTCGTTATATCGTTAGAATACCAAAAGCACAACGATATGTCAGGTGGCTATTAATTTTAGTGGTGTCAGGTGGGGCTATTCAAGCTATCTACAAGGCGATTGTATAAATTTTAATCCATATGATTATTGCAATATCTCTGTATTATTGCAATATCTCTGTCGATTTTAATTTTGCCAATTATTTGGAGTGGATTGCTTTTATCTGGGTTTTTATTACCTCAAGGTGTTCACGCTGACCATATTTATTAACTTTAGAAAATGGCAACAATAAAATTTGGTGGAAGCCCAGCTCAAACTGCTGGAGAACTGCCTGAGTTAGGAAGCAAAGCTCCAAACTTCAAATTAACTTCTGGTGATTTGTCAGAAATGAGTCTTTCCGATTTTATTGGAAAAGTTATTGTTTTAAATATTTTTCCCAGTATCGGAACGGGAGTGTGTCAAAATTCTGTCAAGAAATTCAATGAACTAGGAACATCCTTAAAAAATGTAACTATTTTAAATATTAGCAGAGATATGCCATTCTCACTCCATCAATGGTGCGGAGCTGAAGGATTAGAAAATGCTATAGTCTTATCGGAAATGAGAGATAATCTATTTTCAAAAAACTATCATGTAAGAATGACAAATACAAAGTTTGCAAGTTTGTTCAGTCGCTGTGTAATAGTACTTGACTCAAAAGGATTTGTTTGTTATTCAGAGCAGGTCTCCGAGATTGGTAATGAACCAAATTACGAAAAGGCACTAGAAGCAATAAAGAATATTTCAACTTGAAAACTGTAAAATGTCCTTCATGTTCAAAATGGTATGAGGTAAATATTACTGAAAACAGGTATGATTATTTGTGTAAATTCTGTGGCGCGCATTATGCTTTTGAAACGTCTGAAATGGAAGCTCATAAAAATCAAATGAAATCGACTGTTAGCGAACCACCTTTGAAATGGAGGAAATTTGGTGATATTCACTGGGCACTGGTCATACCCAACAATATTGCTTTTTTAATTCAATGCCTAATTTTTATAATCATAACGATAATAGGTATTATTGTCTCACCCCTATGAAAAAGAAACCAATTAAATTCTATTCTTTTAAAGTTGAATATCGCGACTGAAGATCTCTTTGTATGTTTTCTAGCCTTCGGAAATGATTCATAGCTGCCATGTTTCTACCCAATTTTTTATTCATCGATAAGATCGAATCGAAATCACCTAAAGCCTGAGAGCATTTACTAAAATCCTGCATCCATAAATAAGCTTCAGCAATATTTAGTAATAACAGTCCTGCCTGAACAGATCCAATTCTTGCTTTTTTATCATTTGGCGCGTAGTTGCCATATTCTTCCTTCCATATGTCAATGGCGGATATAAGTTTAGTCTCAAACTGCTCCCGCATATCAGAATCAATACCCAATCTATATGCTCCTACTAAAGACTGTGATGCACTATTTATATTATCATAGTTATTTTTCTTTGTAGTTCTAAAAGTCCAAATCTCAGTACGATAATTATTAATAGTTACAAAACCATATTTCATGGATAAATATTTTGAAAGATCCTTTAGAGCATTTTCCAAAGCCATTTTTTCTGAAGCTTGGAAATTTCTTTTCTCAACTTTCCCCAAGGCTGCCGAACTAATTCCTCCTCCTAGCATTTTTCCTGCGAACTCCTCGGGGTCAGTGATGTTGTAAACACCCGTATAATTTTTATTTTCTATATGCCCTTCATCATCGGTAATTATAGCTTCAATTGATATACTTGTTGTCATATCAGCACGAAAACGTGTGATAGTGTTTCCATCTCGAACAACTCTAATTTTTCGAGAAGAAGACGAACATATAGGTCTATTAATGATAATGTTAACACTTGCATTTGCAGACTCCGATTTATCCAAACCCTCTATAGATACAAAACTTGTCAACCTAGCACTTGAGTGGATGGTTGGAAAATATTTGTTGTAAGGTAAGTTACTTCCATCTACAGCTTTTATTTTCAATTTTTGGTTCATTTTTAAACTATTCCACTCTTCCAGGGCATAATCATTCTCCTCTTTTTCAATTTTAATTTCCTCTTCATAAGTAACACTTCCCGATGAGGAATACTTGAAATCTTTTGATAGCATGGACTGAGGAGGCTGAACAAAATCGAAACTAGATCTAAGAGCCTTTGGGTTTTGTCCAGAAACAATAAGACAAGCAAATGATAAAGCGGTGAAAAGAGAAAATTTAAATTTCATAGTCAATTAATTTTTTAATTTGATAGGCTTAATCTAAAAAATGGTGCTTATAAACAAATCATTAATCTTTTGAGGAATTGAAAACCCAACTAAATGCAGAGGGAAATCGTTCTCTCCAACCCAGTTCTCCATGGTAAGAGGCCGGGTCTTTAATCCATAAATAATCTTTATTTCTTTTTAAACCTATAGAGTCTAAGTTAGCTAATAATAAATCAATTCCTGGCTGCAATTGAGATTCTAGACCAAGACCACCGTTGTCAATATAAAATGGAGTTGTCGGTTTCTTATATCCACTAGCAGCCCATGGGGTCAAAGCATCAACACTAAGACCATCCCCAGCATTAACTAAAACAGCTGGAGAAAAAGACATCACTCCATCAAATAAATAGTCATATTCTGTTGCCAAACGGAATCCCAAAACTCCTCCCATGCTGGATCCAGCAAAGAATATTTTAGGTACAACACCCATATCTCCCGTTACAGGATAATTATCAAGCACAAAAGGAATTATAGTTTGAGTCAAATATTTTATGGTCGCGTCTCCTAAATCTCCAGGCCCATACTCTAACCTTCTATTATTACCACTTTCAGAACAATCTAGGGCCACCACTAAAATGTCCCTATCGATAATATTAGAATCAATTAATGAAATAATTGACTCGTCTACAGCCCAGTCCACTCCATATGTACTTGATGAAGGGTCGATAACATTTTGACCATCTGACATTAATAATATATCAAACCCCGAAATACTCTTATTTTTTCTAAAATCATAAGGAGACCAAACCCACATCCTCCTACTCGGAATAATTCCATCAGGATCAATAGGAGATTGTAAAGTCTCATGATAACCCGATATTTGACCATCAATAATTATCTCTGCTGGACCGAAATAATCACAATGAAAAATTGTATCCATTCCATTCCAACCTCCTAAGTCACGATTAGAACCCACCTCATCTAATAATGCCTCTTTTTCCCATGTGCCTAAAGTTATTTTATATGAAAATGCACTGTCTTCACTGTTGAAATAGAGCGACCAACGAAGTGAATCTTTTCTTGTAAATGGAATTCCCCTACCATTCCACTGTCCTAACTGATCATTACTCCCAGTGATGAAAATTGTATCTGAATCAACTAGAGGAACAGATGTAAATAATTGTATTTCAACACTTTGAATATCATTTTGAAACTTATTTCGGGGGCCACACCCTGTTGTTGTAAATGCTGTAAAAACTACAATTACAATTATTTTTTTAAAGTTTATCACAACTCACGAATTAATTTAAATTTCCTTCGATACAAATCTCGAACGATACCATCACTCAGCCCAATCTTTGGAACGTACACTTTCTTTGCTCCTGACAATTCCATTATTTTTTGAAATATTTCCAATGCAGGAATAATGACATCTGCCCGATCAATATTTAGGCCCAAAGAGGTTATTCTTTGCTGATGATCCATTTTAGTTAGAACGCCATGTAAATGATTTATGTAATTCAAAGAAAGGGGTTCATCTATCGATTTATTGCTCATTTTATGCACTTTATTGATATTTCCACCAGATCCAATTATTGCTAGGTTTACATTTAAAACATTAACATGATCAGATATCCAAGACTTCAAGTCAGACCAATTTTCACTTTGCTTACCACCAAGAAGAATCCGAACTGTTCCTAATTGAAAAGAGTTAGACAAAACGGGTTGGTGATCCTGAAAAAGAGTTAATTCGGTCGATCCCCCGCCAACATCTACAAATAACAGATTTTTTTCAGAAGGTTGAATTTTATCAAAAAGCTTTGCTTTAAAGACTAAGCGCGCTTCTTCTTCCCCATCAATTATTTCGATATCAAGACCCGTTTCTTTTTTTATCTCTTTCAACCAATATTTTCCATTTTTTGATTCGCGCATCGCGGAAGTTGCACATGCACGATAATCTTCGATATCATTAACTCGCATTATTGCTCCAAATGCACGCATTGAATCAACTAATCTTTTACCCGATTTTTTTGATATCTCTCCTGATGAGAATACATCCTTTCCCAGCCTTACAGGAAGTCTCGTAATTGAAACCTTTTTATAGTGAGTATAATCCTCCGAATAAATAATATTTGTTATCAACAATCTCAACGAATTTGAGCCAATATCTATTGCAGCTATCCTGGTGATTTTCATTTTTTTAAACCATTTTTTAACTGATCAGCAACATATTTATGCAGTCGAATTTGACTTCTTATTTTGGGACCAGCAATATGACGGTAAGATTTACTCGCATCAATTCCGTTTAATCTACTCTTCACGTTATCCTTCCATAGAATATCTAAATGATCTTTAATCTGACTTTTAATGTTTTTATCATAGATCGGAACACCAACCTCTATTCTTAGATCTAAATTTCTCGTCATCAAATCAAACGAAGAAATATACATATTCCAATCTCCATTATTACTAAAGGCATACACTCTTGAGTGCTCTAGATATCGGTCAACAATGGAAATCACCTCAATATTCTCAGAGAGATCTTTTACCCCCGGAATAATGGAGCAAATCCCCCTAACGATGAGCTTTATTTTAACCCCAGCACAGCTAGCTTCATATAGCTTGTCTATCATGGCATAGCTACTTAATGAATTGAACTTCATCCAAATTCCTGAATCTAAGCCAGACTTTGCATTTTTTATCTCTCGATCAATAGCATCAATAATTTTATCTCTGGTAAAATTAGGACTGACAATTAAATGCTTGAATTTTTGGGCTTTATACGGCTCTGCTAAATACTCAAATACACGAATCACTTCATTAGTAATTTTTTTCCTAGAAGTCATTAAATAATAGTCAGTGTACGTATTCGCCGAAATTTCATTGAAATTGCCTGTTCCTATAATGCTGAAGAATTCAATTTTATTTTCAAAAACTCGCTCGATACAAATAAGTTTACTATGAACTTTCAAACCCTCTATTCCAGTTTGAACCAATATACCTTCTTTCCTCATTTTTTCGAGATAATGAATATTTTTCTTCTCATCAAAACGAGCTTGCAACTCAATAACAACATTAACGATCTTTCCATTCTTCGCGGCATTTATCAGTGCAGATATGACTCTCGATTGATTTGCTAAGCGATAAAGAGTGATATGAATTCTTTTGACTTGAGGGTCCATTGCAACTTCCCGTAAAAACCTTATGATATATAAAAAAGTATGATAAGGAGTAAAAAGAAGAACATCTTTGTTACGAATAACATTTAAAATACTCCGATCTAAGTCAAGATCTGGGTGTGATTTAGGCTTAAGAATTGGATATTCCAGCTCAGCTCCCCCAATGTTTGGGAAATTAATCAAGTCTTTTTTATTGTGATACCTCCCTCCAGGGTAAAAAGAATCATTTCCAGAGAGTCCTATTCGATCTGTCAACTCTTTTAAATCTGCAATTTTCATAGAACGATCAAATGATATACGAACCGGATCACCTTCTAATCTATCTTCTAATCCCGTCCTTACGCGGTCAAGAATTGTTTTCTTTGAAATATCATGCTGATCAATATCTAATTCTGAATCTCTCGATATTTTAAAGCTATGCGCCTCAATATCGTCAGTTGGAAAAATAAAATATGCATATCGCAAATTATATCGAAGGACATCATCGATATACATGATATAGCTTTTTCCATATTTAGGTAAAACAATAAATCGACCATGCAGTTCCGTAGGGATTTCAATTATTGAACAAATTGGATTTCCGGTTTCAGAGATAAGACGAATAGAAAGATAAATGGATTCATCATTAAGTTCAGGAAAAGAACGCTTTGGGTCTAAAACCATTGTAAAAACCGATGGAGAAATTTTCTCGATATAAAATTTTCGTATGAAATCTTTTTGACCGTGTGTTAACTCTGTTTCTTTAATTAGATTTATTCCAATCTCATTTAATGAAGACATTAGTTCTGAGTATGTGCTCTCAACCTCTTTGTTTTGTTTTGTAATTACCTCTTGAATTCGATTCAATAAAATTTTAGGCTCCCAATTACCTAATTGTCTTTTGATTTTTTTTGTTTCAGAGAGCTTCGACAATCTCTGTATTGTAGCGACACGAACCCGAAAAAATTCGTCCAGATTTTTTGAAAAAATACCGAGAAATCTAACTCTTTCAATTATTGGGTTGTTTAGGTCCTGAGCTTCCTGAAGAACACGGGAGTTAAACTGCAACCAGCTTAAGTCGCGATTATTGTACATGATCAAACATCCATATTTAAAGAGCTATTGTAAAACTATTATTAACAAACTTAAAAATATAAAGTGACCATTTTAAAATGGCTAAAGGATAAATTTACACATTCATTAACCTGAAAATCCATGAAACTAAGAATATGTTTTCTTTGCCTTGTCCCATAAATCATTCCATTCCTCGATCTTAACTCCAATTGGACTCTTTTTATTTTTAGCTAACATTTCTTCCATTTTTTGAAATCTTTTCAAAAATTTCGCATTACTAAGAGACAATGCCTGTTCGGGATCTAATCCTCTGTGTTTAGCATAATTCACTAAGGAAAACATAACATCCCCTAACTCCATCAACTCATTTTCTCTGCTACTAGGGTTCCGGAGCTCTTTTAACTCTTCTTCAACTTTTGCCCAAACGGATTCAGCATCTGGCCAATCAAAACCAACACCCTGAACTTTTTCTTGAATTCTATATGCTTTTACCAAAGCTGGAAGTGATTTTGGAACACCCTCAAGAACAGATTTTCCCTTAGCACCTTTTTCTTTTATTTTAATTGCCTCCCAATTTTCTTTAACTTTTTCTGAAGAGTCTGCTTCTGTATTAGCATAAACATGCGGGTGCCTGTGTACCAATTTATCGCAAATTTCATTTAAAACATCTGAAACAGTAAAATGATTGTTTTCTGATGCTATTTTACTGTAAAAAACTAAATGCAAAAATAAATCTCCTAATTCTCCTTTTAGTTGAAACCAGTCACCCGAATCTATAGCGTCCACTAATTCATAGGTTTCCTCGATAGTAAGTTTTCTCAATGTGTCAATAGTTTGCTCACGATCCCATGGACATTTCTCCCTCAAATCATCCATAATGGTTAATAGTCGATCGAAAGAATCAAGATCTTCAGCCCTCATTACTATCTTCTTTATCCCCTTTAAGTAAATTATCCGAACCTTTTGAATTAATTATGAAAAACCCATATTCACAAAGCATATTATACCAATTGAAAAATTTCTTCATATCACTAATATAAACTCTGTCTTGATCGTAATTAGGAACATATTGACCAAAAGTTTCAATGATCTCGTCATTTTTAGCCTTGTGGGATACTGATTTTTCTCCACTTAGTGCATCCTCCATATTTTCATAGAGCTCCCTTAAAGGCTTTTCTCCATCGTGACAATACATTGCTATTTCATCTAGTGCATGGACCTGCTGTTGAGCTGAGATTGTAAATCTTTTTTTATCGTTTAAGGATTCTACAAGGATACCTGTTCTCGTCTGAGTAATTAAATTAAAGAGGCCCTGACGTCCGCTAATCGCCATAATATTTTTTAAAGATTTCATTATACGTTTTTTAAGGATTTTGTTGCCATTTGTGAATTTTTTCTAAAAGAGATGAATCTTTACCAAAGATTAGCATTTCACGATATTCTAAACCTCTTTTCGCATATTTTGTCTCAGGGTAGTCGTTTGTCAGGATACCCAGGGTTTTTATGGCTCGAGGATAATCATCTAATTCTTCGCCAAAAGTAATTGCTGAAGCAAAAAGTGCTAGTGCTGCCTCTTGTCGGTCAGGAAGAGAATCATAGATAGCCATATAATTACGAATAGCAAACAAAGCTCTCCCTGGAATTTGGGCCTGATAATCTCCTGACGCAAGCAAATATCTTACCCATAGGGAGTCATTCAAGGAAGAAGATGCTGATGATTCAAGAATAATTAAATTTTCATAAAAATTTGCAGTATCAAAGGATTCTGAAATTATTTCTTCTGATTTTGAATGAGGTTCTTGACAATTTGAAAAAGCCAACATGATAAGACAAAGAAAAAAAAATTTATACTTGATCATTTCACATTGAATTTCATCCTGTAAATGGTATCAACTTTTCCTGAAGAAACATTTTTTAATCGTCCCTGGATCATACGTCGTTTTAGGGGCGTCATTCGATCTGGAAACAGAATTCCTTGAATATGATCATATTCATGCTGAAAAATTCTTGCAGACAAACCAACCAGTTGCTCTTCTATCCAATCACCATTACTATTTTGACTACGAATCTTAATCTCTCTTAATCGAGATATTTTTTCATGAATTCCAGGAATACTTAAGCAACCCTCTTCATAAGACCATGATTCTCCATTTTCTTCAACAATTACAGGATTAACAAAGGCACGCTTAAACTCTTTTAAAACTATAGATTCCTCTTCTTCCATGTCTTCTGCAAAAGGAGAAGCATCAACAACAAAAATTCGACTTGATAATCCAATTTGCGGCGCTGCAAGACCAACTCCTTTTGATGCATACATTGTTTCAAACATATCATCGATCAATGTTCTTGTTTCCACTGAGGTAGGGTCAACTTCCTGAGCCAACCTTTTTAAAACGGGAGATCCATATGCTACAATGGGGTATACCATAGTTATTATTTACTGCAAAGATACAGCCCTTAACTACCTTTGCATTAATGGGAATCTGGTTAGGATTAGATGTAGGAGGGAAACGAACAGGAATTGCTGAGTCTGACGAACAAAGTCTGATGGCCTTTCCAAGACAAACAATATTAACTAGTGAGCTTTTAAATCACTTAAAATCAAGTTATTCACCGCATAACTTGAACGGAATAATTATTGGGGAACCGAAACGATTAGATGGAAGCGAGACTCATGGAACTGCATTCGCAAAAATGATTTACAATAAAATACATTTACTGTGGCCAGATATTATTATCCATTGGATCGATGAACGTTTCACCTCAAAAATAGCAGCACAAGCTGCGAATATTTCGGGAGCGAAATCCAGAGTAAAAAAAAATAAATCAATGCTAGATTCAGCTTCAGCATGTATAATACTCGATAGTTTCCTTACTCAAAAAAAATTGAAATGAAGAAATTGAAAGAACAAATAGAAAATGCTTGGGATAACAGAGAATTGCTAAAATCGCAAAAAACAATAGACGCTATTAATATAGTGATAGACCAACTTGATTCTGGAAATCTTCGTGTTTCTGAACCTACAGAAAATGGTTGGATACTCTACGAGTGGATAAAAAAAGCCGTTGTTATGTATTTTCCAACACGAGAATCAGAAACCTTATTTGCTGGACCAATGGAATTTCATGATAAATTGAAATTAAAAACGGGATATGCTAAAAAAGGGATTCGAGTAGTTCCTCATGCTATAGCCAGGTATGGTTCATTTATAGATCGTGATGTTATTCTAATGCCGTCCTATGTTAACATTGGTGCCTATATAGGTAGCAGAACAATGATTGACACATGGGCAACCGTTGGATCATGTGCCCAAATAGGAAGCGATGTTCATATCAGTGGAGGGGTCGGTATTGGAGGAGTTCTCGAACCGCTACAAGCTTCTCCCGTATTAATAGAGGATGGCGCTTTTATAGGTTCAAGATGCATAATAGTTGAAGGGGTTCATATAGGAAAAGAGGCTGTTCTTGGTGCAAATGTTGTTTTAACTTCCAGTACAAAAATTTTTGATGTCAGTGGAGAAAAAACAATAGAATTTAAAGGTAAAATACCACCAAGAAGTGTGGTAATTCCTGGTAATACAAAGAAGAATTTTCCAGCAGGAGAATTTCAAGTCCCATGTGCCTTAATAATTGGCAAGCGAAAAAAAAGCACGAATTTAAAAACTTCACTAAATGACGCGCTGCGTAAT
This sequence comes from uncultured Cryomorphaceae bacterium, assembly GCA_913043005.1. Lineage (GTDB taxonomy): Bacteria > Bacteroidota > Bacteroidia > Flavobacteriales > Schleiferiaceae > TMED14. The sequence goes on from CAJWKU010000002.1 coordinate 33,571, forward strand.
TTTAGTTTGGCAATTTAATTTCCCACTATGGACGCTCTTAATCAAAATATTTTTAAAATCATAGGATCTATTTCTGATGAAATGAATACGCAATGCTTTGTCGTTGGCGGATGGGTTCGAGATAAAATGATGAATAGAGAGAACTCAATGGATATCGATATTGTGGCAGTTGGAAACGCTCTCGATTTAGCAAAAAAATGTTCTAAAAATCTCAAAGGAAGTAAAGTTTCAGTTTTTAAAAAATTTGGAACTGCCCATTTCAAAGTCGATAATATCAATATTGAATTTGTCCAGGCTAGATCAGAAAGCTACACACCGGATTCAAGAAAACCAAAGGTTGAGGCTTCTACTTTGAAAGAAGATCAATTAAGAAGAGACTTTACAATAAATAGTCTCGCGATAAGCTTGAACAAAGAAAGTTGGGGGAAGTTAGTAGATCCCTTTGACGGAACAAACGATTTAAAGAACAAAATAATTCGTACTCCCCTTAAAGCAGACAAAACATTTGCGGATGATCCACTTCGAATGCTAAGAGCAATTCGTTTTGCCTCCCAGTTAAATTTTAAAATTGAGGCAAAAACTTTCCAAGGAATAAAAGAAAGCGCAAATCGAATATCTATTTTATCTGCTGAACGAATACATGTTGAATTAAATAAAATAATGCTTTGCGACACCCCTTCCGTAGGCCTTGCATTGCTTCAAGAGTCAGGACTAATGCCGCTAATCCTTCCCGAGGTATCCGCCTTAGAAGGTGTAGATGAGATAGAAGGTCACATGCACAAAGATAATTTTTGGCACACTTTAGAAGTTGTTGACAATCTAGCTAAAATTTCTGATGATTTGTGGCATAGATGGTCTGCTCTTTTACATGATATTGGAAAACCACCAGTTAAAAAATTTTTGGAAAATGTAGGGTGGACATTTCATGGTCACGAATATCTAGGTGGCAAAATGGCTCGTAGTATCTTTAAACGATTATCTCTACCTCAAGATGAAAGGCTTCAGTTTGTAATGAAATTAATTCGAATGAGCTCCAGGCCCATAGCAGTGTCTAGTGATGTTGCGACAGAGAGTGCAGTAAGAAGATTACTATTTGACGCAGGTAACAGTATTGATAGTTTAATGGAATTATGTGAGGCCGACATTACAACCAAAAACCCTAAAAGGAAAAAAAAATATCTTGAAAATTTTAAAATTGTTCGTCAAAGACTTATTGAAGTTGAAAAGCGTGACAAATTAAGAAACTGGCAACCTCCTGTTGACGGAGTTCAACTAATGAAGTGGTTTAATTTAAGTCCAGGTAAAGAAATCGGTAATATAAAGGCATTGATCCGAGAAGCCGTTCTCGATGGAGAAATCTCAAATACCTTTGAAGCTGCAAAAAAACTTGCATATGGTTATGCTAAAGAAAATGGAATTATTGAACTAAATGATGACTAAAAAACTTGTAATAAGAGCAATACTAAATTGCAACGAAGACGTATTTCGTGATATAGCTATATCGGGATCTGAAACTTTGGAGGAGCTGCATTTGCAAATATCAAAAGCATATGAGTTAGATAGCGGTCAAATGGCTTCATTTTATAAAACAGATGATAACTGGGTTCAATTAGAAGAGATTCCATTAATGTCAATGGATCCAAAAACCAATGACTCCATGAAGGATTACTCATGTGAAAAAATCCTAGGAGAATCTGGCGCTAGATTAATTTTTGTCTACGATTTCCTTGCTATGTGGACTTTTATGATAGAATTTATTAGATCCTCAGATGAGATTATAAATAAACCCGAAGTAGTTCTTAAATATGGAGAAAGACCAGAGAACGCTCCTGATCCAGAATTTGAAGGTCATGGAGGAACAATGTCTGGAGAGGATAACGAAGAGGATGAATATGGATACGATGAAGGTGACTTGAATAATGGGTTTTCCTCAGAGCCCTACTAAAGTTCCACTTTTCGGATTGACTTGACAGGAATCCGTTGATTTTCTTTGAAAACAACCCAGTCATTAGTGCATGCCCATAAAGTAGTACTTACGGTATAGCATCCTGACTTACTCAAAAATTCAATGCACACTTTTTTCTCTTCAACATTACCCATGAAAGTTGCTTCTTGCAGCTTCTTTTGACGCAGATTTCTTGCACGATCAGAATCCAATACATCAAATTTTAGAAATTCTAAACCTAATATAGCGTTCCTTTGTATGTCAGAACATTTCGTCTTTTTTTTTGCAACCATTTAAATACAAGTTACAAAGAAGTGAGCGCTCTCGGGTTTACCTTCGTAAAATGAAGAGATCTCATATTTGGATGATTCATGGACCTACTGCCGCAGGAAAAACTCAATTAGCGATAGAATGGTCACAAGAACGAAATTGCGAAATTTTGAGTTGTGATGCCCGACAAATATATAAAGAACTCAATATAGGTGTCGCTAGACCTAGTTTAGAAGATTTGAACAAAGTCCGGCATATGGGAATTGCCAGCCATACCATTCATGGGTCTATGACTGCTATTTCTTTTGCCAAATGGGCGAAGCCACTTATCGATTCATCATTGAAAAAACACGGAGAAATTGTAATTGTTGGTGGCAGCGGACTTTATGCAAAATCTATATTATTTAAATCTGACAGTCTTCCGGCAGAAAATATAGAATTAAGAAAGCAGCTGGAGATTGAATGGAGTAAAAATCCAGATAATCTAATAAATGAACTTAAAAAAGTTGATCAAGAATATGCGAAAAATTGTGACTTAAAAAATTCACGAAGAGTAATAAGGGCACTAGAAATAATTTCTACCACAGGAAAAAAATACTCAAGCCTAAGAACTCAAAAAGTAGCAAAACCAAATTTTCACGCAATGATTCACCAATTTGCTATTTGGCCTGAGATGAAAGATCTTGAAACCAGGATTTTAGCAAGAACTAAAAATATGCTCAATTCTGGTCTTGTTGAAGAGGCTAAAAAACTAGAAAAACATAAAGACCTTAGAGCCATGCAAACTGTTGGATATAAAGAAATTTATGCAAACCCTAAAGGATCGAAGGATCAGTTTTTAACTAAAATAGCTCTTCATACAAGACAATATGCAAAACGGCAAATGACATGGTTAAAGCGAGAGAATGAAATTAAAAAAATATCGATTGGCCCCAATGCGACGGTAGAGATGAAAAATTTCAATTATTCAGAATGAACTGGAAAACGCCACATCGATACCTTAGGCTACTGAGTCCCTTTTATTTGTTGATTTTGCAGTTGCATCGTTCGATTTATGAATGGAAAATTCTGGTCCCATTCAGACCAAATCAAGCAACTCTTGTCATAGGTAATCTTCATTCTGGAGGAACAGGAAAAACCCCTTTAGCAATTTGGATCTTACTAAAGATTCAGAATAAAATACCTTATTCAGCATATGTATCTAGGGGATATGGACGAAAAACTTGGGCTACCAGATTAGTAAAGAATAAATCTAGCGTTGCTGAAGTTGGAGATGAAGCTCGAATGTTAAGGTCAAAACTTCAAGATAATGTTGCGGTAATTGTAGCAAAAAGAAGACGGGCTGCGTTCCCGCTAATACCCATAAATGCTCCAGTAATTTTAGATGACGCCTTTCAGCATTGGGATATTAAATCACCCCTAAGCATTTTGGTTTGCCCACATAATCAATGGTATACGCAAGAATTAGTTCTTCCTGCAGGGCCACTAAGAGAACCTTTTGGGGCTGCAGATAGAGCTAGCGCCGTGGTAGTTACAAAATGCCCATATGAAATTAATGAGTATGAAAAATTAGAGATTCGCAACAAACTAAATATTAACAAAAATCAACAATTATTTTGTGCTCAAGAGGCCATGGGCTCTCCTGCCGCCGAATTTGGTTCGCCGGAATGGTCAGGAAAAGAAATGGCTCTAATAGTTTCTGGAATAGGTCAACCAGAAAGATATTTTTCTCATGTCAAAAATTCGGATTTTTTTAACAATGATGGTAATGCTGTCGGATTTTTAAGATTTGGGGATCACGCTCCTTGGACTCATAAGAACATTACTAGAGTTCTAAAAACCGCACAAAATGTTCACTGTAATACTTTGATTTTCACTGAAAAAGATATTGCTAGGCTAGATCATCTACCTAAAGAGTGGTCTGATTTCTCCATCTATTCTATACCACATAAACTAGACTTTGGGAATGATGAGACAATCTTCCTATCCTGGTTAAACAATCAATGGAAGGCCCATGGTTACAACTTATCTTTGTAGCTATGAGTATAGCTAATACACCTCTTTACGAATCAGTAATTGGACTAGAGGTTCATGTTCAAATGAATACTATATCTAAGGCTTACTCCTCTGATGGATACACCTATGGATCTGCTCCCAACACCCAAGTTAGTCCTGTAACACTTGGACACCCTGGAACCCTTCCAAAAGCAAATATTCAAGTTGTAAAAAATGCCATTAAACTAGGGATCGCATGTGACTGTAATATTCGAGAATTTAATTCGTATGCGAGAAAAAATTATTTCTATCCAGATCTTCCCAAAGGATATCAGATAACGCAGGACGAAACACCAATTTGTTTTGGAGGCGGAGTTTGGATCACATTTAAAGATGAGAGTAAAAAAAAAATTGGATTGACAAGAATCCATATGGAAGAAGATACGGGCAAGTCCATTCATGATCTTGATCCATTTAATACATTAATAGACCTTAACCGTGCAGGTGTTCCCCTGTTAGAAATCGTTTCTGAACCAGATTTTCGTAGCGGAGAAGAAGCATATTTATACCTTCAAGAAGTTAGAAAACTTGTCCGCTACTTAAATATTTCTGATGGCAATATGGAGGAAGGCTCCCTTCGATGTGATGTAAATATTTCAATAAGACCAGAGGGTAGAGAGAAATTCGGAACAAAAGTAGAAGTCAAAAATTTAAATTCATTTAGACATGTACAGCGAGCTATAGATTTTGAGTTTCAAAGGCAATCTGATTTACTGAATTCAGGAAATACTGTATTTCAAGAAACCAGAACATTCGATGCTTCTACGGGAACCACTATAATGCTGAGAACTAAAGAAAATGCTAATGATTACAGATATTTCATTGAACCCGATCTAGCGCCAGTAAGAATAACAGAATCATTCAAAAAGACAATTGCTGAATCAATGCCTCCGCTGCCTCAAGACTTAGTTCAAAGATATACTAGTGAACTGGGACTGAGTAAATATGATGCCGAACTAATAACTGAGAATAAAGAAACCGCATTATATTTTGAAAAATTACTCCAAACTGGTTGCTCTGCAAAAGCAGGAGCTAATTGGCTAATGGGCCCCATTCAAGGCTATCTAAATGAGAATGCTCAAAATTGGAATGATTGGTCTATGCCAGCAGATAAATTGGGAGAGTTAATTTCTATTGTAGAGACCAACTTGGTCAGTTTTAGTGCCGCATCACAACAAATTCTTCCATTACTAATACAAGAGCCCGATAAAATTCCAAAAACAATAGCAGAAGACCTGAAATTAATTCAGCAAAGCGATGCTGATGCGCTAATGATTCCCATTCAAAAGGCCCTGGATAAGTACCCCGAAAAAGTTGAAGAATACCGTGCGGGAAAAAAAGGATTAATTGGCTTATTTATGGGCGAGGTTATGAAAATCACCAAAGGATCTGCAGACCCCAGCATAACGAATAAATTGCTTCGTAAAATACTGGACTCATGAGATTTATAAAATTGATCTTAATGGTCATAATAATCAATGGATGCAGTAACGATTCTGTTTCGGTCAATTTCAGTATTGAAGGCGCGTCAAACGCGGTAATAGTAAGGATTGATGGGGAGCATACTGTACCATGGGATACAGTTAAAATTATTAATAATGAACTAAAATTAGATCTTCCTTTAGATTCAACATTGATGACTTTCTACTACTTTATTTTTGACTCTGGTGCAAGTCTAAGAATTGGAGTGGAACCCGGTGACAAGTTAATTGGATCTGTAAATGCTTCCGGTTCACTGACAGACTATGAGTTAACGGGATCTGAATTAAGCGAACAACTTCTCGCTCTTTACCAGCCTGTCCTTGAATCATCGAGAATAATTGACTCCTTAGATGAATACAGAAAGCTAAGTAACGAACCGGATAGTAATTATATCCAAATAGAAACTAGACATTACAAATTCTTAGAGAACCGATATTATAGTCATAAGAAAGAAATTCTTAAAGTAATGGCAATGGATTCAAGCAATTTATCGAATGTTTTTGGGTTCTTTCAAAAAGTTGCAGCTGCTCCTCTTTTTTCATCAAAAGAAGAAGACCATATCTTTTTCCGAGAATTTGGAGATGTCATCATTGAAAAACATCCAAACCATCCTCTTGCTAAAATATTTATTCTTGAACGCAAGAGAATTCTCGGTCAATAATTCTGAACAAAAAAAAGGCCCCATTCGCATGGGGCTTTTTTAAGAATTAATGTTGAATTTATTGAATAACAATAATTTCGCTTAAGGCCCGGCCGTTCTGGATTCTTGTCACAAGATAATTTCCTGCGGCAATGTTTGATACATCCATAGTTAATTTATCCATACCAAAAGGAACTCTTGACATGTCTATACGTCTAACAATAGAACCATTCATACTTCTGATATTCACCTGAAGATCACCAGAAACCAATGGGACATTAAGAGACTCAGAAGTGGGATTAGGATAAATTCCCAGAGCCAACGTCTTCTCAGAAATTTCATCCTCATCAGCACCAACAGTATTAGCAACCGCAGTTGAAGTTGTACTGTAATAACCCCGTCCGTGAGTTGCAATAAATAAGTCTCCTTCTGTAGGGCTTGATCCTGCAGCAGTTGAATCGTAATTGTATCCGGTACGATATTGCTCAATCTGGAAAACTGGAACACGAACCATTCCGCTATTTTCCTCGGTATAAGTAGGTGATACCGAAGTTAAATTATCTGTCATAAAAATTCCCCATTCTGTTCCAACAATCAAACGATTATTATCGTGCTTGTCAAAGGAAATAGAATATGCTGGAACGGTTGGTAGATTTCCTTGCTTCGAAGCAAAAGTTGGATTTGCTGAAAGAGCATTACTAGAATAGTATACAAAAGTTGAATTATTATAATTTCCAAGAGATACAGCCACCCTGTTTGGGTTATTTGGATCAATATCGATACCTGTAATACTGCGACTACCAAATGTATTAATCAAATCAACCGTTATCAATTTATTCGCACTATCAATGTGAGCGTCAGCAGCAGATCTAGCAGACTGAAGATTAGATATTCGATATAATCTTCCATTTGTAGTTCCCACAAAAAGATGATCACCATCTGCTGAAATCTCCATGTATTGGGGAAATATACCATAAGTACTACTTCCAAAATGGGCAATCTGCCACCATTCAGGCGTGCCACTAAAGTCTAGGGCACCTCGGGTCATCCATATGCCTCCCATTGTTGGGAATGTAGCATTGGTTTGAGATGCATTACCGACTATATATATTGATTGCACTGGGTCCTGAACAGTTAAAATATCTCCGACATTCATTACTGATGTTGTTGTCACATCTATTGGAAGAGCACCAATTGCTGATGGCAATACCAAATCTGAAGCCGCTGGTAAAAAAACATCGCAACTAAGAATGATCTCAGCGATTGGAGCAGATGTGAACGTAAGCTCAAAATAAGCACTATCAGGATGGAAAAAACCCGTCACTCCTGAGCCATTAATATTACCTTGAGCATCTGCAGTTTCTGAAATGGATCCAACATTTAATTCAAATGTAGCTGGCAAATATTGCACCGCCGGTTGGCTATGATTAATCTTCCCTTTAAAGACTTTTTTAATCCCATCCCCATAACCCATGGATCTCAGGCCTGGAAGCAATTCATATCTTATGGTATCTTCTGAATTCGGATCATTACTGGTTTCCCATAATTCCATTGGCATCATGAAACTCGATAAGGCTTTTCCTTGCGAAACAGGTAATGTCATAAGAGGAGACCAGAATGTCTCGGCATTATTACCATAACCGTCATTAGAACGGTAGAAAGATCCACCCTGAGATTCAAAAAAGTGAACTTTCGGAGTTAACCATGAAATCTCGGCATATCCTCCATCACCACCTCCGGTTTTGATGCCTGAATTTGGAGAAAGAAGACTTCCGTCTAAATAAATTGTTCCATTATCCTGACCACCGCCTAATATCTTTCTATCTCTTCCCACGGAAACACCAAACTGAGTAAACGTGTTGTAATTCTTATTTCTTTCAGCCCAAGTCAATCCACCGTCGGAAGACTTAAAGACACCTCCATCATTAACGGCATAAACAATATTTGAATTATTTGGGTCAAAAACCATATCATGACTATCTGAATGAATGTATATTGGGTTGCCAATACCTCCATAATTAGTAGTTGCTTGGCTCCAGCCCTGGCTCAATGACCATTTCCATATCGTTATGCCGCCAAGATAAATTAAGTCTTTGTCATGAGCAGAAACAGCAAAAAGCAAGTCATACTTTCCCTGACAAGTTTGGTTCGAGGAAAATTGACTATTTGTGTAACAGAGTGGGTCAAAATTGTTTGATCTTTGACCGATCCTACTCCACGTTGTCCCTCCATCAATGGACCTGTAAACGGCACGGAGCTTATTTCCATTAGTTTGAACACAATAAACATAGTTTTCATCTTGAGGGCTAATTGAATATCTCACTCGAGCCGTACCTCCGGCACGAGGAAGACTAGTGGAAGTTATTAATGCTGCTGAAATTTCTGTGAAAGTTGATCCATCAGATGAATACATCGTATTTCCATTACGGTTCACAAATAACTTACCAGTTACAGAAATTGCAAAATCCCATATATTACCTCCCATTAGACCTGTCCATGTGAGTCCACCGTCTGTTGACTTTTTAAATCCTGTATTGGTGGCAGCGTATACTGTATTTCCTGCAGGATCAGTGGGGTCAGCTTCAATCCTAGGAACAGAACTCCAACCTATTGTAGTAGATAATTCAGTCCATGTGTTTCCTCTATCTGTTGACTTTAGAACACCTTTACCCATGAATTGGGGTGATGAACTTGCTCCACCACCACCGTAACCCTGAAAAAGCTCTCCGGTTCCAACATAAATATCACCGTTTGGAGTTTGGGTCATGGAAACTATACTCTGATTATGAGTTGGGTCACCTATATGGTTCCAGGTTGCCCCACCATTTATTGATTTAAATATTCCTCCACCAACAGATCCGGCGTAAAGATGAGAAGAATTGTCTTTATCAATAAGCAGGGCGCGCGTTCTTCCACCATAATTGTCCGGACCTTTTGTCTCCCAGGTCAGAGAATTCGTTTTGTTCGTTGGAAGAGCGTTTATCTCATCGGTTGCCTTTTGGATATCAGCTTCAGTAACTAACCCGGTTATTTCATTGGCACGCATTGAATTTATATACTCGGCATAACCAGCAATTCCATTCGGTGCAAACGCATTACTGTCGCGCGCCTGGTATCGTGCTTCTTGACTAGAATTAAAGAATGAAAAGGCTATCGCAATTACTAAAGAAACTGAGCCTAAAAAATAATGTTGAATTTTTAATCGCATTGTTATATAATTTTCTATCTGTTAAAAATACTACGTAAATGATTATAAAATGTGTTTTTCTGCATGGTAAGAACTTCGTACTAATGGTCCGCTCTCAACATGAATAAATCCTAATGACAAAGCTTCTTCCCTTAGCTTTTCAAAAATATCTGGTTCAATAAAACTATCGACAGGTAAATGTTTTGGTGTTGGTTGAAGGTATTGACCCAGTGTGACCACATCCACATGCGCTTCCCTTAATTCGTTTAAGGAATGTCTTACTTCATCAATTTCCTCACCCAAACCAAGCATAATTCCTGATTTCGTACGATGAGCACCATTCTCTTTTAAATATTTTAAAACTCCGAGACTTCTATCATATTGAGCCTGAATTCTAACTTGCCTTGTCAATCGCCTAACTGTCTCCATGTTGTGAGAGATTACTTCTGGTGCTGCTTCCAAAATCCGATCTAATTGATCTTCAAGCCCTCTAAAGTCGGGAATCAGAGTCTCCATTGTAGTCCCAGGACTTATTCTACGAATCGCGTTTATCGTTTCCGCCCATATGATTGATCCTCCATCAGGAAGATCATCTCTGTCAACACTAGTAATTACAGCATGCTTTACTTTCATCAACTTTATAGACCTACCTACGCGATCAGGTTCATCCCAATCCACTGGCAAAGGTCTTCCTGTTGCAACATTACAAAACCCGCAAGAGCGAGTACACGTATTGCCTAAAATCATAAAAGTCGCAGTACCTGCTCCCCAGCATTCTCCCATATTGGGACAATGACCTGATTCACAAATTGTATGTAGCTTATATTCGTCAACAAGAGAACGCACTTGCCTAAAGTTGTCACCAGTAGGAAGTTTTACCCTCAGCCATTTAGGCTTGCGCTTTGGAGCTACAAAAGTTGCATCGGTAGACATATGTTTCTAAACAGATAATATTATAATATGTTCAGTTGAAATAGATTTTTTTTAGAAAATTATTCGTCAGTTTGATGAGTTAAACATGACTCTCTGTCTGGGCAGATTCAATTGATCCAATAAAAGCTGGGCACTTTTCGACGGTCCCGCAAGAAGCTAAACCAAATACGAAAAGAATGATAAGTAAAAAAGATCCTGTACGTTTCATATTTTGAAGTTTAACCAAAAGTACGAATTTAGCGCTGTCATGCCTAAAACAATAAAAAGTGAATTACTTCCGATATTCCCGAAAAAATGGGAAAATGCTTTGAAACCATATTGGTCAGAAGAGTCACAACATGATTTAAAAGTAAAAATCCAAGGTCATTATGACACTGATATTATTTATCCACAAATCCATAATATATGGAAAGCATTTTCACTAACCCCTCCAAATGAGGTCAGAGTCGTTCTACTGGGACAAGACCCTTATCATGGCAAAGGTCAGGCCCATGGATTAAGCTTCTCTGTTGGTGACGATGTTAAAATACCACCCAGTTTGAAGAATATTTTTAAATTATACTCTTTAGAGACAGGCTGCAGGGAACCAAAAAATGGGAACCTTATAAAATGGGCCGAGCAAGGTGTATTGCTATTAAACAGTTCTTTATCTGTAAAAAAAGATGAACCAGGAAGTCACTCACATTTGCCGTATCACTTGATGTTAAACGCTATTTTCAGGTATTTGAACACATCCAGAAATAGAGTTGTTTTTTGGCTTCTTGGGAATCAAGCACAAGCTCATAGCTCCATCATAACTAATACAAATCACCTTTGCTTAAAAACTTCACACCCCTCCCCTTTGTCAGCTTACAGAGGATTTCATGAATCAAGGCTATTTTCTAAGACTGATGACTTTTTTAAAAAAGAAGAATTGAACATTATCAACTGGTGTCTTGAATCATAGGTATTACCTTTAGAAACAATATGACAATTCTTCAATATTTTCTATTAACATTGACCGCAGGTGCTGCCATATTTTCAGCCTGGAGATTAAGTTCTAAAAAACCTCAAGGCATTGACGAAAAGAACCTGAATCAAATAGAAGAACTTCAATTATCTCTGAGAGAGGCTCAAATGGAAGTTGCGACGCTTCAAGAAAGACTTAGAACGTTAGAAAATAAAAAGTCTGAGATGGCCAAAGAGTTTAAACTGCTGGCACATGAGGCTCTTCAGCAACAGTCAGAAGAATTAAAAAAACAATTAAAAGAGAGTAATTCTTCTCAGCTATCTCTTGTTCTATCGCCTTTTAAAGAAAAACTCGAGCAGTTTGGAAAAAATGTTCAAGACACTCATGAAAAAGGTCAACGTGAAAGAATCGAATTAAAAACCGAAGTAAATAAACTTGTTGAACAAAATGAAAAACTAAAGAACGAAGCAAATCAGTTAACCAAAGCCTTGCGAGGTGATGTCAAGATGCAAGGAAATTGGGGAGAAATGGTTCTCGAGAAACTATTGGAAAGAACCGGGCTTACCAAAGGAAATGAATATAGCGTTCAAGAAAGTATAACTAATGATGAAGGAAAGCGATATCAACCAGATGTAGTTTTGCATCTGCCAGATGATAAGAATATCATCATTGACAGTAAGGTTTCATTGGTGTCTTATGAGCGATTCGTTAATTCCGACGATGTTGAAGGACAAGCTGAAGCTTTAAAAAATCATTTAATTTCAATCCGAAGCCACATTAAAGGCTTGTCGGAGAAAAATTATCAAAACTTATATGGTGTATCCCTTGATTTTGTGATTCTTTTTGTTCCAATTGAAGGCGCTTACAGTGTGGCATTACAGGCAGATCCAGGATTATATCAAGAAGCATTTGATAAAAATATTGCCATGGTAAGTGCGACCAGTCTATGGTCAACTTTAAGAACTGTTGGAACTTTGTGGAAGCAGGAGCGCCAGAATGCAAACGTTCAAGAAATTATACGTCAAGCATCTGATCTTTATGACAAATTTGCAGGATTCTCTGAGGAACTTATCAAAGTTGGCAGACAAATGGAAACTGCTAAAAATACTTACGACAATAGCATGAAAATGCTTGTAAAAGGCAAAGGGAATTTAATCGGAAGAACAGAAAAACTTAGACAGCTAGGCCTTAAAAATTCAAAAAAAGTTAATCCAAATATGGTTGATAGAGCTATGAATGAAGAAAATCAAGTCTTGAAAGATGAATGAGACTATGATTTATGGGGTTCACCCTGTGCTGGAAGCCCTGGAATCTGATAAAGAAATAGATAGAATTTTCATCGTTAGAGGAAGGAATGAAAATGTAGACCCCATTTTAGAGTTAGCAAAAGCACTTCATGTTACAGTGAAAATTGTCCCCATTGAAAAGATGAATCGTCTAACCCGAAAAAATCATCAAGGCGTAATAGCTTTCCTTAGCGCTATTTCTTTTTCCTCTCTAGAAAACATTATCGACACGACCTATTCAAAAGGTGAAACTCCATTAATTATGGTTCTAGATAGAATTACGGATGTCCGAAACGTTGGAGCAATTGCGAGATCTGTAGAATGCTGTGGAGCCCAGGCATTAGTAATTCCTGAGAACAATACTGCTCCAATGAATGGAGATTCTGTTAAATCGTCTGCTGGCGCTCTATTAAGAGTTCCTGTATGTAGGGAAAAAAACTTATCTCATACTCTTGCATACCTTGAAGAATCTGGACTACAAATTATCGGGTGCACAGAAAAAGGAGATTTAAATATTTCTGATATCGATATGTCAGTTCCAACTGCAATCGTCATGGGGTCGGAAGAAGATGGAATCTCACCGGCTGTATGGAAGGGGTGCCGAATTCATGCCAAAATACCAACAATTGGAGAAGTTGCTTCTTTAAATGTCTCAGTAGCTGCGGGGATTGTTCTTTATGAGACCCTGAACCAGAGGATAAAAAAAATTAATTCAATCTAGACTTGAGAACTTTTAGTTTTGATTGAGCATCAGCTATTTTTTTATGTTCAAGATCCACGACTTGTGAGGGAGCATTATTAACGAAGTTGGGATTTGATAACTTTTTTTCGATTGACGCAATGAAGCCTAGCAAATAACTTACCTCCTTTCCAATATTCAACTTTTCTTCATCAGAAATATCTGCAATTGAATCATTCAAGATAATTTGATATTCTTTAGCCCCTGCCAAAATAGGAGATCCTGAATCTAACCACTCTGAGCTTATTGAGGCAACGTTTGTGAGTTTCTTTACGGCAGCTATTCCTTGAGGCACATCATTTTTTATTCTCAAATCCAATCCTTGCTTAAAAGCAATATTCTTTTCTTTCCTAAAGGTTCTTAGTGCAGTAGTTAACTCTTCAACATGAGTGAATTGCTCTATGTAGACTATCGAATTAACCCTTGCATTCGGCCAATCTTCATTATTAATAAATTTATTACCTGATGTAGGGCTTAGTAAGTGCCAAACTTCCTCAGTTATAAAAGGCATAAAAGGATGAAGGATTTTCATGATGGAATCAAAAAAATATTTTGTCTGATCAAAAACATCTTTAGCTATGGGTTCTCCATACGTCGGCTTAACCAATTCCAAATACCAAGAGCAGAAGTCATTCCAAATCAACTTATAAATTCGCATTAATGCTTCAGAAAGTCTATACTTTTCAAAGTCTGAATTTAAATCCTCCAGTGTCCGAGAGAGGACCTCTCCAAACCAATTCATAGCCCATTTTTCTGCATCTCCAGCCTCTATGGATTCATTAACCTCCCATCCATCTATTAGTCTCAAGGCATTCCAAATCTTATTGGAGAAATTCCTACCCTGAAGGCATAAATCTTCATCAAAGGGTAAATCATTTCCTGCAGGAGATGAAAGAAGCATACCCATGCGCACTCCGTCCGCTCCATACTTATTTATTAGTTCCAAAGGATCCGGGCTATTGCCTAAAGATTTTGACATTTTCCTACCCTTCTTATCCCGAACAATACCAGTTAAATAGACGTTTTCAAATGGTTTTACATTAGTAAATTCATAACCAGCCATAATCATTCGGGCAACCCAAAAAAACAAAATTTCAGGAGCCGTAACTAAATCTTGTGTTGGGTAGTAATAATTCAAGTCCTTGTTATTGGGATTATTGATACCATCAAAAACAGAAATAGGCCAAATCCAACTTGAAAACCAAGTATCTAAACAATCTTCGTCTTGTCTTAAGTCAGATAAGCTAAGTTGATTATTTCCAGAAGCCTCTCTTGCTTTTACAAGCGCCTCCTCTGGTTCTAATGCTACAACAAATTGATTATCATCACCATAAAAATATGCCGGAATCTGATGCCCCCACCAAAGCTGTCTTGAGACACACCAATCCTTGATATTATTCATCCAATGTGCGTATGTGTTCTTGAATTTATCTGGAATCAAACGAATCTCATTATCCTCTATGGCGCTTAAAGCTGGTTTTGCAAGATCTTGCATATTCACCCACCACTGAAGAGAAAGGCGTGGTTCTACGATAGCACCGGTTCGCTCTGAAGTTCCAATCGATGATTTATACTTTTCAACCTTGCTTAAAAAACCAGAATCACTAAGAGACTCAGCTATTTTTTGTCTTGCTTCAAATCTGTCTAGACCATTCCATTCAAGCCCATACTTATTTAGCGTTCCATCTTCATTAAAAACATCTATAACCTCCAAACTGTGCTTTTCACCGATAGCATAATCATTCCAATCATGCGCAGGTGTGACTTTCAAGCATCCTGTTCCAAAATCAAGAGCAACATATTCATCCAATATAATTGGAATTTCAATATTGTTTAATGGTATACGAACATTCATACCATGAAGATGGGTGTAACGTTCATCTTTGGGGTTAATAGCTATGGCTCTATCAGCCATTATTGTTTCTGGGCGAGAAGTAGCTATCGTCAAAAATTTGCCCGGTTTTTCAACTATTTCATATTTAACATAAAATAACTCCGCTTCAACATCTTTATGCAGAACCTCTTCATCACTTAACGAAGTTTTGGCTTCAGGATCCCAGTGAACCATCCTTTGCCCCCTGTATATGTATCCTTTTTCATATAAATCAACAAAAACTTTTAATACAGATTCAGTTCGTTTGGCATCCATTGTAAACGCCGTTCTTTCCCAATCGCAAGACGCACCAATGTTCTTAAGCTGCTCAAGAATTATACCTCCATGCTTATCCGTCCAATCCCATGCGTGCTTTAAAAAATCTTCGCGCGTTAAATCCGACTTTTTTATTCCTTCCTTCCTCAGTTTTTGAACAACTTTTGCCTCCGTCGCAATTGAGGCATGATCTGTTCCAGGTACCCAACAGGCATTGAAACCCGTCATTCTCGCACGTCTGACTAAAACATCTTGAATAGTATTATTCAACATATGACCCATATGCAAAACTCCGGTAACATTGGGTGGGGGTATTACAATAGTATAAGACTCACGATTATCAGGGACGGATCCAAAGGCATTATTATCCATCCACTTTTGATACCAGGTTTTTTCAACCTGGCCAGGTAAATACTTTGAAGCAATTTTCATATGCTACAAAGGTAGACTCTTGAACTTTTTTTGCCATACCTTTCATTGAGATTACATTTGTCCTAATAGATTTAATTAAAACGTAAATAGAAAAATGAGAAACTTCATTGCAACAACCGCTTTGCTACTGGCTTCAAGCCTATCTGTCTATGCCCAAGAATCAAATCCCAATTCTGCAGAAATCGCTTTTGATGTAGAAACAATTAGCTACGGCACAATAGAAAAAAATGCTGACGGTGCGCGGGAATTCAAATTTACAAACACTGGAAAAGAACCATTGATCATATCTAACTGTGTTGGATCTTGTGGATGTACTGTGCCTCAATGGCCAAGAACTCCAATTGCTCCAGGTGCAACTGCTGCAATTAAAGTTAAGTACGACACGCGAAGAGTTGGCCGATTCCAAAAAACTGTAACTGTGCAGAGTAATTCAAAAACACCAACAAAAGTTTTAACAATTAAAGGAAATGTTAAAGATGTTGCTGCCGTTAACACAGCTCCAGTAAACACCTCAAAAGGTTCGTCTAAAATTTCTAAATAGAAAACCAATCAATGTGAAGTGAAAGTTCAATTAAACCCGCTGTATTTTTCAGTGGGTTTTTTCTTGAAATAACATTATGTTAAAAGTATCTGACCGCGCGATATTAATGCCCGAATCTCCAATTCGTAAGCTTGCTCCAGTCGCCCAAAAGGCTGAGAATAGTGGAATCCACATTCATTATCTGAATATTGGACAACCTGATATCTCAAGTCCCAAGAAAGCTATGGATTCAATTAGGAATCATAACATAGAAACGCTGTCCTATGCCCCTTCTGATGGGTTTAAAAGCTACAGGGAGAAATTATCACAGTATTATTTCAATCAGAATATCCATTTATCACCGGAGGATATAATAGTCACCGCAGGTGGGTCAGAAGCCTTAGCTTTTGCCATAAGTTGTGCTTGCGATCCAGGAGATGAAGTCATCATACCGGAACCATATTATGCAAATTATCTTGGTTTTGGAGTGGCAACAGGAGTAAATGTAATACCCCTTCCCTGCTCCATAAATCAAGAATTCGCTTTACCCTCAAGCGATATTATATCTTCATTAGTTACAACCAATACCAAAGCGATAGTACTATGTAATCCTGGAAATCCTACTGGAAGACTTTACAATGATCAAGAATTAGAGCAAATAAGATCGATAGCCTTGAACCACGACTTGTACGTTATCAGTGATGAAGTTTATCGAGAGTTTACCTATGATGGAAAAAAACATACATCTATATTGACACTAAAAGGGTTAGGTCAACATGGTATTTTGATTGATTCAGTGTCAAAACGATATAGTCTGTGCGGAGCACGAATAGGCCTAATTGCGAGTAAAAATAAAAATATCATGGCAGCAGCTATGAAATTTGCACAAGCACGATTATCTCCCCCAACTTTAGCTCAAATAGTATCTGAAGCTGCTATAGATACCGATGATAGCTACTTTACAGAAGTAAAAAATGAATATGAAAATCGTCGCAATTTCATGGTAGATCGTTTGAATCGCATTTCAGGAGTTAAATGCCCAAAACCCTCTGGGGCTTTCTATTGCATTGCAGAATTACCAATTGATGATTCAAATGATTTTTGTCAATGGATCCTCAAAGAATTCAATCACAAGGGCGAAACAATAATGATGGCCCCAGGAAATGGATTTTATTCAGACCCAAAATTAGGATTGAATCAAGTTAGATTAGCTTATGTTCTCGATATTGATCACTTAGATAGAGCAATAAATTGTCTCGAAATTGGACTGCAACAATATGAATCTAAATAATGCGTATTCAGGAAAATATAAATCTAAAAAAGTATAACACATTTGGCCTAAACTGCATCGCTGAGCGGCTATTTCATTTAGAAGACGAAGTTGATTTAGTAAAATATCATCAACACCCAAATGGTTATGCAAAGCAAAGATTGCTCTTCTCCGGTGGAAGTAACCTTTTACTATGTTCAGAAATAAAGGGCACCGTTGCGAAAATTGAATGGAATGGAATTAAGATAATAAAGGAAACAGAGCAAGATGTTTTAGTTGAAGTTGCAGCTGGGCATTCTTGGCATGCATTTGTTCTTTGGGCAATAGATAGAGGATTTGGCGGAATTGAAAATCTATCTCTAATTCCTGGACATGTTGGAACTGCCCCCATTCAAAATATTGGTGCCTATGGTGTGGAAGTCAAAAATTCAATTGAGTCACTCAGATATTATCGATGGGAGACTGGAGAAATTGAAATATTAAGTAACAAAATATGTGACTTTGGATATAGAACGAGTATTTTCAAAACACAATGGAGAGACAAGGGTGTCATATTATCAGTGAATTTCAAACTCACCAAAGACAAGCATAATCTAAATACTCAATATGGTTCAGTGATTGATGAAATCCATAAAATGGGTGAACTTCCATCCATTTTGAGCATCTCAAAAGCGATAATATCGATTAGAAATAATAAACTCCCAGACCCAAAAGTTATTGGCAATTCGGGTAGTTTCTTCAAAAACCCAATAATATCAAAAAATACTCTTAGCGAGCTGAAAGAGAAACACAAAGATATCCCTTTTTATGATCAAGAAAATGGAAAGGTAAAGCTTTCAGCCGGCTGGTTAATTGAAATGTGTGGATGGAAAGGTAAAACTCACAAAGATGCTGGGATGCACGATAAACAAGCTTTAGTTCTTGTTAATCATGGCAATGCTACAGGCGAAGAGCTATGGGCATTCGCTAATCATGTAAAAGAAGATGTCTATAAAAGTTATAAGATTAAGCTTGAACCTGAAGTCAATTTGATAGGACTATCCAACTTGTAGTCACTAATTCCTTTTAACGATGCATTTATAAAATAACTTAGTAAATTTGGCAAATGATGGCTACCCTGAAACTAATATTAGTTGCATTTATATTACTTAGCATTGGCTTACTTGGAATGGCAGTAAAAATATGGTCTAAAAAAGATGGGGAGTTTGCTGGCACTTGTGCAAGCAATAGTCCATACTTAAACCCAGAGGGTGATAGTTGTGCTATATGTGGTGCTGAACCTAACGAGCAGTGTCAAAGCACAATTGAGTCTTAGTATCAGAGATCACTAAGGGTCGTCCAATTTCTAAAATTGCCTTTTTCATCAATGTAAATGAGATAAGCATCCCATTCGGGATTTTGATCGAGCCAGAGCTTTGACTTATTTAAGCCCATTGCCAGAAATGCCGTTGCAAGTGCATCAGCCATAGCGCAAGAAGGGCCGATAATCGTTGAGCTAAGTACCTCTGTTTGAATCGGCCAACCCGTGAATGCACTTATTGTGTGCCCAAATTTAATTCCGGTAGAGGAATCCACTCTAAAGTTTCTGTAGTTACCTGAAGTTGCTAAAGCTCTATTTCTAAGTGGAATTATAACCTGCAACTCATCTTGCTTATTGAGAGCTGGTTTCTCTATACCTACTGTAAAATCATCTCCAAAAGACTTTTTACCATACGTTCTGATTTCTCCACCAACCTCAACAAATGCCGAATAAACTCCTCTTGACCTCAAGGAATCAATAATTATATCTACAGAGTGCCCTTGAGCTAAACTCATAAAATTTAATTTAATATTTCTTGGCCATGCCCATCTACCAGTCGATGTAGGAAGCCAATCGTCGTTTCCGACCAATTTCATTAAAGATTCAACCTTAGAAGAGTCATTGTAATCTAAATAACCATTATTAATTCCAAAACCCCAACCATCAATAATAGGCTCAAGGGTTGGCTCAAGTATTCCATTTGTCTCATGTTTCATCTGAATAGCTAGTTGACACAATTCAAACAACTCGGGAGATATATCAACTGTATCCCCTGAATTTAAATTTGAAATTTCGGATTCACCATCCCAAGGAGAAGCTATTCTGTTATAATGCGATAACCATTTTTTTATGTCCTTTTCACGAACATAGTCATCACTAAAGTTCTGAGAATAAATCAACTTTATATGAAACGAGGTACCCTGAGCAGAACCTTCAAAAACGTCTTCATGGATATTTTCCGGAGAGCAACTTCCTAACAAAAAGAACAAGAAAAATATTATAAAGAAATTACGCATCATATTCTAAGTCTAACTAACACTAAACTAGATTACACAAAAAAAATCGATTCGCTTTATATTCTATCTATCCCCCAAAATCATCAAAGGCAACATTTTCGGGCGGAACACCAAAATCATCAACCATCTTTAAAACAGCAGCATTCATCATCGGTGGGCCACAGAAATAATACTCAATATCCTCTGGGGTCTCATGATCCGCAAGATAATTGTCGATTAGGGCTTGGTGCACAAATCCTGTAAATCCATCTCCAGAATCTTCCATGCTATTCTTAGCTTGCCACTTGTCTTCAGGCAAAGGCTCAGACAAGACCATGTGGAATTTAAAGTTCGGGAATTCCTTTTCAATATTTTCAAAATCATCTATATAAAACAATTCACGCCGAGATCTACCTCCATACCAATAGCTAACTTTTCGACCAGTTTTGAGCGTATGAAAGAGATGAAACAAATGAGAGCGCATAGGAGCCATTCCTGCACCGCCACCAATATATATCATTTCTGTATCAGTATCCTTAATATGGAAATCACCATATGGACCAGATATCGTGACCTTATCACCAGCTTTTAAATCAAATACATATGAAGAACATACTCCAGGATTTACATTCATCCAGCCCCCTGCAGCACGATCCCATGGAGGAGTAGCAATTCGGATATTCAACATAACCATATTACCCTCCGCTGGATGATTCGCCATAGAATATGCCCTAAATAAAGGTTCAGGATTATTCATTTTCAAATCCCATAAACCAAACTTATCCCATTCACCCTTAAACTCGTCATCTTTTTTACCCAAACGAGGGTGAGCAGTAATATCGATATTCTCAAAATCCACAGTGACTTCAGGGACATCCACTTGAATATAACCACCCGCTAAAAAGTCTAAATTCTCTCCTTCAGGAAGCTTGACTACAAACTCTTTAATAAAAGAGGCGACATTATAATTCGACACTACTTCACATTCCCATTTTTTGATCCCAAATATTTCATCAGGAACAACAACTTTCATGTCATTTTTAACTTTTACTTGACAACCTAATCTCCAATCGTCTGCAATTTGTTTCCTGTTAAAAAAACCTTTTTCTGTTTGAAGTATTTCACCACCTCCCTCAGGTATTTGACATTCACACATCCCACATGTTCCGCCACCCCCGCATGCAGATGGAAGAAATATTTTCTGCTCGCTCAAAGTAGATAATAAGGTTGAGCCAGACTCAATTTCTACTATATCCCCATTTATATCTAATTTGACAGGGCCAGAAGGGGAAAGACGTGCTTTTGCTTGAAGCAAAATAGTTACAAGAGCTAGTATTACCAATGTAAAAACAATTACACTTGATAAGACAGCAATAGATCCAGATGATAATGCGAAAAACATAACTAAAGAATTATAATTTAATACCCATAAAACTCATGAATGCTATACCCATAAGTCCAGTTATAATAAATGTGATACCCAAACCCCTTAATGCAGGAGGCACATGAGAATACTTTAATCTTTCTCTAATAGCTGCAATTGCTAAAACGGCAAGTAGCCAGCCAATTCCTGAGCCAAAACCAAAAGCCGTTGCCTGACCGATTGTTGCATATGCACGTTCCTGCATAAATAGAGAGCCACCTAATATTGAGCAGTTAACAGCAATCAAAGGAAGAAATATACCCAGAGCTGAATACAGTGCCGGGGCAAACTTCTCTACGATCATCTCTACAAGCTGAACCATTGCCGCAATAACTGCTATAAACATTATGAAACTTAGAAAGCTCAAATCTACTTCTACAAATGAAGGATCTAACCACTGTAAAGCTCCTTTATCTAAAATTTTTGTTTGGAGAAGATAATTTACAGGAACTGTTATGGTCAATACAAATGTCACTGCCAATCCAAGGCCCA
Source organism: uncultured Cryomorphaceae bacterium (assembly GCA_913043005.1). GTDB lineage: Bacteria > Bacteroidota > Bacteroidia > Flavobacteriales > Schleiferiaceae > TMED14. The sequence goes on from CAJWKU010000002.1 coordinate 55,638, forward strand.
TTCCAGTCTTAACGGTCTTGGATACCGCTAAATATGAGCACATACCAAGGAAGTATGCAAAAATCATATTATCTATGAAAATACTCTTGACGAAAATATTGATTAACTCTTGCATAATATCTATCCGTTAATCTTTTTCAATCAATGAAGGAGTCTTGGATCTTTGCCACCAAATAATAAGAGCGACAACAATTAAAGCCATAGGAGGTAGCAACATCATACCATTATTATGGTATCCTAAGTCATATAGACCAAGTTTTTCAACAACTGGATAATCATACAGGGTTCCATTACCAAGCAGCTCTCTGAAAAAAGAAACAACTATCAAAATCAAACCATATGAAGCTCCGTTTCCAATACCGTCCAAAAAAGATTTCCAAGGAGTATTGCCTAGGGAAAAAGCCTCAATACGTCCCATAATTATACAATTGGTTATTATAAGGCCCACAAATACTGATAATTGCTTGCTAACATCATAAACAAATGCCTTCAAAACTTGATCTACTAGAATAACTAAAGTTGCGACAACAACCAGTTGGACAATTATTCTTATTCTATTGGGAATCATATTCCTCATTAGAGACGTTATTACATTTGCCAGGGCCATTACAACAATAACAGATAAACTCATTACTATTGCAGGTTTGAGCTTCACAGTAATAGCTAAAGCACTACAAATGCCTAAAACTTGAACAGTAATAGGATTATTAATATTCATCGGATCTTTTAATAGTTTTCTATTTTTCTTAGAAAACAATGCCTCTTTAGGTTTATTTATTTCCATGATTAATTTAGTACAACACTTAAAATTGAATCTGATGGAATTTCAATTTCATCATCTGCAAGTTTTAATAAAAACTCTTTGTATGGGACAAGGCAATCTTCCAACATTGTCTGAACCCCAACAGATGTTATGGTCCCTCCAGATATACCATCAACCTGCTGTAATCCGTATGCATCGCCTTTTCTGACTTCAATTCCGTCTCTGGTCTGAGAAAATAAAACCTTATCGGGGAATTGATCCTGAAAAATGGGTGTAGAAATTTCTGCACCTAATCCAGGCGTTTCTTTTTCATGATCAAAAGAGGCACCTAAAATTGTATTCCCATCACCTTTTAATGAGACATAACCCCAAATAGGTCCCCAAAGTCCAGTTCCTCTCATTGGAATGACATAGAATATATTTCCATTTTTTTCAGCTTTAAATAATGGCACTTTACGACTATTATTGGACTCCTTTACTGCAGCAGCCATGTCTATATCAAAAGCTGCTATGTCAGAAGAAACTACCCTACCGTCCTGAATCACTAATTGATCAGTTATATATTCGCTAAATAACAACTCAGGATTCTCTCCGATAACACCAATAGAGGATAATATATCGGATTTCTTTTCTAGTTCGATATTTTTATCTTGGAATGGCTTTAAACTTGTTGCTGCTATGGATAGCAATGAAGCAACAATAACAACCATTGCAATAGCAAATATGTATGTGTAACTATTTGAATTAATATTCATAATACTACTTAGTGCTAAGTTTTAAACGTTTTAAACGTTTTTTCACATTACCCTCAACGACATAATGATCGATTAAAGGAGCCATTACATTCATAAACAAAATTGCTAACATCATTCCTTCAGGGTATGCCGGGTTAAAGACCCGAATCATTATTCCCAGAAAACCTATAAAGAATCCATAGATCCACTTACCTTTTTCAGTATGAGATGCCGAAACTGGATCTGTCGCCATGAAAACTGTAGAAAATGCCCAACTACCGAATACTAGATGAAAATAAAATGGAATACTGAGAAAACCTTGCTGTTCTGGAGATATCATATTTGGAGCCACCAAATTAAAAATTAAACTTATCGCAATAGCTCCAAAAAGAGACGAAAGCATTATTTTCCAGGATCCAATACCCGTAGCAATCAAATAAATGCCTCCCAATAATATCAGAAGAGTACTTGTTTCACCTATTGAACCTGGAATAATCCCTAGAAAAGCATCCCATGCTGAATAAGTTGTCCCCCCCGTTGTAGCGTACTGTCCAAGCGCTGTTGCACCCGAAAAACCGTCGACAAGTGCTTCACCCTGACCTGTGGTGGTATTTATCCAAACTTTATCTCCACTCATGAAAGAAGGGTATGCGAAAAAAGCAAAAGCTCTCGCAGTCAATGCAGGATTTAAAATATTCATTCCAGTTCCACCAAAAACTTCTTTTCCGATTAAAACTGCAAAAATGGTTGAAATAGCAACCATCCATAGAGGCATGTCAATTGGCATGGTCATTGGAATTAAAAGTCCGGAAACTAAAAAACCCTCATTAACGGCATGACTATTTCTGTAGGCAAAGTAAATTTCTATTCCTAATCCTGCTATGTATGTAACTGCTATCATTGGAATAACTTTTATAGCGCCAAAAAGAAAATTATCCAATGTGAAAAATTGCAACCATCCGATAGCATCATTCAATAGCCCTAGAGCTCTGTAATGCTGATATCCAGCGTTAAACATTCCAAATATGAGAGCTGGGATCAGCGCAAAAATTACAGTAATCATCGTGCGCTTTAAGTCTATTGCATCACGAACGTGCGCTCCACTTTTTGCATTGTGATCCGGCACAAACAACATAGTCTCTAAAGCATTATACAATGGATATAAAGGTTTGAGCTTCCCAGTGGTTACAACAGGGCGGGCGGAATCAAAGATATTTTGTAAAAATTTCATCTACTTAAACGCATTAATTCATTTCGGCATAAAGCACATCCAGTCCTTTTCTAACCATTTCTTGCAAAGGTTGTTTAGAAGTGCAGATAACTTCGCAAAGAGCGAAGTCTTCTGGGACGATTTCATATATGCCTAATTCTTCCATTTTTTCTAAATCTTCAGCCCATATAGATTTTAATAACTGATTTGGAAATATATCAAAAGGGAAGACCTTGTCATATTGTCCGGTTACTACAAAAGCTCGCTCTTCTCCATTTAATTTTGTGGTCAAGTTATACTTCCGATTAGGGAATAGCCAAGAAAAATATGCCTTACTGAATGAGTATTTATCAAAACCAGGGAGCACCCATCCAAGAAAATCGGTATTCTCACCTTCTGGGATAATTGTAATTTGTTTTGTCAGATAACCTAAATATCCCTCTTTACCAATATTATTTCCCGTTAATACGGAGCCCGATATAAATCGATAATTTCCAGGCTTAACGTTTTCATTAAAAAAAACTGACATTGATTGGCCTCCCCGAACATTAAAATATCCAGGTTCCTTCATTCCTGACCCACCAGCTGCAACTAATCGGTCAAGATGATACTCTCCTGAAATAAAAAGTTGTCCAATAATTGCAACATCCAAAGCGGCTATAGTCCAAACTATATCACCCTTATTGATAGGGGATACCTTGGAAATGTGAACAGAAGTATTTCCTGAAGGGTGAGGACCAGAAAATCTATGCAACTCTACACCCTCTGCATGTAATAATATTTTTGATTCTTCATTTGAAGAAATTGATAAAACAGTCTTACCTGAAAGTGCATTTAAGACTTTAAGTCCAGCAGCAAAAAATTCTTCTTTTCCTTTCAAAGAAATCGAAGGTTTTGAAGCAAATGGAGATGAGGCCATTCCATTGACAAAAATTGCCTTTGGAGAGTCCATGGGATTTGCAATACATCCATAGGGTCGCATTTGAAGCAATGTCCATGCACCAGAGAGGAGGAGTTTACTTATAATTTTTTCCTTTTCAAATGGGAATTCTTTTCCAAAGTTAACATAATGACATTTTTCCTCTGGACGAATCACAATGGCATCAAGGCGTCTTTTAGGCCCCCTATCAATGGCAGTTATCTCTCCACTAACTGGGGAAGTAACTAGAATCTTATCATTTGATTTGTCATGGAATATGCATTCCCCGGCTTTAACCTTATCGCCAACTTTAACGTTTAATTTGGGATTTAATCCAATAAATTCAGAAGGTCGTAAAGCGAAAGAGCTAGAAAATCCAGAAGAGTTAACTTTCTCAGATGGTTCACCTAACAAAGGCAAGTTGAGTCCCTTACGAATAATATGTGTTTTTGACATGTGCAGTATTAAAAACTCCTCAAAAAAATTCGATGCAAAGGTATATATTAGGGTCGGAATTAAGAAGTTTTTCTCAACTTTACTTTGTGATTAAAATATCTATTTCTCTTTTTGCTGTCTTTTCTATTTCAACTAGCACATTTTGTCAATCTTTTGGGCCTGAAATTATAATAATTGAAGATTTTCAAAGTGTTGAAATCTATCCAGTTGGAGACCCACAATCACTCGCAATTATACCGCTTCAAGAAAAAGAAAGGCTTCATGTATCATTCGATGATCTAAGTGCAAATACTCAAGCATTAAATTACACTTGGGTTCATTGCAACAAAAATTGGGAACCCTCTGGCTTAATATCATCAGAGTACCTCGATGGTTTTTTAGAAAGTCAGTTACCATTATCTGAATTGTGCTTTAATACCTATCAGGCTTACAGTCACATTAAATCAAACCTTCCTGAGGCTAATTGTATGCCACGCATATCCGGAAATTACTACCTCGTTGTTTTTGAAGATGACCCAGAAGACTTCCTTCTGCAATATCCGGTTGTCATAGTTGAACAACTAGCAGAAATCCAAAGCTCGATACACCGGGCGATGAAAATGGAACAAAGAGAAACACATCAAGAGATCGATATTCTTGCGGATTTAACCAATTTATCCGTTCAAAACCCATTTCAAGATATTCAACTGAGTATTATTCAAAATAGAAATTGGATGAGTATGAGGTCAATGGCACCCAGGTTTTTAAGAAACGGATATTATGACTTTAATTATAACAACGGGGAGAATGCTTTCAGTGGCGGTAATGTTTTTCGTTTTGCGGATTCGAAAAACATCCCGGTCCCTACTCTAAGAATCAGAGGTTTTGAGTTAAAAGAACTCTGGACCGCGACAGTACGAAACGAGAAACCAAGAGGAATAGATCCATTTCTATTTCAAGAAGATGCTCGTGGTGGTTTCAGCATTCGCAAACAGAACTCAAACATCCCCGAGACAGAAGCAGACTACGTGATCTTAGATATTTTCTTGGAGGATATAGAAAATTCTGGACATAGAGAAATTTATGTAATTGGAGATTTTAATCAATATCGAGCCATAGAAGACTGTAAGCTGAAATATGACCCTGAAGAAAAAGCTTACAGAGGATTAATTCGGGTCAAGCAAGGTTATTTAGAGTACACATTAGCAGAAAAAAATCAAAATCAAAATGGAATTCCACCATGGAATTTATCTTGGACAGAAGGTAACCACTGGGAGTGCCCAAATCACTATACCAGTATTATTTATATGCGTGAATGGGGTAAAAGATATGACCGGGTTATTGCATGCAAAAAATTTTTCACAAATGGCAACATAGGCCTAAGCTTAAATTAACAAAAACATTTCAAACTGTGATTACTGATGATTTAGACTTGGCTAAAACTATCCTCGATTCAGGAGGAGTAATCGCTATTCCGACCGAAACAGTTTATGGTCTGGCGGGTAATGCGATGGACAGAGATTCTATTGCTTCGATTTTTAGAATAAAGAATAGACCGTATTTCAATCCTCTAATTGCTCATATTGGGAAAATTGAACAGCTGAAATCTCTTTGCAGTACTATTCCCAAAGAAGCACAAGAGTTAATAGATGCTTTTTGGCCTGGACCACTAACATTAGTTCTTCCAAAAAAAAAATCGGTTCCAGATATATTGACTTCTGGATTAAACAAAGTCGCAGTTCGAATGCCCTCCCATCCAATGACCCTAGAGCTTTTAAAGTCAATTAAATACCCTTTAGCAGCTCCTAGTGCTAATCCCTACAAATATGTATCTCCAACTTGCGCACAACACGTAAAAAATCAAATTGGAAGCTCTATCCCACTAATCTTAGATGGAGGTCAATGTGAAATCGGATTAGAATCAACAATTATTGGTTTTGAAGAGAATATGGCGGTAATCTATAGATTAGGTGGCTTGGCCATTGAATCAGTTGAAGAGGTTCTGAGAAAACCTCTTGTAATAAAAACAAGAAGTGATAATTATGTGCTACCTGGACAAGAAAAAAGACATTACTCGCCGGGAAAAGAAATTGTTCTCATCCCATTTGAAGGTGCGTTACCGCCAATAGTAAATCCGGATGTTTTAATTACATGGAAACCCAATAAGTCAAGCCATAATTCTCTCAGTCTGGACGGATCCGAAATATCTGGAGCATCTCGTGTATTTTCGATATTAAGAGAACTAGACAATTCTAAAATAGGGAAAATTTATATTGAACGCGCACCTGAAAAAGGGCTCGGAAAGGCTATTAATGATCGTCTGGAGCGTGCCGCATATCCTTTCTAAGCTCAAAATTTTTTCCCAGATAAACTCGACGAACAATAGGATCCTCAGATAACTCTTGAGCTGTTCCACTTTTTAGTATTTTACCTTCAAACATTAAATATGTCCTATCAGTAATTGCTAAAGTTTCTTGAACATTATGATCTGTAATTAAAACTCCGATATTTCTATCTACAAGTTTTGCTACAATAGACTGGATATCTTCAACGGCAATGGGGTCAACTCCCGCAAAAGGTTCATCTAACAAAATAAATTTAGGATCTGAAGCCAGAGCTCTGGCAATTTCTGTTCTTCTGCGTTCTCCTCCGGAAAGAAGATCACCCCGTGTATCTCTTATTCGTGTTAATGCAAATTCATCAAGAAGAAAATCTGTTCTAGACTTAATTTCGCTTTGATTAAACCCTCGCCACTCCAAAACTGCAGCAATATTATCTTCAACTGTCATCTTTCGAAAAACCGATGGATCTTGAGCTAAGTAACCAATACCTCTCTGAGCTCTCTTGTACATTGGCAGTCGGGTTATATTTTCATTATTCAGTAAAACTTCCCCTAAATCCGGCTTAACCATACCCACTACTGTATAAAAAGAAGTTGTTTTACCAGCACCATTTGGACCCAACAATCCGACTATTTCTCCCTGGTCAACATGGAAGCTGACATTATCAACAACCCTTTTTCGACTGTAATCTTTTGATATTTTAATTACTTCAAGTCTCATTTTGATACCTCATTCTTTTGTTGGTTGGGCCACTCGGCTGATAAACATACTCAATTCGTACAATACAGCAACTGGGATAGAAACAATAATTTGACTGAATATATCTGGTGGTGTGATAATCGAAGAAACTGCCAAAATCCCAATCCAAGCATGCTTTCTGTACATCTTCATACCGTTAGGCGTAATAATTCCTGCACGTGACAAAAAATAAACTACGATGGGCAATTCAAATAAAAATCCACAAGCCAATATTACACTCGCTATCGTTGCTAAGTAAGATGACATTTCAATAAGATTTACAATCTGATTAGATACCACATAGTTTGATAAAAATTGGATACTTAAAGGAACAATTAAAAAATAACCAAAAGCAGCTCCCAAAAAGAAGAGGATAGATGAAATACTTATGAAAGCAACAGATTTTTGCCTCTCGCCAAATGTCAACCCAGGAGAAACAAACATCCACAATTCTTTCAAAACGAATGGAATAGCCAAAATAAAACCTGTCATTAATGACAAAGAAATATGAAGGGAAAATTGGCCAGCCATCCTGGTATTTAACAATTCAATATTAATTTTATCAATACACAAACTTGAAATATTCAAAATATCCGATAGTTGACAAAGCCCACGATAAGTGATGAAATCTAATGATTTAGGAGCAAGAAGGACACCATCAAATAGAGTCTCTCTAAAGGCAAAAGCCAATCCAGCAGATATTAGCACAGCTATAGAAGCCCGCATCAAATGTTTGCGCAATGCTGCGAGATGATTTAAAAAAGACATTGAATTTCCTTCTGACATGATATGCAAAAGTAGTTTATAGCGTAACTTCATAAATTCTATTTCATCAAAAAAGATGATTCAAAAAACAACTAACGAAAGCAAAGCCTTATTGAAGACTTTCTTTGGCTTTGACGAATTCAAAGGCAATCAAGCAGACTCAATAGATTCCATCCTCAATGGAAATAACACATTTGTTCGAATGCCAACAGGTGGAGGTAAATCATTATGCTATCAACTTCCAGCTATCCAAATGAAGGGAATCGCAATAGTGATATCACCGTTAATAGCATTGATGAAAAATCAGGTAGATTCAATAAGAAGTTTTGCTGCCGATGACTCTATAGCCCATGTTTGGAACTCCTCTTTAACTAAAAGGGAAATGGTGACTGTTCGTAAAGATCTCTCTTCAGGGGAGACAAAACTTTTATATATGGCACCAGAATCTCTTAACAGATCTGAAAATATTGATTTTTTAAAAAATCTTAAAATATCATTTTACGCTATCGATGAAGCCCACTGTATTTCGGAGTGGGGTCATGATTTTCGTCCTGAGTATAGACAACTGCGTGCAGCAATCAATTCAATCAATAATAGGCCGATTATGGCATTGACTGCCACAGCTACGGAAAAAGTTGTCTCTGACATTCAAAAAAGCCTTGAAATGAAGCAGGTAAATGTCTTTTCAACTTCGTTCAATCGTCCAAATCTATTCTACGAGATTAACTTGAAGAATGAAGTAGAGAAAGACATCATAAAATTGATTAAAAAGCATGATGGAAAGTCTGCAATTATCTATTGCCTTAGTCGAAAAAAAGTTGAAGAAATTGCTCAAATTCTTCAACTTAATGACATTCGAGCCCTACCCTATCATGCAGGATTAGACAGCAGCACAAGATCTAAACATCAAGATGCTTTTTTAAATGAAGATATTCATGTTATTGTTGCCACTATTGCCTTTGGAATGGGAATAGATAAACCGGACGTCAGACTTGTACTTCATCATGACATCCCAAAAAGTATAGAAAGTTACTACCAAGAAACAGGAAGAGCCGGAAGAGACGGAGGAGAAGGTATTTGTGTTACTTATTATTCGGAAAAAGATATTCAGAAACTAGATAAATTTCTCAGTAAAAAACCTGTTTCCGAACAAGAGATTGGTCGACAATTACTCCAAGAATCAAAAGGATATGCGTTATCCTCAACATGCAGACGAGAATACATCCTGCATTATTTCGGAGAAGAATTCCAAAACGAAAATTGCGGAAATTGCGATAATTGTATCAGGAATTCTGAAAGAATAGATTCTTCAGAAGAAGTAAAATTATCTCTCAAGGTAATAAAAGAGGGAAAAAATAATTTCAGATCTGAGCAAGTCGTGAATGTTTTAATGGGAAATGAAACTTCTGTGCTAAAAACTTTTGGTGCTAATAAATTGCCTCAATGGAGTTTAGGAAAAGATAGAACATCAGAATATTGGTCAGATTTGATACGTCAAATTTCATTAAAACATCTCATCAAAAAAGACATTGAGCGGTATGGCATCCTAAGCCTTTCGGAAAAAGGTAAAACTTTTTTAAATGATAACGTAAAGTTTCTCGCTAAACCACATCGAGAAATTTCTGAAAATATTGACTTAGCGGAAAAGAATAAACAAAGTAATTCTGTTTTAGATTCTGAACTTTATAAAAAACTACAATCAATAAATAAAACTTTAGCGAAAGAAAGAAGCATACCTCCTTACGCAATGTTTTCAGAAATATCTTTACAAGAAATGGCTAGCTCTTATCCATTTACTCAAGATGAATTAATGGTGATACCTGGGGTTGGAGAGGGAAAAGCAAAAAGATTTGGCACTGATATCCTAGAAGCGATTAAGATCCATTGCGATGAAAATAATATTGAGAGACTTGAAGACCTTAAGATTCGAAGTGCAGGTCAAAAGGGGTCTCTCAAAATATATATAATTCAATCTATTGATCGTTTGTTGTCCTTGGAAGAAATGGCAAATAACAAAGGTGTTTCACAAAATGAGCTACTTGAAGAAATGGAGCGTATCGTTGGAAATGGAACACGGCTCTCCCTTGATCATATTATCGAGGAAATAATTGATGATGATGACTCAATCGATGAAATACTGGAATACTTTTCAGAAGAGTCTAAATTAGGAGATATAAATGAGGCACTTACTTATTTTGAAGACACTTATAATGAAGAAGAGCTTCGCCTTGTAAGATTAAAGTTTTTATGTTCAGTTCTTTAAATCAATTCTTATAAATCCATTTTAATTCATTCGGGATTTCTGCAGAGCCTAAATTTATAAAGGCTATACTTTTTGAATAGTTTAATATTTGTTGAATTGTATTTGCTGAAGGTTGGCTTAAATATTCTGAGTTTTGTATAAATTTATCCATAGGCTTTGTTAATAGAAAATTAACGCACTTACTTCTAAATTATTATGCGTCGATCTGCAATATTTTACGCAAGTTCATAATTGCATATCTCATTCTACCAAGAGCTGTATTAATACCTACACCTGTCTCATCAGCAATATCCTTAAAGCTTAATCCCGAAACCATACGCAACTTGATTACTTCTTGCTGGTCCAAAGGCAACTGCTCAACAGCAATTTTAATATCCTTGTACCACTGATCTTGGAGATCCTTTTCTTCATAATTAAGGGTTTCATCAGTTATACCCAAAATAGAATCACGACAGTCATCTATTCCAATGAGTTTAGACCGTTTTTTTTTTCTAAAATGATCCATAACCGCGTTTCTTGCAACTCTATGAATCCAACCAGAGAATTTACCTAATTCCTTGTATTCATTAGCTTTTGAAACTCGGATAAACTTGATCCAAACCTCCTGCAAAATATCATTAGATAACTCCTCATCGTGAACTTTCTGTAAAATTAAGTTGAAAACGGATGGAGAATACCTCCTAACAAGATTTTCGAGAGCAATCTCATTGCCTTTTGAGTATTGCAAGACCAATTCGGCATCGCTTTTACCTACATTATTCATAAACCAAGAATGTTTAAAAAGTTGAGTAGGGTTTAAATCAAATAGGCAATATTATTTTTCTTTTTACAAATTTAACATTTTTTCTTTGAAAACAAAGGGTATTTTTGCATTTCAACTATGAAAAAATTAGATTACTTAAGTATCCAAGGCGCTAGAGTCAATAACTTAAAAAATATTAATATCGAATTTCCACATGGTCACTTAGTAGTTATTACTGGTGTAAGTGGTAGTGGAAAATCATCATTAGCATTTGACACACTATACGCTGAAGGCCAAAGAAGATATGTTGAGTCACTGTCTTCATATGCTCGTCAATTCTTAGGAAAGTTAGATAAACCTGAAGTAGATAGTATCCAAGGACTTGCCCCAGCGATTGCAATCCAGCAAAAAGTAATATCAAAAAATCCAAGATCAACGTTAGCAACGGTTACAGAACTTCATGATTACCTGAAGGTATTATTTGCTCGTATTGGCAGAACCTATTCTCCAATTTCAGGGAAAGAGGTAAGACGCCATCAAAGTATTGATGTTCTGAACAAGATTGAGGAAAAAGTTAAGGAAAAAAAGGACTCTGTTGTTCTCATTATTAGTCCACTTGATTTCCATGATCGCTCTAAAAGTGAAATGTCATCTTTATTGAGCCAGCAAGGATATTCTAGAGTGATTGATTCAACAGGAGATATTCACCGCATCGAAAAAATACCAGATGCAATAAATACTTTCTCTCTTGTTGTTGACAGACTTCATTTAACAAACCTTAATGAAGAGACCCTGAATCGAGCCAATGATTCTATTCAAACTGCTTTTTTTGAAGGTAAGGGAGAATTAATATTGAGATGGGAAAATAACGTGGAAAATAGATTTTCAAATCAATTTAGTTTGGATGGAATAGACTTCGAGGAACCTTCTCCATCATTATTTACGTTTAACACTCCTCAGGGAGCTTGTCCAAAATGTGAAGGCTTTGGTTCAAAAATAGGTATTGATAAAGACTTAGTAATTCCAAATAGAACATTAAGTATATATGACAATGCAATAGCTCCATGGAAAGGTGAAAAACTCTCAAAATGGAAAAATCAGTTAATTCTTGGATCTGAACTTGCTAATATCCCTATTCACAAACCCATAAACCTTTTAACCCCAGAACAAGAAGATTTAATATGGAGTGGCTGCAAGCATTTTAAAGGGATTAATGATTTTTTTACCTATGTGGAAAGCAAAATATATAAAATTCAATTTAGAGTTCTCCAATCCCGATATCGAGGGAAAACAATTTGTTCTGACTGCAAGGGTAAACGACTCAGAAAAGAAGCTAGTTATGTAAAAATTAATGGGTCATCGATAACAGAAATATTATCATGGTCTATATCAAAAGCAATGATTTGGTTCAATCAGCTTGAATTAGTAGGAAATGATTTTAAAATTGCAGAGAGATTAATTTTAGAGATAAAAAATCGACTTAATGTTCTAGAAAAAGTAGGGCTTCACTACTTAACTTTAGAAAGGCCGTCTTCTACATTATCTGGAGGAGAATCTCAACGGATACATCTTGCAAAAAGTCTAGGTTCATCTCTAGTGGGATCCATCTATATTTTAGATGAGCCAAGCATTGGACTCCACCCAAGAGATGCAGAAAAACTACTTGAAGTACTGTTTCAACTCCGAGATATGGGAAATACCGTAGTAGTAGTAGAACATGATTCTCTTTTTATGAAAGCTGCTGACACTTTAATTGATATTGGACCCAATGCAGGTTCTAAAGGGGGAAATGTAATTTATTCTGGACCGGGAAATGATATCGATTCTCAAAATAGTTTAACTGCTCTCTACCTCAAAGGAGAAAAAAAAGTATCACGGCTTCATTTAAAGATAAAAAATGCAAAAACTATTGGTATTCGTGGAGCAATTCTTAATAACCTAAAAAAAGTTGACATTGATATTCCTTTGGGGTTTCTATCTGTAGTTTGCGGAGTAAGTGGAAGTGGTAAAACTTCTTTAATTAGAAATGTATTAATACCTGCTCTTGAAAAGAATTTAGGAAATTCCAATATGAAATCAGATATGTATTCATCTTTAGTTGGAGATATATTTTTAGTTAATTCAGTTGAAATTGTGGATCAAAATCCAATGGGGAAGTCATCTCGATCTAACCCAGCAACATATTTAAAGATTTACGATGATATTCGTTCAGCGTTCGCATCAACAAAAAGTGCTCAGATCCGAAGCTTAAAATCTAAGCATTTTTCCTTTAATACTGAAGGAGGAAGATGCGATATGTGCAAAGGAGATGGATTTGTGACCATCGAAATGCAATTTATGGCGGATGTAAACTTAAAATGTGAACATTGCAATGGGAATAGATTTCAAGATGAGATTCTTGGTGTCGAAATTAACGGGAAGAATATTTCAGATGTCTTGCGCATGACAGTTGATGAAGCCTTTGTTTTCTTCAAGAGTTGTGAATTATCGAAAATTTCAATAAAACTTCAGCCACTCATTGATGTAGGGTTGGGCTATTTGCAGTTGGGACAAACAAGTTCTACTCTATCTGGAGGTGAAGGTCAAAGAGTTAAACTGGCATATTATTTGTCAAAGGGCAACTCAATTAATCCGATTTTCTTTGTTTTTGATGAACCAACTACTGGACTTCATTTCGATGATGTTCAAAAACTACTTGACTCTTTCAATGCGTTAATTGACTTAGGACATACCGTTTTAGTTATTGAACACCATACAGATGTTATTTCAAACGCAGATTGGATAATTGAATTAGGTCCTGAAGGAGGTGAAGATGGTGGGTACTTAGTTTTCCAAGGTGAACTTGAAAAATTTCGGAAAGAAACTAAATCTCCTACATCCATGTTTATTCAAAATCTTTAAAAGAGAAATATTCATGGATTTAATCAGCCAACTTTCTTTAATCTGCGCTGTCTTAGAACTTCATACAACATAACTGCACCTGCAACACTAACATTCAACGAGTCTACAATACCATTCATTGGGATTTTTAATTTTTGGAAATTATTATTTCCCCAACTTTCCCCCAACCCTTTATCTTCTGAACCCAGAACAATAGCACAAGGCACCCCCAGGTCTGTATCTAAAGATAAATCTTTACCATTTGGATCCATTAAATAACATTTCAAATTATTATTTATTAGAAATTTTTGGACATCAAAACTATTCGATTCAAACCACGGAGTATTAAAAATCCCCCCTAAACTATTTCTTATGGAATGTGAACTTAATGGATCACATTTTAAAGATGAAAATACTACTGCATCTACAGCTGCGGCATTTGCTGTTCGCATTAGAGCACCAATATTCCCTGGCTTTTCAATACCATCGATAATTAAAAGAAACGGGTTTTTCGATAATTTTAAATCAGCCAAACCATTTTTGGGTCTTAAAAAAACAGCTAAGGATTTAACCGTACCTCTGCGGATTACAAGCTTTGCAAATACTTCCTTTGAGCAGATTATTGGATTCTTTACTGGGAAAACATTGATCAATTCTGATTCTTTAGAAATAAATAAGTCTTTTAAATTGTAACCCGATTGAATAGCACGAGTTATTTCTCTCTCTCCTTCTACCAAAAAAATTTGATCTCGTTTTCTTAAGGCAGGTTTATTTAACCAATGAACTAACTTTTTTATTCTAACATTATGTAAGCTCTCGATATAAATCATCCCCCAATTCTTTTTGATTTTAATCCTAAGTTCATCAAGTATTTCTCACACTTATCTCTTACATCTCCCTGTAAAAGAAGCACAACACCATTCAAACTACCCCCAACACCGCATGATGCTTTTATGGATTTTGCCAAAGAAATCAAACCGTCTCCTTCTGCATTACTGAAGTCTAATAATGTAACAGTTTTCCCGGCACGACCTTTCTTTTCAAAATAAATCTCCACCAAACCCTTTAAAGAAATTTCAGTTTTATTAATGTCATTCTCTTCTGTACTCAAGGGAACTATTGATACTCTATCAACATTTCCTAATGCATTTGCTAGGGCTTCAGAAAAAGGATTATTATTTTGAGGTCCAGACTTAAAATTATTATTTTTTCTCATCTATAATTTTTTTATAAAGCGCTAAATACGTTTCACTAATTTGCGACATGGAGAAAGATTCTGCTTTCGCTCTTGACGAAGCAGAAAAAATTGACATTTTACTCTCGTTAGTTAAAAGCTCCAAAGCTCTTTTCGACATTGCATCTATGTCTCCAATATTTTCCAGATATCCATTTATTTCATGATCAACTACCTCACCAAGCCCGCCAACTCGTGAAGCTACTACGGGAACGTAGGAAGCCATAGCCTCCAACGCCGACAACCCGAAACTCTCTGTTTCAGAGGGTAACAAAAAAATATCAGATATTCCCAGCATCGACTTCACATCAAAAGTTTTACCTCTAAAAAACACCTTTTCATTTATATCTAACTGATCAACCAATTGCTCAGCAGCTACTCTATCAGGACCATCACCGACCATTAGCAATATAGAATCTTTTTCCTCTTGGATTTTATTAAAAATTTTAATGACATCCATAATTCTTTTAACCGGACGAAAATTACTAACATGGCATATAATGGATTGATTTTTAGATGCAAATGATTGTCTTAATTCTCTATCTGCGCGGCCATAACCTGCGATATTGACAAAATTTGGTATGACCTCTATTGGATTTTTAATCTCAAAAAGACTTTCGGTTTGCTCCTTTAGGCTTTTGCTTACTGCCGTAACATAATTACTATGATTTATTGAGAAACAAACTGCTGCCTTGTATACTGGCTTTTTACCCACAAGAGTAATATCAGTTCCATGCAGCGTAGTAATTACTGGAATAAAAATACTTTGATCTTTTAAAATTTCCCTTGCCATATATGCAGCGTAAGCATGCGGTATAGCATAGTGGACATGTAATATTTCAAGTTGCTCTTTGCGAACAATTTCAACAATTGTACTTGCCAGGGCTAATTCATAAGGCTGATACTGAAACAAAGGATATGCATCTACCATAACCTCATGGAAATTTATATTTCCATTTAACTGATCTAATCTAACCGGTAAAGCATTGCTTATTACATGGATACTATGACCCTGTCTACCTAAAAAATTCCCCAGCTCCGTTGCCATGACCCCAGAACCTCCGTAAGTCGGATGGCAAATAATGCCTATTCTCATCTCTTCATTTTCTTTATGAGCTCATTATTTTGATATTTTTTCCGAGATACCTCTAATCCATTTGAATCAAAATAAATCACATCCCCATCTATTTTCCCTCTGCTGTATGGATAAATCGCAGCCTCGATAGAATTATCATGATACCAAATTGATAAACCATGTTTTAAATTCAAAGACCAAATTGTTCTCTTTTGAACAACTCCAGTTGGATAATAAACAAGCTCTTCTCCATCCAATCTGCCGTCTAACCAAGTTGTGCTTTTTATTTTTTTTCCTGCCTGATCGAAAGTTAATTCTAGTCCATTTCTCAAACCTTTAGACCATTGATTATGTATCATTATTTGACCCGAAGAATGAAACTCCCATGAAGGTCCGTTTAACAATCCAAACTCGAATAATTGTATCCTTTGTGGCTTCCCATTGCCAAAATAATTAACAAAAGTAGAATCTACGGATGAGCTAAATTCATATTTATTTATTTGACCATCAAGGGTATAGGCACTAATGAAAAAACTAAAGAATAGAATCCTGAATGACCTGCTGAATCCTAGTCCGAATATCAAGTTCATATATATTTTTATTTTCTGCGTTAGGGAAAATACGATTAGAAAGAAATACTAAGATAATTCCAGATTCAGGGTCAGCCCAAGCAAAAGTGCCAGTAAATCCAGTATGTCCGAAACTATTATCGCTTACACACCCACATGTAGGCCCATCGCCCTCCTTTTGAGGACGATCAAAACCTAGTCCTCTTCTATTTCCAGTTTCACATGAATAGCATGCAACAAAACGTTTCAGTGTTTTAGAATCCAAATATTTATAACCATTGAAATTGCCGCCATTTAAATAAAGTTGCATTATTTGACCAACGCTGAAAGCATTCGAAAATATCCCTGCATGCCCGGCAACACCACCAAGAAGCGCAGCCCCTTGATCATGCACTGTTCCGCGAATTTGTTGTTTTCGAAAAACTAAATCATTCTCGGTAGGAGCAATATCAAAATATTTGTAACCATATTCAAGTGGGTTATATGTCATGGATAGGCCCATGGGTTTATACCATTGGGAATGTACAATTTCATCTAGTCCTGATTTTTGTTGGTCTTCTATAAATCTTTGAAAAAGGTAGTAACCAAGATCTGAGTACTTATAAATTAATTCTCCTAATTCAACCGATGATATTGATTTAAAAATACTATCGCGAATAATATTAGATCCATATATTTTTGGTGCAATAGAGATATTAAATTCCGGAGTTTTAATGGATCTGAAATATTTATTGTCCAGAGAACCATCACTCCATAGAAACTTTTGATAAAACGGTATCCATCCTGGCAAACCTGACTGATGAGCAAGAACTTCTTTTACTATGAGAGAATCCAAAGAGCTACCTATAAACTCTGGTAATAATCTCGAAATGGGACTGTCTAAAAAATCATCACCACCATATCTCTCATAATATTGCATCAATAAGGGCAGAGATGCCAATATTTTAGTCAGACTGGCAACATCATAAAGATGATGAGTTTTTACCTCATTGAAACCATCTAATGTCCCCCAGGCCGAATCCAAAAGAACCTTACCATACCTGGATAAAAAAATTTGACAACCTGGAAAGGCATCCTCATTTATCCCTTCATTTACTATTGAATCTATTGACTCTATGAGTTTGGCCTTCAAGCCAGTTGACGAAAATGAATATATACTTTTTTCAGGATTAAGATTAATTCCAGAAACAGGGATAAATCCGGGAAAACTCTTTTTAATAGGTTGTAGAACAACTTTCTTGATTATTCTCAAAGCATTATTTTCTCCCTCATAACCAATAATCACTGCATCGAAAATTTTTGTTATTTCTTTTGTAAAATCAATTGAATTCAAACTTCGAATCAATCCATAAGGATTTGCCATTTGAATGAGTCCTACTTTAAATCCTTTTTCCTTAAATTCCGTAGCATCCTTCAATAAATCAATACCAATCCTTCCATTCTTCCATGGACTACTGGTTTTTTCTATATTTAAAAACCAAATAGTACCATTTCCATCTATTTGACCCAGACCGATTTCATGATCAGAAAAAATATCTTTAGAACCTAAGAGGTTATTTGAATTTTTATAATAGCTTTTAAAATAAACTTTTGAATTACTGTTTGAATCTAGCAACCCCAAATTATCGTACACTAAAGTATTTGCGCCTGAATAAATCGCTTTTGTTAGCTTTTTCCTGGCTTTTTTAATCCTTGCGAAGTCTTCATTATTTATTTTGTGGTTATCACTTAATAAATACTTGAACTTTGATTCAAGTATTCTTATGACATGACCTTCTATTTCCTCTCGACTAAGACGCCCGCTTTTAACTGCATATGTAATGGCATCAATTGCAGATTTAGGGTCTGAAACAAAAAGCAAAATATCATTACCAGCTTCAATGGCCCTTACTTCAATTTCTCCAGGAGCCATGTCTTGAGATATACCTTTCATATTAAGAGCATCAGTAAAAATTAGCCCTTTAAAATTCAAGCTATCTCTCAACCAATAAGTGACTATAGGCTTCGAGAGTGATGCCGGTGTACCAGACGAATCAAGAGCTGGAATATTCAAATGGGCAACCATAATCGCTGATACCCCTGAATACACTGCATTTACAAAAGGAGCCATTTCTCTACTCCGAAGCGTCTGAAGATCATGACTCAATGTTGGCAATGTCTTATGACTATCAGTTTCAGTGTCACCATGGCCAGGGAAATGCTTTACGCAAGCCATTACACCTTGACTCTGAATGCCCCAAATCTGCTGGGTAGATAAATTATTTACATTAAATAAATCAGATCCTAATGAACGTTGTCCTATAATAGGATTTCTTGAGTTTGTATTTAAATCAACTACAGGACTAAAGTTTACATTAATTCCAAGATAATTAGACTCCGCTCCAAGGGACTTACCATATTCATTTGCCAATTTATTATTTCTTGTTGCACCCAAGGTCAACGGCCAAGGGAGACGATCCAGAGAGTCTAATCGCATAGCTGCTCCCCATTCCGCATCTTGAGCCATTAGCAGATTTATCCCATTGTTTTTTTGAGAAACATCTTGAAGTTCTCTAATCATATTTCTCTGTTTATTTGGTGAACCTTGCATCCAAATCAACCCTCCAACTTGACCCTTCTTGACCCATTTTTTCAACATAGAAAAATGATTGTCACCTAAATTACTGTAACCAGAAACCATAATCATTTGACCGCATAACTTCTCTAAAGGCATAGACTTTACTATCAGCGAAAGTGATGTTTCAGATTTATAATTCAAATCATTATCAGCCTGGATCGGTGTTGAGATGAAAAAAGTAAAAAGAAGAATTAATGTTAATAGCATGTAGCGCAGCATAATCGAAATGTACCTCAAAAAAGGCTTTACCTTTGACGTATAATGGGATTATTTTTCTCTTTTTCTAAACAACGCAAACCGAAGGGTTTTCAATTGCAACATCGTTATTATGATGAAAGAAAATTGCGCTTACAAAAAATAGAAAATAAAAGCGTTGAGATTAATGAACAAAGGCGTAATAAAATTAGACAAGCCTGGAAAGAAAAAAGAAAAAATGTGAAGTATGAAAAAAACAAGAGATTATTAATTATCCTGACTGCAATAATTACCCTGTGGTTGTCATTCAAACTACTACCAGCCGTAGTTATTGAATACACTGCTGGTTACAACAAGAGCGTTCTACAATAACGAATGCAATATCTTAATTACTCCACAACTAAATTCATGAAAAAAATATCAATACTCCCTGAACATGTAGCGAACCAAATTGCTGCCGGAGAAGTAGTACAGAGGCCTGCGTCTGTTGTCAAAGAATTAATGGAAAACTCGCTGGATTCTGGAGCTTCAGAGATAAAGGTGAATATAATTAATGCTGGGAAGACAAGTATTCAAATCATAGACAATGGGGATGGAATTGAAAAAGATCAGATAAAACTAGCTTTCATTCGGCACGCCACCTCTAAATTAAATACTGCAGATGATCTATTTTCTATAAACACCATGGGTTTCAGAGGGGAAGCCCTTGCTTCTATTTGCGCAATTTCCCAGGTTAATTTAAAAAGTAGAACTACCGATTCTGAAGCAACCTATCAAATTACTTTAGATGAAAATAAAGAGGGGGAAATTATAAACAGCGTTGGCTCAGTAGGCACTACAATCACAGTGAAAAATTTATTTTATAATGTTCCTGCTCGAAGGCAATTTTTAAAATCCGAACCCATAGAATTTAGACATATTAGTGAAGCATTCACAAGAATTGCACTTGCTAATCCCAAAATTAAATTCACTCTCAAACACAATAATAAGGAAGAAGCTCAATTTGAGTTCGAAAATTTAAGACAAAGAATTTCACATGTCTTAGGAAAAAAAATAAACGAAAGTTTGATTCCAGTTGAAGAGTCAACCGAAGTAGTATCAATTGACGGCTTTGTGTTGAGGCCAAGTAATGCTAAAAAATCAAAAGGAAATCAATACTTATATGTTAATAAACGTCACATAAAAAATAACTATCTCCATAAATCAATTGTTGAAGCTTTTGAAGGTTTAGTTGCTCCAGGCATGCATCCATTATATGTATTAAAATTAAAAGTCCCAGAGGATAGAGTTGACGTAAATGTCCACCCTTCAAAAACCGAAGTTCAATTTGAGGATGAGCGAACCATATACAAGATTCTTTGCTCCGCAGTTAAACGCTCTCTTGGAATTCATCAAATTGCTCCAACCATGGATTTCGAAAACAATCTAGATCAACACATTTCGACTCAGAGCAGTAAGGTACTTTCAACTCCCAAAATAAACGTTAATTCAAACTTTAATCCTTTCAATTTTGAAAGTAAAAAAAGTAAAACTGCAACAGATATTTTTTTTCAGTCAAATGATAAATCTGAACAAAAACCTTTAGAATTTTCCAGCTCATGGGATGAAGGTGAGTCTAAATCTGAAGCAGATAAAACCTCCTTCTTTTTACCTCCTAATTATATAATTACCAATTTAAAGACCAGCCTAGTAATCATAAATATAAAAAGAGCTAAAAAACGAATTTTATTCGATCAATTGATTTCTACTCTTAACGGCGATAATCAATTAAGTGGACAATCCTGGGTGTTTCCTGAAAAAATTCAATTGAATTATAACAACAATATCCAGATATGGAATACGCAATTGAAAAAAATGGGATTTCATTGGGAAAAGCAAGAAAACGAATTTATATTCACTGCAGGACCCCTATTTTTAAATCAATCCGAATCTATTAGTTGGCTTGAAACAATCATTCAACAAGATCCTGATGATTACTTATACCAGGATTTAGCGCTCTCTTGGCTTTCAAATTCAGAGAATAAGTATTCTGCGATGATTGATTCCAATATCACCGATATGTTAGATGCACTGTTTCAATGCAATAACCCATGGACAGATCCCTATGATAAACTTATTACACAGATTTTAGACTCAAAAGCTATATTCGAAAAATTTAATTGATATGAACTTCAGACCTCAATCATTTTCCTTCTTACCTCCAATAATAAAGAATCTTCTAATAATTAATGGACTAGCATTTTTTGCTGCTATTATATTTCAGAGAATGGGTATTAATTTATTAGGACTCTTGGGTTTATATATTCCCCAATCAGATTTATTTCAACCCTATCAGCTAGTTAGCCATTTATTCTTTCATGATATTTCTGGTTTTAATCATATTCTTGGCAATATGTTTGCGCTTTGGATGTTTGGGACTCCACTAGAAAACCTTTGGGGGTCAAGACGCTTCTTGATATTCTATTTTGTAACTGGATTTGGTGCTGCAGCAATCCATCTTGGTGTAAATATTTTCGAATATTATAGTTACCTGAATTCTTACAATATTTCCGGTATTGATAGTTATGCTATTAATGCTCAAAGATTACTTTGGACTCCTACTGTAGGGGCTTCAGGTGCTGTTTTTGGATTACTCTTAGGTTATGGGATGACTTATCCCAATCAAAGGATTTATTTATATTTTTTGATGCCGATAAAAGCTAAATATTTCGTCGCATTTTACGGTTTATTCGAGTTGTTTAGTGGTTTTGCTAGGAGCGATAGTAATATTGCTCATTTTGCCCATATTGGGGGTATGATTTTCGGTTTCCTTCTAATCAAGTATTGGAAAGGAAAACAAAGACGTTTTTAAATAATGATAGATCAATTAAGAAACTGGCTCAAAGAATCGATCATAAATAAATGGATTGGAATACTGACTTTTTGCTTTGGAATTCAAAGCATACTTGAAGTTGTAGGATGGTCATTGAATATACCCTTTGAGCAAGGGATTCTTAATCTGTTTGGTTTAAAAAATGAATTAAGTTGGAAAATTCATAGTCTATTTACTTATGGATTTATTCATAATGGATTTTTTCATTTCATTTTTAATGTTTTTACTTTATTCTTTTCGGCTCAAATGCTCCAAACATTTTGGCGACCTAAACAAGTGATTCATCTTTTCATATTTGGGATAATATCGGGTGGGATATATTTTCTGTTAGGAACTATTCTGATTAGTGGACCTAGCCTTGTAGTTGGGGCTTCGGCTGGAGTCTTTTCCCTTTTATTTGCGGCAACACGATTTTCACCAAATATGCCAGTATATCTATTTGGTATCTTTCGAATTCCATTATGGTTAATTTCTGCAGGTTTACTTCTTTTATCAATATCAGGTCTTAATAGTTCTAATTCTGGAGGGGAATGGGCCCATATTGGTGGAGGAATTTTGGGGTTAATATTGGCAAAAAGACCAGATTTTGTGAATGAATTGAATTTAAGTATTAAGTCAATTTTTAAAACAAAATCAAAAATTTATATTGATCGAAACGAACCCGAAACAAGTTTTGATCGAGCCCAGCATCTAGACATGATTCTCGATAAAATAGGCAAAGTAGGATATGAAAAACTCACCGCTAAAGAAAAAACATTCTTAAAAAAATATGGTGAGAAATAGATCATTTAAAAATATGCTTTGGAATATTTGGCTAATACCCCATTGGCTTATTCTCCCGTTTACTATGCTATCTGCTTTGGGGTTTTATTTTTCACCAAATCCAATCCCATTTATATCACCATTTGCACTGGCATTTCCTATTTTTTTTATTTGGCATTTATTTTGGACTCTTATTTCCATTTTAAGACTCAAACCTGCATCCCTATTCGGCATTATCCTGATAGCATTAATTTATCCTCAGTTTAAAGGAATAATCAGTTACCATAAAACCGATAAAAAAGAAAATAAAGTTTTTAAAATAGTAAGTTGGAATGTTCATAACTGGAAAAATATTAATTGGAGTGACGTAGAGCTAACCGAGACTAACATGGGTAATTGGATTTTAAATACAGACCCCGACATATTATGCATTCAAGAAAATAATTCTAAAGGGGCCTCAAAAATGCTAAAAAATAGTTTCCCATATAATGTGACAGGAAAATATAAAATGCTTTCTATTTATTCAAAGTATCCAATTTTACAATGGGATTTTGAACCTTATTCATCTGTATATCCTGGTCATAAAGGGTTTATTTGGGCAGATATTGAAATTAGTGATCCTGAGGGTAATATTGATACCTTAAGAATGACAAATATTCATCTAGTAACAACCACTTTTGATAAAAATGAGGCCATAAATAGAAACGAAAAATTAGATGTTTCAAAATCCATTTACAAAAGTTTCTTAAGCCTTACGAAAACTGCAAAAAAAAGAAGTCAGCAACTAGATCAAATACTAGAATGGAAAAAACATTCTAATCATCCAGTTTTTCTTTCTGGGGATTTTAATGAAATCCCAACATCTAATGCATATTTTAGAGTAACTCAAAATATGAAAGATGCATTTTCCCTTGCGGGAAGTGGACTGGGTTCAACCTACACAAATCTTTGGGGATTTCCACTTAGAATTGACTGGGTCATATGTCCCAGTGAAATAAATATTCACTCAGCAAAAACATTAAAACAGGAATGGAGTGATCATAACCCTATAATTGTTGAGATTAGCCCTTTTAAATAGGATAATTAATTCAAGGATTTTCTCGTGCGTCGCAAATCGAGCCAGTTCATAGGGTGAGTAGGTAATCCTCTCCATTCTTTTCTAAGAACACGTATACTTTCATCATAAATCAATGGTATTAATCGGGACTCATCATGGAGTTGCTTATCTGCCAGCTGAAATGAACTAGCTCTAATTGAATCTGAGATGGCAAATTTGCCTAAACCAACGAGAGAATCAAAACTTTCGTTTTTAAACTGTGATGAATTAGGGCCATGGGGTGCTGATCTTTTACTTTCAAAAAGCATTAAATAATTCTCGGCATCAGGATAATCCGCTATCCAGCTAGCCCTATAAACGGCAAGCCTTCCATTCGATTTATCATCTCTAAATGAAGCCGAAGGCATAACATTTACTTCCACCGGAATTCCAATGTTTCCCCATACATTCTGTAAATATTCACATAAATCACGATATCCTGAGGTTGTTGATAGCACTATGGGATCCAATGTAGAATCATTTAATCCGAAAGTTAAACCTGCCTGATTTAATAAACTAATTGCTGTATCTCGATCATACTGAAAAGGGTTAAGCCAATCAGACTCTTTTCTATGACCAATTAAGCCAATAGGAATAACTCCACCATACGCGGCCTTACCTATTCCGTTTTTTAAATAACGAATCATACTAGTTCTATCAATGGACAAGTTCAATGCTCGCCTCACTCTTGAATCAGCCAAATATGAAGGCCTTGGGTTTGTGCTTCGGATTCCAATAAATTCGGTGTTCAAAAACGGTGCACGATATAGATCATATTCACGAACCCAACGCTCTTTAAGTTGACCGTTTTTTGTGAATAATTGGTCCTTATATGACGCGTCAATTCCTGTTAGAAAATCTAAATTACCTTTTACAAATTCTAAAAATGCTGCTTGCCTATCCGGAATAAATCTAATTGACACTGCCTCTAAATACGGTAGTGAAATACCCGAATCATCAAATTGATAAAAGAAATTATTTCGACGTAAAACAAGCTTATCACTGCGTTTCCATTTTTTAAAAAAAAATGGTCCAGTACCAACTGGATTTGAAGAAAATTCTTTTCCATAATATTCAATAGCCTCAAACGGAACAATTCCGCAGTAAGGCATACTAATCTTTGAAAGAAAAGAGGGGTCAGCAGAATTTAATGTCACAATTATATGAAAAAGTCCATTGGATTCTATATTCTTAACATTCTCAAGAACCCAAGAGCCAGGTGATCCTGTCATTGGGTTCATTAATCGTTCAAATGAATAAACAACGTCATTTGCTGTTAAGAATCTTTTTTGTCCATTGAAGCATGGAGAATTATGAAAAACAACATCTGATCTTAAAAGGAAATCATAAACTCTAGCGGTCTCATCAACTTCCCATGAAAGAGCAAGATTTGGCAATATTTGAAGAGAAGAATCTATATCCACTAGAGTACTGAATATTTGCTTCGTTATCCAATTACTCGCTTGGTCTCTTGAAAATGCTGGGTCGAGAGATGAAATACCTCCTGCCTCATTATAGCGAAAAACATCCCCAATTATCTTATTCCCTGGGTCACCACAGGAAATAAAAATCATAATTGAAATAACTAAAGAAAAAAAACCCTTCTTAAACATAATACCAAAGATAGCCGATCAAAAGTCCTAAATTTGCCCGATGCATCTTAACGGAAAAACAGTAGCTTTTCATACTCTTGGTTGCAAGCTGAACTTTGCTGAAACTAGTACGATTGCTCGAGACCTTAATAATGCGGGAATGCAAACCATACAGTTAAAACAAGGAGCGGATTTAGTTATAATTAATACATGCTCAGTTACTGAAAAAGCTGATATAGAATGTCGCTCAATTGTAAGAAAGTCACTAAGGGCAAATCCAGATTCTTTTATTGTTGTCACCGGTTGTTATGCCCAACTTCGACCTAGTCAAATAGCAGATTTAGATGGCGTTGATATCGTACTTGGAGCTGCTGAAAAATTACACCTAAGAAGATTCCTAAATGATTTAGAAAAATTTCCTGAAACAGAGATTCATAGTTGCGAAATTAGTGATATTGAAGCTTATGAAGCCGCGTATAGCCATGGAGACCGTACTCGTGCATTTTTAAAAGTTCAAGATGGTTGTGACTATAAATGCACCTACTGTACTATACCAATGGCAAGGGGTATAAGCAGGTCGGCATCTCTTGATCAAATTGTTTCTCAAGCAGAAAATATTGTAAAAAAAGGAGTTCAAGAAATAGTTTTAACTGGAGTCAATATCGGGGATTATGGTAAAGGAGAGTTTGGTAATAAGAAGCATCAACATCATTTTATAGATCTACTATTAGCCCTGGATAAAATTGAAAATCTAGACCGAATTCGAATATCATCCATAGAACCTAATTTACTGACAAATCAAATTATTGATTTTATTTCAACAAGTGAAAAATTTGTTCCTCATCTCCATATTCCTTTGCAAAGTGGAAATAATGAAATATTAGGAAAAATGAAAAGGCGTTATAAACGAGAACTTTACCTGGAGCGAGTCAATAGAATAAAAAAAGTAATGCCTGATGCCTGTATTGGGGTAGATATGATTGTTGGCTTCCCAGGAGAATCGGAAGAACACTTTTTAGACTCCTATAAATTTGTAAAAGATTTACCAATAAGTTATCTGCACGTATTCACATATTCTGAGAGACCAGGTACAGAGGCAGTAGACTTAAGTCACCCTATTCCAAAGATTGAACGAAAAGCGAGAAACCATCGGTTAAGACTCTTAAGTGCTCAAAAGACAAAGTTTTTTGCTGATTCGCATATTGATAGCATGAGAAGAGTACTTTGGGAAGATTCCGATAGAGGTGGCCGTATGCAAGGCTACACTGAAAATTATATCCGTGTCTCAGCTCCTTTCAATTTGAAAAAAGTAGGTACTGTTGAATATGGGATTATTGGTAAAATTCAATCGGACGACTGCTTTGAGTTTAACCATATTCAGGTCACGCAGACGGCATGATAAAGAATTGGCAAAAAGAAGCTTTGCAATTAATCAAAGATGTTGGTATCTGGATTAATGAAGAAAAATTAAAATTATCTTCGAAACAAATAAAAACTAAAAGTTTAAATTCTTTCGTTTCTTATGTGGATAAAGAGGCGGAAAAATTATTAATCGAGGGATTAAAAAAAATAATACCTGATTCCGGAGTTATAGCTGAAGAAAGTGGAGGGGTTGAGCTATTAAATGGTTTTAACTGGATTATTGACCCTCTGGATGGCACTACAAACTACATCCATGGCTTGAATCCCTATTCAATATCCGTAGCGTTAATGCTAGATAATGAAATCATTTGGTCTACAATCCTAGATCTGTCAACATTCAAAATATACATGGCTGAAAAGGGGAAAGGAGCAGTTTGTGACGAAATACCACTTGACATAACTAATGGAAGTAAATTATCAGAAGGAATTATAGGCACTGGCTTTCCATACTATGATTTCTCTAAGGTTAATTCATACTTAAAAGTTCTTAAAAAATGTTTTGAGAATTCTCGTGGAGTTCGACGATTTGGATCTGCAGCAATTGATTTGTGTCTTGTTGCTGAGGGTAAGTTTGTTGCTTTCTTTGAATATGGACTTGCTCCATGGGATATTGCTGCAGGCATGCTAATAGTTCGCGAAGCAGGTGGTATTGTTGGTACATTTGACTCTAGAGAAATTTCAGATCGAAACTTGCTTTTTGCTCGTAATATTGTAGTTGGCAATCCCGCCAGTTTCGCTACACTCGCAAATTGGACCGAGGAATACTTTGAAAAGATAGAATCATGAAAACTGCAACGAATAAAATTGAGGGTTTAATAATACTTGAACCTAAAGTTCATCAAGATAACCGAGGATATTTTTTTGAAAGTTTTCGTTCAAACATAATTACTTTAAATAAATACAAGTTTGTCCAAGAGAACGAAAGTCTTAGCTCAAGGGGGACACTAAGAGGGCTGCATTTTCAATCTCCACCATTTGCACAAACTAAGCTTGTTAGAGTTGTTTCAGGATCTGTATATGACGTTGCCGTTGATTTAAGAATTGGATCTCCGACATATGGGAATTGGCATGGTGAGGTCCTATCAGGTGAAAATAAGAGGCAAATGTTAATTCCAGAAGGATTTGCACATGGTTTTATAACCTTGGAAGATGATACTATATTTCAATACAAATGCTCAAATTATTATTCTTCGGAAAACGAGGGTGGAATTTCGTATCGCGACAATGAATTAGATATAAATTGGAGCGAAATATCTGGCATTCCAGAAATTGATTTTTTGTTGACTCAAAAAGATCAAGAATATCCTTTACTAGATGATTTTAACAGTCCTTTCACCTTATAAACAAATGAAATTTTATAAATCAAAATTCATTGTCGTCTCTCTTTTTATTGGCGCTTTATTAATTTTTGCAATTCCGGATACCTTCACTCGTGGCGAGAAAATGATGCATCTTTCTACATCTAATCATGTTATGGTCGTTCCTTTACCTGAAGAAATTAGTCTTGCCGGTGAATCAATGCCAGATAATATAAATTCGAGAGAATCATTAAGTAGGGAAATGCAGGTAAATTCTTTTTGGCATAGTAATACCCTTCAAATGTTACAAAGAAGCGGTAGGTTTTTCCCGGTAATAGAATTAATTCTGCAAGAAGAAGGAATCCCCAATGACTTCAAATATTTAGCTGTTATCGAAAGTGGACTATCTCCAGCTCTTTCTCCAGCTGGTGCTGCAGGCTTGTGGCAATTAATGAAAGGTACTGCCATTGATTATGGCCTTGAAGTTAATGACCAAATAGATGAGCGGTACCATATTATGAAAGCGACAAGAGCTGCATGCGCATATCTTAAAGATGCGAAAGAGAAATTTGGCTCTTGGACCCTTGCTGCCGCATCGTATAATATGGGAATGGCTGGATTGCAAAAGCAACTATTTAGGCAAAAAGAATCTAATTACTATGATCTATTGTTAAATGAAGAAACAAAACGTTATGTATATAGAATATTAGCTCTTAAATATATTTTTAAAGAACCTAGGGCTTACGGGTTTGATATTCTTCCAAATGATTATTTTCTCCCTTGGGATGATCAAATAATAACTATTGATAGTAATATAACTAGTTGGGGAGAGTTTGCACATCTTTACGAATGGTCATATAAAGAATTAAAAATTCATAATCCGTGGTTAAGAGATTCATATTTAAATAATTCTTTTCAAAAGCAATATGAAATATCTGTTCCCTCCAAAAATCCTAAACTGAAAATAAAAAATTAAATAGGTTTATGAGTGAGGACATAGTTATTCTCGGAGCAAGAGAACATAATTTACGTAACCTTGACATACGTATTCCACGAAATTCACTTGTCGTGATAACTGGGCTCAGCGGAAGTGGAAAATCCTCCCTTGCATTTGACACCATTTATTCAGAAGGTCAAAGACGGTATATGGAAACTTTTTCAAGTTATGCCCGTCAATTTTTAGGTACAATGGAACGTCCCGATGTAGACTCCATCGAAGGATTAAGTCCAGTCATTGCAATTGAGCAAAAAACAACCAATAGAAATCCTAGGTCTACAGTTGGAACGGTAACAGAGATTTATGATTTTCTTCGCCTTCTTTTTGCCAGAGTTTCTACCGCATATTCTCTAAATACTGGAGAAGAGATGATCAGTTATACTGATGAGGAGATATTACAAAAAATATTAAAAAAATATATGGGTAAACGAATAGCTATTCTTGGCCCAGCTATTCGCTCCAGAAAAGGACATTATCGAGAATTATTTGAAACATTTGCGAAACAAGGTTATCTCAAAGCACGTGTCGATAATGAATGGATGGATATAGTTAGAAACATGAGACTCGATCGTTATAAGACACATGATATTGAGATAGTTGTCGATAGGATTGATGTCACGAAAAACATTGAAGACAGATTAAAGAAAAGTATTCTTCTGGCAATGAGAATTGGCAAAGGAAGCATAATTATTTCTGATTATGAAAGCTCTAATAGTGTAAACTTTAGTCGAAACTTAATGTGCCCAACAACTGGTATATCATACCTTGAGCCTGAACCAAATTCTTTCAGTTTTAATTCGCCTAAGGGTGCATGTATTAAGTGTGACGGAATAGGTAGGGTTCAAGTCGTTGACTTATTAAAAGTAATTTCTAATTCTAAAAACTCACTTAAAAACGGGGCATTAAAACCTCTTGGAGAATATCGAAAATCATGGATATTTCAACAGATGGAATATTTAGGATTGCGATTCAATTTTGACTTAGATACTCCATGGGGAAAGATTTCAGCCCAAGGGAAATCGGCAATCTTAAACGGTCATAAAGAAAAATTTCAAATTGAGAATAAAACTATTGGCATCACTAGAAAAATTAATATCGATTATGAGGGAATAATAAATTTTATTCAAACCCAAAAGCTTGAAAGCAAAAGCAAAAGTTTACAACGCTGGGCAGATGAGTTCATGATTGAAGAGGTTTGTGATTCTTGCAATGGCGCTAGGCTAAAAAAAGAATCTTTGAATTTTAAAATAGAAAACAAAAGCATTGCGGATTTAACGCAAATAAGTATTGGGGAATTGCAGCAATGGGCGGAGACCATACTGAGTAAATTAGATGATTCCAAAAAGCGAATTGGATCAGAGATAATCAAAGAACTTAAAGTTCGAATAAAATTTCTTACCGATGTCGGACTCCATTATCTTTCCCTAAATCGCAGTTCCCGATCTCTTTCGGGTGGAGAAGCTCAAAGAATAAGACTAGCTACTCAAATAGGATCTCAATTAGTAAATGTCCTTTATATACTTGACGAACCAAGTATTGGACTTCATCAAAGAGATAACCAAAAATTGATCAATAGTCTCAAGAATTTAAGAGATATAGGTAATTCAGTTATTGTTGTCGAACACGATGAAGATATGATGAAGTCCGCTGATCATATTATAGATCTTGGTCCAAATGCTGGAATTCATGGTGGAGAAATAATGGCACAGGGAGATTATCTCACTATATCTAAAAGCAAGAGTTTAACTGGGGAATTCCTGAGGAATGAGTTGAAAATGTCAATTCCAAAAAGACGAATTGGTAACGGGGAATATATTCAAATAACCGGCGCAAATGGGAATAATCTTAAAAATGTTGACCTAGAAATCCCTCTAGGAGTTTTAACAGTTGTTACAGGAGTTTCTGGGTCTGGTAAATCTACTCTAATAAATAGCACATTATATCCAGCAATAGCTGGTCCCTTACATGGGCTCCTTAAAGTCCCCGAACCGCACAAATACTTAAAAGGAATTGAATATATCGATAAAGTTATTGATGTTGATCAAAGTCCTATTGGTAGGACTCCAAGGTCAAATCCAGCAACTTATACAAATGTTTTTAATGATATCCGTAAACTGTTTTCAGATATACCTGAAGCAAAAATTCGCGGATACGCACCCGGACGGTTCTCATTTAATGTGAAAGGCGGACGTTGTGAAACATGTCAAGGGGGAGGAATGAAGACTATTGAAATGAATTTCCTTCCAGATGTTTATGTCCCTTGCGAAACTTGTCAAGGAAAACGATTTAATAGAGAAACCCTAGAAATACGTTATAAAGGAAAAAGCATTAGTGATATATTAAGCCTATCTATTTCCGATGCCTATGTATTTTTTGAGTCGATCCCGAAAATACATAGAGTTTTAAAAACCTTGACAGACGTTGGTCTTGGTTATATAACACTAGGTCAACCATCGACAACACTAAGTGGTGGCGAAGCTCAACGTATTAAACTAGCCACTGAACTCTGTAAAAGAGACACGGGAAAAACATTATATATACTAGATGAACCAACTACAGGGCTTCATTTTGAAGATATACGAATACTCATGAAAGTTATTAATAAACTAGTGGACAAAGGAAATACAGCAATTATCATAGAGCACAATATAGATGTTATGCTTCAAGGAGATAATATCATTGACTTAGGACCTGACGGTGGAGAAGCTGGTGGTAAAATTGTTGCTTCAGGAACTCCGGAAGTTGTCTCTAAAAGTGCTAAAAGTATTACTGCTCCATTCCTAAGAGAATCGCTAAAAAAAAGTCTTAATTAAAGAATTCGTATCTTTTGATTATGTGGTAAGGGCATGAATTCCGAAATTAACTTCACGACACAACCTAAAATAAATCAATATTGAAAACTGTAAATTCAAAAACCTGGAATGAAATAAAGACCAATGACTCATGGGCAATATTTAAAATAATGTCTGAATTTGTAGAAGGCTATGAAAGACTGTCGCGCATTGGACCATGCGTAAGCATTTTTGGGTCGGCAAGACTAAAAGAAAATCATCAATGGTATTTAAAAGCACAAAATATTGCAGAAAAGTTAGGTGAACTTGGATATGGTATAATTTCTGGCGGAGGTCCTGGAATTATGGAAGCAGCTAACAGAGGAGCAAAAAAAGTTAATTCACCTTCGGTTGGACTTAACATTGAACTAGAACATGAGCAAAGCCCAAATGGCTTTATTGATACTGATAAAAGTGTGGATTTTGATTATTTCTTTGTTCGCAAAGTGATGTTTGTCAAATACTCACAAGGCTTTGTTGTAATGCCTGGAGGTTTTGGTACACTTGATGAACTTTTTGAGGCACTCACTCTTATTCAAACAAAAAAAATTGATAAGTTCCCTGTAGTTTTAGTAGGAAAAGAATATTGGTCTGGATTAATAGATTGGATAACTAATACTTTAATGAAAAACGGACTTATTGGCAATGATGATCTCGGTATTTTGAGTATTGTAGACAGCCCAGAAGAGGCTGTTAAAGAAATAAATGATTTCTATGAAAAATACCTTTTAAAACCAAATTTTTGAAAGAATATCAAGGGCGAAATAAGCGAACCGCACCTTCTAAACCATTTTTTAATTTATAATTCAAAATATAGATTGCAGAATTTGGAGGCATAGGAATTGACTTAGTTTCTTCCTCTAACCAATGATCTGTATATAATTCTTTTCCACTTAAATCCAGAACACGAACTAACATCCCTTGATAATGATCTCCTGCACTGATCAATCTCCAATATTCATTTCCATTTAAAATTTTAAATGGAATCTGGTCAAGTTCTTTTAGATGACTTACGGGTGACGCAATTAATGTATCATGTGGATAGATACCTGAACCCAAATTCACAATTAATGAATCTGATCCAGATACTCCTCCGGCTAGTGGATTATATTCGTAAATAAGCGTATCATCTGTTTCCATGGGAGAACTATAAATAACAATACCATTATCATCAGCAAACAAAGTATCTCCAATATTTTTCCAATAAACAAAATCTTTTCCACTAGCATTACCAAAAACAACATTACCACCACTTATATCAATATGTCCTAATTGAACATGCAATCTGCTCACTTCAGGATATTCAGGCTCTAAAACAAACAGACCCTCTTGTCTATCTGATACTAAAATCTTACCACTTGGTAAATATGGATATGCTCCCCAAGCTCCTGAATATCCACCTCCAGAATTTGGAGAAGTATCATAATATCCTGATAATACCGGGAGTTCAGGGAATTCAACATCTAAAATATGTAACCCAAAAGTATAATATGATGTTATGAGATTTGTTCCTAGAACGTGAGTATTGTGTGGGACTAAAGAAGTATTGGGTTGAACATTATGTCGAAATAATTCATTTACATTATTTAGATCAGAAATATCGAATGAACTTATATATCCATTTGAAAGTTCATCTGTTGCGTAAAGAATATCTCCATCATCACTCAACCATGTGTTATGGCAAAAATTTCCTGGTGTCGGCCACGTCCTAATTAATTGAGGATTTGATTTTAACGAGACATTAACTGCAACAACTCCTGAATATAGAGCTGCCCCATAAATTGTATCATTTCTTGCATAACCATCATGAAAGCTGTGATTATCATAAATTCCTGAAAACGACGGATTCCAAGGATCCGAGGCTAAATCTAGCATCAAAGCGCCACCAACTCCCACATTAGATCCAAATGCAAATAGAACCCCAGTATCATCAATCCAGAGATTATGAGCACGAACCAATGTATCTACTTGTCCATTGCCTCTTGGTATCGGAAGTTTCACAAACTTATACCTACCCGAAGCAAGGCTATCCAAATCGATAATTAATAAACCATCGAAAACTGGAACATCGGGAACATCATGAACTATATAGGCATAATGGCCATAAGTTTTAATATCTCTCCAAATAGAGGGAGATCCAGAAAACCAGTAAGAATCTCCAACTTGACTTGAAGCTGTTATCTCGGCTATTAAAACACCATTATAATTACCAATAAGAGCATATTCCTTTCCGGTCGAAGAATCAGCGTATCCCCAGACATCAGAACATAGTCCTCCGGCATTTGTATCTAACCAATCTGAAACAGGATAATGTAATTTACTGATGACATTTAAACTGTCATTATTTGGTTGAGCGGTTAAGCCAAAAGCAAAACAGATAAAGACTATGGATAGATATTTACTCATCAAAATTCTAATGTGAATTGGCCTTCATCTTGGGAATCTTCCTCTAGCTTGCCCTCCGTTTTTTGAAGATCACCGTCAATCCGTTCATTCTCAGGATTAATATTATCAATATCAACTTCTTCAATAGACATAGGTTCTTGAGCTCCATCACCTATGTTTTTTTTAATATTATTTATTTCAGTAGTATCCTGAATAAAATCTTTAGAGGCTTCATCAATTTGAATATTCTCCTCACTGACCAACTTAATACGTTTAATTTGAAACGAGGAAAGCCTATTTCCAGCTGCTTTAAATCCTTTAATATTTATTAAGTCCGAGAGAATGAACCGCTCGGAGATTTTTTCCTTACCCTTTATTTTTGAATATATAATTTCAAAGTCAACCTTGTCAAATTGACTAATGATGTCAATGGATGACTTGGCGTGTTCATTGATTATATGTTCCCACTGATTATTTTTAAACTCTAATAAACATCGTTTCACAAAATGTTTTCCTTTGTCTCCATCATAATAAACAACCCCTACTGGTTTGGACGAATTCCATTTCATTAAATAATATGGAACTTCATCAAAATGGGTTCTTTTATTAGGAATATAAATTCTAAACCTACCTTTTATATCAGATTGTAAAAGGTAGTCATCCCCTTGAAATGCTCCCAAATACCTTCCTCTTCCCTGATCATTAATTCTCAAAACAGTATCGTCAAACCATAGTTTTCTTGCAGCTAACGTACTAATTCCTGTTGACTTAAGCTCGACTCGCTTGACAGTTTCTTTGGTAACCGTATTTCCGCGAGTCGTTCTGCTTCTTATACTCATGTCCGCAAAATCTATATCCCATTTCAATTTTTTTAATCTCGCAGATGCTCTTAATTGAATGGTAATAGTTTCAGCTTCACCATTTGCATTAACACTCAGATACTGAATCACCGATCCCTTTCTACCCTGAGTAAGAGGATATTCTTTGTCACGCGTAACACCACCAACAGCGAAACGTTTTATAAAACTTGAACCTTTGGGTCCATCGCGATAAATTAAATTATAAATCGTCCGATCATCACCTTTTCTATAGACTCCAGCATAAAGAATATTAAGACCAACAAACTTTTTTGAATCAACTTTGGTGACTACAAGCGTTCCGTCTTTTCGAATAATTAAAATGTCATCTAAGTCAGAACATTCACAAACAAATTCTTGTTTTTTCAGAGAAGTTCCAATAAAACCTTCTTCTCTATTCACAAATAATTTAACGTTAGCCAAAGCTACTTTTGAAGCGATTACAGAATTAAAAGATCTAATTTCTGTGTGCCGTCCCCGACCCTCACTATACTTCTTTTTAAGATTCTTAAAGTACTGAATTGCATAGTCTACAAGATTATCTAGATTACCTTTTATTTCAACAATTCTAGATTCAAGGACCAAAAGTTGTTGATCTGCTTTACCGGTGTCAAACTTTGAAATTCGTTTGATCTTTATTTCGGTTAATTTGATGATATCATCCTCCTCGATATCGCGAATCAAATGAGAAATATGTGGCTTCAGTCCCTCCCAAATATTCTCTAAAACCTGTTCCCAGGTCTCGGCATCTTCAATATCTCTGTATATTTTATTATTTATGAATATTTTCTCAAGACTTGCAAAATGCCATAACTCTTGCTGTTCGTTTAAATTAATTTCTAATTCAGAACGAAGTAACTCTATTGTATTGGAAGTAGAAGATTTCAAAAGCTCAGAAACTCCCGTAAATAATGGTCTATCATTTTCTATTACACAGCAAAGAGGAGAGATAGATGTCTCACAAGAAGAAAATGCATATAACGCGTCAACAGTTTGATCTGGGGAGACACCTGGAACAAGATGTAGTAGTATTTCGACTTTTTCCGCAGTATTGTCCTCAATTCTCTTGATTCTGATCTTTCCTTTATCATTTGCCTTGATGATTGAATCAATTAATGTTTGAGTAGTTAGCCCAAATGGCAATTCAGAAATGATCAAAGTCTTCTTATCGAGTACAGATATTTTTGCTCTTACACGCACACGCCCTCCTCTTTTTCCATCATTATATTGGGAAAAATCAGCAATGCCACCTGTCGGAAAATCGGGGAAGATTTGAATATTCTTACCCTTTAAAATTGATATTGAACCCTCTATTAGCTCTATAAAATTATGTGGTAAAACCTTTGTGCTCAATCCAACAGCAATACCCTCTACCCCTTGAGATAATAATAACGGGAATTTCATCGGGAGATTAATTGGTTCACGACCTCTTCCATCATAGCTCGACTGCCACTTAGTAATTTTCGGATTAAATGCTACTTCAAGAGCGAACTTGCTCAATCGAGCTTCTATATATCTCGATGCTGCTGCTGAGTCACCTGTGTAAATATTACCCCAATTCCCTTGGGCATCAATTAAGATATTCTTCTGCCCTAACTGAACTAGAGCGTCACCTATACTCGCGTCACCATGAGGATGATACTTCATAGTTTGCCCAATTACATTTGCCACTTTATGAAAGCGACCATCATCCATCTCCCTCAAAGCATGAAGTAGTCGGCGCTGCACAGGCTTAAGCCCATCCATGATTGATGGTACTGCCCTTTCGAGAATGACATAACTAGCATAGTCTAAAAAATATTCGCGATACATTCCCCGAACTCTAGATTCAATTGGTTTTGAATCACCATTAGAATTATCACGATCACTATCTAATATGTTCTCGATTAAATTTGTCATAGATCGGCAATATCCTTTTCAACCTTTAAATTATCAATGATAAACTCTTGGCGCTTTGGTGTGTTTTTTCCCATATAATATTCTAACAAAGAGTCAATATGTTCTTTACCAAGCATAACGGGTTCTAATCTAATATTCTCACCGATAAACATCTTGAATTCTCCTGGTGAGATTTCACCTAAACCCTTAAATCTAGTAATCTCCGGTTTCATCCCTAGTTCAGACATAGCCTTTTCTTTTTCACCAGAATCATAACAATATAGAGTCTTTTTCTTATTTCTAACCCGGAAAAGAGGTGTTTGCAGAATATAGAGGTGTCCCTCACTCACTAATTCCGGAAAAAATTGCAGAAAAAAAGTTATCAAAAGAAGCCTAATATGCATTCCGTCCACATCGGCATCGGTAGCAATTACAACGTTATTATAACGCAAATCTTCTAAACCGTCTTCAATGTTGAGAGCAGCCTGCAATAAATTGAATTCCTCATTTTCATAGACTACTTTTTTTGTTAAACCATAGCAATTTAAAGGCTTCCCTTTAAGGCTAAAAACGGCTTGTGTTTGAACATCACGAGACGAAGTGATTGACCCTGATGCTGAGTCACCCTCAGTTATGAACAATGTTGTTTCAAGCCTCCTTTCGTTTTTAATATCACTGTAATGAAGTTTACAATCTCGAAGTTTTCGATTATGAAGATTAGCCTTTTTAGCACGCTCTTTTGCTAATTTTTGAATCCCAGAAAGTTCTTTACGCTCACGCTCAGCTCGAATAATTTTTTTCTGTATTGCGTTCGCCACTTCTATATTCTTATGAAGAAAATTATCTAATTTCGTTCTCAGAAAATCTAGGATATAAGTTCGAATTGTTGAGCCCCCCGGCCCCATATCATTACTTCCTAATTTTGTTTTTGTTTGAGACTCAAAAACTGGCTCAATTACCTTCAACGAAATTGCACCAATAACACTTTGACGAATATCTGAAGCTTCGTATTGTTTACCGAAATAATTACGAATTGTAGCAACTAATGCCTCACGAAAAGCACTCTGATGAGTTCCACCTTGAGTGGTGTGTTGACCATTGACAAAACTATAGTACTGCTCACTTTGGGACCTATCGGCATGAGTCAAAGCAATTTCAATATCCTCTCCTTGAAGATGAATTATTGGGTGAATTATCTCTCCAGAAAGGTTATTTTCTAACAAATCTTTCAACCCATTCTCTGAAAAATATTTCTTCCCATTGAGGAATATCGATAAACCTGGATTTAGATAAACATAATTCCAAACTAGCTTCTCAACATATTCAATTTGATATTTATAATTATGAAAGATTCTTAAATCTGGTCTAAATTCTACTTTTGTTCCGCGTCTTGCGGTACTCTCCAGGATATCGCTTTCATCAATTAAAACACCTCTAGTAAATTTTGCAAATTTTCTCTTTTCGTCACGGTATGATTCAACAGTAAAGTTTTCTGACAAGGCGTTAACTGCTTTTGTTCCTACCCCATTGAGTCCAACAGATTTTTTAAATGCCTTTGAATCATACTTAGCTCCGGTATTCATTTTAGAAACAACATCTACAACTTTCCCTAAAGGTATACCTCTACCAAAATCTCTTATCTCTACCGCACCTTCATTGATATTTATTTCGATGGTCCGACCTCCTCCCATCACAAATTCATCAATAGAGTTATCAACGACTTCTTTTACTAAAATATAAATACCGTCATCTGCTGATGACCCGTCACCTAATTTACCAATATACATACCAGGCCTGAGCCTAATATGTTCCTGCCACTCTAAGCTCCGAATATTATCTTCAGTATATTCCGTGTTTTCAGACATAGTTATGTTGCGAATCTACATAAGACTTGAGAACTGAGCTTAGTCAATCCGGACCTTTTAATTCACTAAAAGCATAAGTTTTTAACAAGAAGATCTAAAAATAGTATTCGAATGTGAGAATGTCCTTGTTTAGACATTAAATCTAAAATGCACTACATCACCATCTTGAACTAAGTAATCTTTCCCTTCAACTCTCATTCTGCCTGCTTCTTTTACCGCGAGTTCATTTTTAAACTTTATATAATCTGAATAAGAAATAACTTCTGCTCGAATAAATCCTTTCTCAAAATCACTATGAATTACGCCTGCACTTTGAGGAGCTGTACTTCCTTTTTTTATAGTCCAGGCTCTAACCTCTTTTACCCCAGCTGTAAAATATGTTTGCAAATTCAGCATGGAATAAGCCTCTCTCACTATTCTATTTACACCTGGCTCTGTCAATCCCAAATCCTCTAAAAACATAGTTCTTTCATCATAATTCTCTAATTCAATAATATCCGACTCAATTGCCACAGCAAGATGCATAACATGGGAGCCTTCCTCGGCAGCCATCAGTTTAACTTTATCTACATAATGATTACCATCTTTTGCGGAAGATTCATCGACATTACATACATACAAAACTGGCTTATCTGTAATGAGCCCATATTCCCGAATCCATTGAGATTCTTCTTGTGATCTATTATATGAGCGAACAGATTTTCCGGACTCAAGGTGCTTCTTTAATCCAATCGCCATTTCTGTTTCACGAATCGCCTCTTTGTCTCCAGTTTTTGATATTTTACGAACTTTTTCCAGGCGCCTATCTAGAGAATCCAAGTCTTTTAATTGTAATTCCATATCAATAGTTTCTTTATCCCTTATGGGGTCTACTGAGCCATCAACATGAATTATATTGTCGTTATCAAAACACCTTAAAACATGTAAAATCGCATTACACTCTCTAATATTTCCCAAAAATTGATTCCCTAGTCCTTCCCCCTTACTTGCTCCTTTTACGAGGCCAGCAATATCAACAATTTCCACAGTTGCTGGAATTACTTTTTCAGGACTCACCAAAGACTCTAACATTTCCAGTCTTACATCTGGAACATTGACCGTACCAACATTGGGATCAATAGTGCAAAACGGAAAGTTTGCTGCCTGAGCCTTAGCATTACTTAAGCAATTAAATAAAGTTGATTTACCCACATTAGGAAGGCCTACAATCCCGCATTTCATAATCTTAAATTTTGCACAAATGTACTCCCTTAAAGACCTTACTTTTGTGTATTATGAATTGATGAAACTATTTTATGAATAACTCTATTGAACTCATTCCATCTCAGGTAAGACGAGATATACTTCGAATGGTACATGCCGTACAATCAGGACACCCAGGGGGATCGATGGGTTGCACTGAATTTTTTGTTGCTTTATATTTTAAATTACTCAACCATAGCCCAGAACCTTTTAATATGGATGGAAAAAATGAAGACCTTTTCTTCTTGAGCAACGGACATATAAGCCCTGTTTTTTACAGCGTTTTGGCCAGGTCAGGATATTTTCCAGTTGAGGAGTTAAATACTTTTAGGAAGATAGATTCGCGCCTTCAAGGTCATCCAACAACACATGAAGGTCTCCCAGGTATACGAGTTGCATCTGGAAGTCTGGGGCAAGGTTTGTCCGTAGCAATTGGTGCTGCTGAAGCAAAAAGACTATCTGGAGATAAAAACTTAGTATTTACTCTTCATGGTGATGGTGAACTCCAAGAAGGTCAAGTTTGGGAAGCTGCGCTTTACGCAGGATCTAAAAATATTGATAATATCATTGCAACAATTGACGCGAATGGGCAACAGATCGATGGCTCTACTGAAGAGGTAATGGCAATGGGAGAT
This sequence comes from uncultured Cryomorphaceae bacterium, assembly GCA_913043005.1. Taxonomy (GTDB): domain Bacteria; phylum Bacteroidota; class Bacteroidia; order Flavobacteriales; family Schleiferiaceae; genus TMED14. The sequence continues at coordinate 96,851 of CAJWKU010000002.1, forward strand.
ATAGGATTAAAATTTGAAGCTTTTGGTTGGCAGGTTATTCAAATAATAGATGGCAATGATTTATCTCAAGTTATTGATGGTTTAACATCTGGAATAAAACACTCAGGAAAAGGAAAACCAATTTGTATTGTTATGAAGACCGAAATGGGTGCAGGCGTTGACTTTATGTCAGGCACTCACAAATGGCACGGAATTGCCCCGAATGATGAGCAATTAGAAAATGCTTTAAGCCAATTACCTGAAACTTTAGGCGATTACCCCCTTTAATGAAGTTTATACTTTTTTTAACAACTGCACTATTTACTCATAGTGTTATCCTCTGCCAAACAAGATCGACAGAGCAATCTTTTGGCCCAGAAAAAATAAGTAGAATTTTATTTGTCCTAGACGCTTCAAATTCTATGTACGGTCGTTGGGAAAATGGAACAAAAATGGAAGTTGCTCAAAGATTAATGACTGAAATGATAGACAGTCTGTCTGATGTAGATAATCCAAATTTCGAATTAGCCCTTAGAGTATATGGACACCAAAAACCAGTCCCTCCGCAAGATTGCAATGACACAAAGTTAGAGGTTGCGTTTGGCCCCAATAATCTTTCTCGAATAAAGCAAAAAATACGAGAACTAAGGCCTTTAGGAACCACTCCAATCGCTCGGTCCATTCTCAGCTCTGGAGGTGATTTTCCAAAGTGTGAAAATTGTCGAAATATAATAGTACTTATAACTGATGGAGTCGAAGCTTGTGAGGAAGATCCTTGCGCAGCTTCGAAAATACTTCAAAAAAGAGGTATTACACTCAAACCTTTTGTTATTGGCATTGGTCTAGACCCTGAGCTTGTAAAATCTTTTGACTGCGTAGGCTCTTATTATGATGCAAAAAATGAAGTGGCATTCAAAAAAGTTCTTGGGGTCATTGTAACTCAAGTTTTAGATAATACAACAGCCCAAGTAAACCTCATTGATAATCAAGGTCTAGCGTCTGAGAGCAATTTACCCGTTATTCTTAGAAATGCAGAAAGTGATTTAGTTGAAAAACTGTTCATTCACACTTTAAACTATAAAAACTTACCTGACACACTCTCTTTAGATCCTCTTATTCAATATAATGGGTTGGTCTATTCTATACCTCCGGTTGCAATAGATTCAACATATATATATGCGGGTAAGCATAATCAAGTTGGAACACGGGTGATTATGGGGCAATTAAATCTTAGCATTCCAGGGGCAAAACCTTCTCAAACGAAACCAATAGCTTTGATCCGAAGACCTGGAGAAACTCAAATATTAAATGTCCAAGTCTTTAATACATCAAATAGATATTTATCAGGCATATATGAATTAGATATTCTCACCCTTCCCAGGTATAACGAAAAAATTGAAATAAAACCTGGAGGTATTCATGATTTCAGCATTCCTGCACCGGGAGATGTAACTATACAACTTAAAACTAATGGGTATGGAGCAATTTTTGAGATTGATGGTGAAAAATTAAAATGGGTAACTAACTTAGATGACAAACTTACTCGACAACGATATGCAATTCAACCAGGTCAATATATGCTAGTTTTTAGATCTGGAAGTTCACAGCAAACGTCTTATTCAAAAACAAAAAAATTCAATGTTTCATCAGGCACTTCAACATTAGTGCGACTATAATTAATCCAAATAAAATGCATTCATATATAAATTCAGGACATAAAGACACTAGATCAGGATTTGGCTCAGGCCTTTATCATCTTGGTAAGATCAATCCTAAAGTTGTCGCTTTATGCGCTGACTTAACTGGGTCTTTAAAAATGAATGCCTTTGCTGATGAGTTTCCAGAACGATTTTTCCAAACTGGAATTGCTGAAGCTAATATGATTGGAATTGCTGCGGGACTCACTATCGGGGGAAGAATTCCTTTTACTGGAACTTTTGCGAACTTTTCCACTGGTCGTGTTTATGATCAAATACGTCAAAGTATTGCATACTCTGGAAAAAATGTCAAAATATGCGCATCACATGCTGGACTTACACTTGGCGAAGACGGTGCAACTCATCAAATTCTTGAAGATATAGGGCTGATGAAAATGCTACCCGGTATGACAGTGATTTCAACTTGTGACTACAATGAAACCAAAGCAGCAACTATTGCTATTTCCAATCACTCTGGACCTGTATATTTGAGATTTGGACGTCCAAAAGTCCCTAATTTCACAGCACCAGAAAAACCATTTTTAATTGGTAAAGCTGATATTTTAACTGAAGGTGATGATGTTACAATAATAGCAAATGGTCATCTGGTTTGGGAAGCTCTTGAAGCATATAATAGCCTTAAAGAAATTGGCATAAAAGCAGAGGTAATTAACTTTTCAACTATTAAACCATTAGATATTAAAACTCTTCTAAAAAGTGCAAAAAAAACAGGTAGAGTGGTAACTGCAGAAGAACATCAGAGAAATGGAGGACTGGGAGATTCTGTATCTCAAGCTCTTTCTTTAAATAATCCTTGTCCCATAGAAATGGTTGCGGTGAATGATTCATTTGGTGAAAGTGGTAAACCTGATCAATTATTAAAAAAATATGGCCTTGACGCAAAAAACATAATCTCTGCAGTAAAGCGAGTATTAAAGCGTTGATTTTATAATTTATAACATTATACCAAATCACTTTTTTACTGATTTTAAAATCACATGAATAATTTATGGATTTAAAACAATCATTTCTGCACCACCTAGCGCCTACAACTGAGTCACCCATGGCTTTAACATTTTCTAAGGCAAAAGGAATTTATTTATTTGACCCGCAAGGAAATAAATATTTAGATATGATTAGCGGGATTGGAGTGGCTAATATCGGTCATAGCCACCCCGATGTTACTTCAGCGGTGCATGAGCAAGTTGACTCTCACATGCACTTAATGGTTTATGGAGAGTTTATTCAAAAAAAACAAGTAACCTATGCCGAATTAGTGACAAAAACACTTTCTGACCAATTACAATGTGTTTATTGGGTTAATTCTGGAACTGAAGCGACAGAGGGTGCTTTCAAACTAGCAAAACGAATAACTGGTAGATCTGAAATCATTTCCTTCAAAGGATCCTATCATGGATCAACATTAGGAGCACTTTCAGCAATGGGGTATGAAAAATATAAGAGAGCATATAGACCATTAATCCCGGGCCACAGGCAGCTAAATTATAATGATATTAAATCATTAGACGAAATCTCTTCTCGCACCGCTGCAGTAATCGTAGAATGTATACAAGCCGGTTCTGGATATACCAAAGGCACAAAAGAATTTATCTCCGAACTATCTCTAAGATGCTCAGCACTCGGAGTTATGCTAATTATTGATGAATGCCAAACTGGTTTTGGAAGAACCGGAAAACTTTTCGCGCACCAATTGTATGAAGTAACACCTGATATTCTTTGTTTAGGAAAAGCTCTTGGTGGAGGACTGCCCTTGGGGGCTTTCATATCATCCAAAAAAAATATGAAAAATCTTGCCCATGACCCTATGCTAGGCCATATAACAACTTTTGGCGGGAGCCCCTTAAGCTGTGCAGCTGGAAAAGCAGCGTTAGAAGTATTGATTGCTTCGGATTGGATGAGTTCGGTTAATGAACTCGGTGAAATTATAACTAATACATTAATGGACCACCCCAAAGTCAAAAGTATAAAGGGTATGGGATTATTAATTTCAATCTTCTTGGATAGTCCAGAAGTGGTTCTTCAGATTCAAAAAAAATTAATAGAACGAAAAATAATTACAAACTTTTTTCTTTTTGAGGATACAGCATTGAGAATAACACCACCGTTATGCATTAAAAAGAAAGAACTAAAATATTTTACCTCAAATTTGATTCAGGTTCTAAACGAATTATAACATATGGAAAAGCCAAAAAAACCAACAAAAAAACCAAGTTTAATAAAGGGTGTTATAATCCTAGCATTCTCATTTCCGTTTTTATTTGCAGGACCCGCATTTTATTTTTGGATCGGAGCACCAGCTCTAAGACAGGGAAATTGGGGATGGACAGCCTTTATAGTCATTAGCATGTTTGTCGGTGCCGGACTGATTATCCGCGGTATTGTCGCTATACTCGATAGTTTTTTTGAAAACTAACAAAGCAAAAGCGATAAACGAACAAACTATTTTCTTAGGCCTGGCCCGTTGGTCCCCCGAAATGAATTGGAATTTGGGGGTGATCAGTTTCTGATATTTTTCCGTGTGCAGTCTCGAATCGAGCAACATTTTCGTCAAGAGCGCTTATTAGTCTTTTAGCATGCTGAGGGGTTAAAATAACACGAGCCTTTACCCGCGCTTTCGGTAAACCTGGCATCATCTGAATAAAGTCTAGAACAAATTCTGAAGGTGAATGATTAATCACAGCCAAATTGCTGTAAATTCCATCAGCCATTTCTGGACTTAGTTCAATTTGAACTTGATTTTCTTTATCATCACTCATACCATCAACATATTAATCCTCAACATCAATATCTACTGTCTTTCTTGACATCATTTCCTCATATTCATCTTTACTTCCCACGACAGAAGTATAGTACTTTTTAAGACCTGTACCTGCAGGAATACGATGACCAACAATCACATTCTCTTTCAATCCCTCAAGAGTATCTTGCTTAGCAGCAATTGCCGCTTCATTCAATACTTTAGTAGTTTCCTGGAAAGATGCAGCAGAGACCCAAGATTTTGTCTGAAGAGAAGCCCTGGTAATACCCTGTAAAATAAGCTTAGCCGTTGCTGGCTCTGCATCTCGTGCTTCAACTATAATTTTATCTGATCGCTTCAAGAGGGAATTCTCATCACGGAGTCTTCTGGTAGATATCTTCATTCCCGCTTTTAATGAATCGCTCTCTCCAGCGTCAACAACAATTTTTCTGTCAAAAATTGAATCGTTTTCAGTTATAAAATCAATTGTATGCTCCAAATGGCCTTCAAGGAAAGATGTATCTCCACCATCGACTATTTCCACTTTACGCATCATCTGCCGCACAATCACTTCAAAATGTTTATCATTAATTTTCACTCCCTGCAAACGATAAACTTCTTGGATTTCATTTACCAAGTACTCTTGAACTGCAGTAGGGCCCTGTATAGCAAGGATATCTGCAGGCGTAATAGCTCCATCACTCAAAGCAGATCCAGCGCGAACAAAATCATTTTCTTGAACCAATATTTGCTTTGATAAATTTATCAAATATTTTCTTTGCTCACCTGTCTTACTTTCAATGATAATCTCACGATTTCCACGCTTAATTTTACCATAAGAAACAGTACCATCAATTGCAGCAACTACTGAAGGATTAGAAGGGTTTCTTGCTTCAAATAATTCTGTGACACGAGGAAGACCACCTGTAATATCCCCAGCCTTTGCTCCACGTCGAGGAATTTTTACTAATATTTTTCCTGCTTTTATTTCTTCTGATTCATCAACCATAAGATGCGCACCGACAGGTAAGGTGTAATGCTTTATTTCATTACCTTTCTTGTCCATGACTTTTAGCATCGATACTAATTTCTTATTTCGATTATCAGAAATAACCTTGTCCTGGAAACCTGTTTGTTCGTCAATTTCAACTTTATAAGTTACACCTTGAACAATATCTTGATATGCAATAGTTCCCGCATGTTCTGAAATAATAACAGCATTATACGGATCCCACGAACATATGACATCGCCTTTCTTGACTTTATCTCCACTTTTCACAAGTAAGCTCGATCCGTAAGGAATATTACCAGTCATGACGGCAATACCTGTATTCGAATCAACTACCTTCATTTCTCCAGTCCTACCGATAACTATATTAGACTTTTTCCCGTCACTATTCTCACCGATAACAGTACGAACCTCTTCAAGTTCAACTGTACCGTCAAATTTCGCACTTAGATTACTTATTTCAGAGACATTACCAGCGGTTCCACCAACGTGGAAAGTACGCAATGTCAACTGTGTTCCTGGCTCTCCAATTGATTGAGCTGCTAAAACACCAACAGCCTCTCCTTTTTGAACAAACTTAGCAGTAGACAAGTTTCGACCATAGCATTTTGCACAAATCCCACGTTTACTTTCACACGTTAGAGGAGAACGAACTTCAACAGATTCAATCGGTGATTTACCTATTTTAACAGCCGTAATATCTGAAATCATTTCACCTGACTCAACATAAGTTTCACCTGTAAGAGGATCAATAACATCCATAAGAGAAACACGTCCAGCTATTCTTTCAGATAAAGACTCTACAATTTCTTCATTCTTTCTTAATGCCTGAATCTCCAGCCCCCTTAACGTTCCGCAGTCATCTTCATTCACTATGACATCCTGAGCAACATCGTGAAGACGACGAGTCAAATACCCAGCATCTGCCGTTTTTAATGCAGTATCAGCAAGTCCTTTACGAGCACCGTGAGTTGAAATGAAATACTCAAGAATAGATAGCCCCTCTTTAAAGTTAGATATGATAGGGTTTTCGATAATTTCACCACCACTAGAACCGGATTTTTGAGGTTTCGCCATCAAACCACGCATTCCGGATAACTGACGAATCTGTTCTTTTGAACCACGAGCACCAGAATCTAACATCATATATATTGGGTTAAAGCCTTGACGGTCATTTATTAACTGAGACATTGCTGACTGAGTTAACCGAGCATTTGCATTTGTCCAAACATCAATAACTTGATTATACCTCTCGTTATTCGTTATCAGTCCCATATTATAATTAGTAAGTATGCCTTCTACTTCAGTATCAGCTCCACTAATCAAGGATTCTTTTATCTCCGGAACCATAATATCACCCAGTGAAAATGACAAGCCTCCAAAAAATGCGTTTGAATAACCTAGGTTCTTCATTTCATCCAAAAACTTAGCCGTTCTTGGAACATCTGTTCTCGTTAGAATTCCAGCAATAATATCTCGTAAAGCTTTCTTTGTTAAAACCTCATTTATAAATCCAACTCCTTCCGGAACAACTTGGTTAAATAACACGCGGCCTACGCTAGTTTCAATTACCTTGGAAATAAGGTTACCATCTTCCCCATCAACCAAAGTTCTGACTTTGATATATGCATTTAAATCAACACGCTTTTCATTGTAGGCAATATTTACCTCTTCAGCTGAATAAAAAGTCATCCCCTCGCCTTTAACGGAATCTCCAGGCAGGTTTCTTTTTGCTTTCGTCATATAATACAAGCCTAATACCATATCCTGGGATGGAACTGTTATCGGTGAACCATTTGCTGGATTCAATATATTATGAGAGGCAAGCATTAATATCTGAGCTTCTAAGATCGCAGCAGGTCCTAGTGGTAAATGAACCGCCATTTGATCACCGTCAAAATCTGCATTAAACGCAGTACAAGTAAGCGGGTGCAGTTGAATTGCTTTACCCTCTATCATTTTCGGTTGAAAAGCTTGAATTCCCAATCTATGAAGAGTTGGGGCCCGATTCAGTAGTACTGGGTGCCCCTTCATTACATTCTCTAAAATATCCCAAACAACTGCTTCCCTATTGTCAATAATTTTTTTTGCTGACTTAACGGTCTTAACAATACCTCTTTCAATAAGCTTACGGACAATAAATGGTTTGTATAACTCAGCAGCCATTCCTTTTGGAAGTCCGCATTCATGTAGTTTTAAATCTGGTCCAATAACAATAACCGAACGTGCAGAATAATCTACACGTTTTCCTAGTAAATTCTGTCTGAACCTACCCTGCTTACCTTTAAGACTATCGCTAAGTGATTTTAATGGACGATTACTCTCTGTTTTGACAGCACTTGCTTTTCGGGTATTATCAAATAAACTATCTACCGACTCTTGAAGCATACGTTTCTCATTACGCAGAATGACCTCTGGAGCCTTGATTTCAAGCAAACGTTTCAATCGATTATTTCGAATTATCACTCTTCGATACAAATCATTAAGATCAGATGTCGCAAATCTTCCACCATCTAGAGGTACAAGGGGCCGTAATTCTGGTGGTATGATTGGTACAACTTTTATCAGCATCCATTCAGGTTTATTTTCCATTCGAGAATTAGCATCACGCATAGACTCAACGACTTGAAGACGTTTCAATGCTTCTTGTTTACGCTGTTGAGATGTCTCTTTAGCAGCTTTATCTCTGAGATCATATGACATTTGATCTAAGTCAAGTCTCTGAATCAGCATCAATAAAGCTTCTGCTCCCATTTTAGCAATGAACTTAGTTGGATCGGTATCATCTAGGTACATGTTTTCTGCAGGGAGTCGATCTAAGGCATCTAAATACTCCTCTTCAGTCAAGAATTGCATGTGAGTAAATTCATTACCCTCATCATCCACAGCTGAACCATTTTGAATAACAATATATCTTTCATAATATATTATCATATCCAATTTTTTAGTTGGGATTCCAAGCAGGTAACCAATCTTATTCGGTAAAGACCGGAAGTACCAAATATGAGCAACGGGTACAACAAGATTAATGTGACCTATGCGTTCGCGACGCACTTTTTTCTCGGTAACTTCGACACCACAACGGTCGCAAACAATACCCTTGTATCGAATGCGCTTATACTTTCCACAAGCACATTCAAAATCCTTTACGGGGCCAAAAATACGCTCACAAAACAAACCATCACGTTCGGGTTTATGTGTTCTATAATTAATAGTTTCTGGCTTTAAAACTTCCCCACTTGAGCGTTCCAAAAGGAACTCTGGTGATGCCAATCCAATCGTTATCGATTGAAAGCTGCCGGTTGTATTTGTTTCTGATTTTCTCATAGCTCTACTATCAGTATGTGATTTTCAATAATTTCAATTAGTCTAGGTTGACTTTAAGTCCAAGTCCTTGTAATTCGTGAAGTAATACGTTAAAAGACTCAGGGATTCCTGGTTCTGGCATACGATCACCTTTCACTATTGCCTCATATGTTTTGGCACGCCCGATAACATCATCAGACTTCACAGTAAGAATTTCTCTCAAAATATTTGATGCCCCAAATGCTTCTAAAGCCCAAACTTCCATTTCACCAAATCTTTGGCCTCCAAACTGCGCTTTACCTCCCAACGGCTGCTGCGTAATTAAGGAATATGGCCCTATCGAACGTGCATGCATTTTGTCATCAACCATATGGCCAAGCTTCAACATATAAATAACACCCACAGTAGCTTTTTGATCAAAAGCTACTCCTGTACCCCCATCGTATAGCTGCGTATGGCCAAACGTTGGAATTCCAGCTTCTTCGGTGTAGCCTGTAATTTCATCCAAAGTTGCTCCATCAAAAATTGGAGTTGCAAATTTCTCTCCTGTTTTTAGCCCAGCCCAGCCCAGAACCGTTTCATATATCTGACCAATATTCATACGAGAAGGAACACCCAAAGGATTTAAGACAATATCAACTGGAGTTCCATCTGAAAGGAAAGGCATATCTTCTTCACGAACAATTTTCGCTACAATACCCTTGTTACCGTGACGTCCAGCCATTTTATCCCCAACCTTAAGCTTGCGCTTTTTAGCAATAATAACTTTCGCCATTTTCACAATGCCAGCTGGTAATTCATCTCCAACAGAAATAGTAAATTTCTGGCGCCGGTAGACACCACCCATATCACTCTCCTTGATTTTATAATTATGAAGAAGGTTATCTATTGATTTATTTCTTGAGTCGTCCGTAGTCCATGTCCCACCGGTTAGGTGAGTGTAATCATCTATTCCATTTAAGATCTTCAAGGTAAACTTAGTGCCCTTTGGAACAATTTCTTCATTTAGGTCATTAGTAACACCCTGACATGTCTTTCCCGAGACCAGTTTAGCAAGTTTTTCAATTAAAACCACCCTCAGATTATCAAGCTGAGAATTAAATTTGGATTCTAAAGATTGAAGCTCTTCTTTGTCCCGAATTCGTTGACGCTTGTCCTTGACGCTTCGACTAAAAAGTTTCTTATCAATTACAACACCATGCAATGATGGTGATGCCTTCAAAGAAGCATCTCTAACATCACCTGCTTTATCTCCAAATATCGCACGCAAAAGTTTCTCTTCTGGAGAAGGGTCACTTTCACCTTTCGGGGTTATTTTTCCAATTAAAATATCTCCAGGATTAACCTCAGCTCCAACTCTAATAATACCATTTTCATCAAGATCTTTAGTTGCCTCTTCACTCACGTTTGGTATATCAGAAGTTAATTCTTCCATTCCCAATTTTGTATCTCTAACATCCAAGGTATATTCATCCATATGGATAGAAGTGAATATATCTTCCCTTACTACTCGCTCATTAATTACAATAGCATCCTCAAAATTGTAACCTTTCCATGGCATAAATGATACCAAAAGATTTCGCCCTAAAGCTAATTCTCCTCCTTGGGTAGCATATCCTTCGCACAAAACTTGTCCACGATCAACTCTTTCGCCACTTTTAACAATTGGTTTAAGATTGATTGTTGTACTCTGATTTGTTTTTAAGAATTTAGTCAGGGGATAGGATTTCGTAGCAGAATCAAAACTTACTAGCTCTTCATCATCCGTGCGATCGTAATCAATCTGAATTTCTTTCGCATCCACGTACCTTACTACTCCGGGACCCTCGGCATTAATTAAAACGCGAGAATCATGTGCAACTTGAAGCTCTAATCCTGTTCCAACAATTGGAGATTCAGGCCTCAACAGAGGCACCGCTTGTCGCATCATATTTGACCCCATTAGGGCACGATTAGCATCATCATGCTCCAAAAATGGAATCAAGGAGGCTGAAATAGATGCAATCTGATTAGGAGCGACATCCATCAGGTCAACCTTTTTCGGATCAACAACAGGAAAATCACCTTCATCTCTCGCTTTTACCTTATCGTTTACAAATGTCCCATCCGAATTCAACGGAGCATTTGCTTGAGCAATAACTTTACTCTCTTCTGCATCTGCTGCAAAATAAACTGGTTCGGTATCAAGCTGAACTCTTCCTTCATCGTCAACTGATCGGTAAGGGGTCTCTATGAATCCCATACTATTAACTTTAGCGTAGACACACAAAGATGAAATTAATCCAATATTGGGACCTTCAGGTGTCTCGATGGGACATAACCGACCATAATGAGTATAATGGACATCACGAACCTCAAATCCAGCTCTCTCCCGACTAAGACCTCCAGGTCCTAGAGCAGAGAGACGACGTTTGTGCGTAATCTCTGCTAGTGGATTGGTTTGATCCATAAATTGACTCAATTGATTGGTACCAAAAAACGAATTAATCACTGAGCTCAATGTTTTCGCATTGATTAAGTCAACCGGAGTAAAAACTTCATTGTCCCTTACGTTCATCCTTTCTCTGATAGTTCTCGCCATTCTAGCAAGACCAACTCCAAACTGATTCGCCATTTGCTCACCAACAGTGCGGACTCTTCTATTTGAAAGGTGATCAATATCATCAATTTCAGCTTTGGAGTTAATCAATTCAATTAAGTATTTTATGATTGAAATTATATCTTGCTTACTTAATACTTGTTGATCTTTTTCAATATCCAAATTTAATTTATTATTCAGTCGATAACGTCCAACCTCTCCTAGGCTATATCGTTGTTCGGAGAAGAATAATTTATCAATGATTCCACGCGCCGTTTCTTCATCGGGCGGTTCGGCATTACGTAATTGTCTGTAAATATGCTCTACTGCCTCGATTTCAGAATTTGTAGGATCCTTTTGAAGTGTATTATAAATTATTGAGAATTCACCTTCAATAACATCTTTTTTATGCAATAAAATAGTCGGCACTTCTGCCTCGAGAATCATTGCAACATGATCTTTCTCAAGTATTGTATCCCGATCGAGAATTACCTCATTTCTTTCAATTGATACGACTTCACCTGTATCCTCATCAACAAAATCTTCGATCCAAGTTTTTAAAACACGAGCAGCTAATTTCCTACCTACGGTACGCTTTAAACCAGCCTTGGAGACTTTAATCTCTTCAGCAAGATCAAATATTTCGAGAATATCCTTATCCCGCTCATAACCAATTGCACGAAATAAAGTTGTAACTGGTAATTTCTTTTTCCGATCAATGTATGCGTACATAACATTGTTTATATCCGTAGCAAATTCTATCCAACTACCTTTAAATGGTATCACCCTTGCAGAATATAACTTTGTGCCATTGGCGTGGAAACTTTGTCCAAAGAAAACACCAGGTGACCTGTGAAGTTGTGAAACGATCACACGCTCCGCTCCATTCACAATAAAAGTACCACGAGGACTCATATATGGAATTGTACCCAAGTAAACATCTTGCACGATTGTTTCAAAATCCTCATGCTCTGGGTCAGTACAATATAATTTTAATCGAGCTTTTAGAGGAACACTAAAGGTCAGTCCACGCTCTATACATTCCATTTCCCGATACCTTGGAGGATCGACGAAATAGTCTATAAATTCCAAAACAAACTGGTTTCGCGAATCTGATATTGGGAAATTCTCGTTAAACGTTTTAAAAAGGCCCTCATCAGAACGGTCTTCAGGTTTAGTATCGATTTGAAAGAAGTCCCTAAATGACTTGATCTGAATATCAAGAAAATCAGGAGTATCTGCCTGAGCGAAAGTAGAGGTGAAGTTAATTCGCGGTTGAACGTGCGCCATAAAACTCGACTATTGATGAATATTAATGAAATACGAAAAGGTTTAGGACTTAAAACTTGTGTTTTAAGAGCCTAAACCCGAATGCTAATGTTCTAATTATTTAAGCTCAACTTCAGCTCCAGCCTCCTCAAGTTGCTTCTTGAGTGCATCAGCTTCATCCTTGCTTACACCTTCCTTAATCGGTGCTGGAGCTGCATCTACTGCGTCTTTAGCATCTTTAAGACCTAGGCCTGTTAATTCTTTAACCGCCTTAACTACAGCTAACTTAGAAGGGCCTGAACTCTTCAAGATAACATCAAAAGATGATTTTTCTTCAGCAGCGGCTTCTCCGCCAGCAGCCGGTCCTGCAGCAACTGCAACAGCAGCAGCAGCCGGCTCAATACTGTACTCCTCCTTGAGGTAGTCAGCAAGTTCTTTAACTTCTTTAACTGTCAAATTGACTAAAGAGTCTCCGAGGTTTTTTATGTCAGCCATTTTGGTTGATTTTAAAATTAATTTATATACACTATTAAAATATTGAAGCTGATTTAAGAATTGCGCTCTTCAAGCGCCTTGATCAATCCAGATATAGTTTGACCACCGCCGGCTTGAATTCCAGAAATCACATTATTAATTGGGCTCTGCAAGAGCAGGATAACGTCCCCAATAAGTTCATTCTTAGATTTCAAGCTAGTTAACATTTCGAGCTGCTCGTCGCCAATATATATTGACTCTTCTACATAAGCCCCTTTCAACAGAGGTTTCTCACTTTTCTTTCTAAATTCTTTTATCAATTTTGCCGGAAGGTTTCCTGCTTCAGCAATCATGATACTCGAATTTCCTTTTAAAACTGATGCGAGCTCACCGAATTCCTTTGTGGATCGTTCCATCGCCTTATTTAAAAGTGCGTTTTTTACAACGGTCATTTTTACATCTGCTTTGTGGCAGGCACGACGTAAATCACTTGAATTTTTAGAATCCAACCCTTCGATATCGGTAATGTAAACCGTAGGAGATGATTCTAAAATTGATGTTAGACTATCTATCAGGGTGTTTTTTTCTTCGCGTGTCATAAGAGAATATCTATTTATGCGTTTTTAACTTCAACAGCAATGCCGGGTCCCATAGTTGGGCTCAATGTAACACTGCGCATGTAGGTTCCTTTTGCAGAGGTTGGTTTCATTTTCACTATTGACGAAATAACTTCGTTAGCATTTTCATGAATTTGGTCGGCCGTAAATGAAACTTTGCCTACCCCCGCATGAATAATTCCATAACGATCTACTTTAAAATCAATCTTACCTGCCTTCACTTCACGTACAGCTTTGCCAATATCCATAGTAACAGTACCGGATTTAGGATTAGGCATTAGACCCCGAGGTCCTAACACTCTTCCCAAGGGACCAAGTTTACCCATCGCTGCTGGAACGGTAATAATCACATCCACATCAGTCCAACCAGATTTAATTTTAGCCAAATAATCATCCATTCCAACGAAGTCAGCACCAGCTTCTTTTGCCTCTGCCTCCTTGTCTGGAGTAACTAAGGCTAAAACGCGAATTGTTTTTCCACTGCCATTGGGCAGGCTAACAACACCACGAACCATTTGATTCGCTTTTCTGGGATCAACTCCCAATCTTATAGCTAAGTCAACAGAGCCGTCAAATTTACTCGTACTGACCTCCTTGACTAGAGCTGAAGCATCCATTAAAGTATATAGCTTACCAGGAACGAGTTTATCCTCTGCAGCCTTACGATTTTTACTCAGTTTTGCCATAATCGAATTAATTAAAACTTGGTTTCGAGCCACTTACTGTGAGCCCCATACTTCGGGCTGTTCCAGCAACCATTTCCATAGCAGATGCTGTAGTAAAACAATTAAGATCACTCATTTTATCTTCAGCAATCGTCTGGACTTGAGCCCATGAAACTTTGCCAACTTTTTCTAGGTTTGGTACACCGGATCCACTTTTTAGTTTTGATGCCTCTAATAACTGGACAGCAACAGGAGGTTGCTTAACAATAAAGTCAAAAGATTTATCAGAATAAACAGTTATTACTACAGGGAGTAATTTTCCTGCTTTTTCTTGTGTTCTCGCATTAAACTGCTTGCAAAACTCCATAATATTAACACCTTTAGAACCTAAAGCAGGACCTACTGGTGGTGATGGGTTAGCTGCGCCACCACGAACTTGAAGTTTCAACAATCCACTAATTTCTTTTGCCATTTTATATTAATTTTCTTTTTCTACTTGCATAAAACTCAATTCGAGAGGTGTCCGACGTCCAAATATTTTAACCATGACTTCCAACTTACGTTTATCTTCCATGATTTTCTCGATTGAACCAATGAAATCTCTAAAGGGTCCATCTATAACTTTTACTGACTCACCGATAACAAAAGGAATAGTCACATGCTCAGCAGACTCTGCTAATTCATCAACCTTACCTAGCATTCGATTCACTTCACTCGCCCGCAAGGGGGTTGGTTTACCTCCTTTAGTCTCACTTAGAAAACCAATAACATTCGTTACATTTTTCAAAGTGTGAGCAAATTCACCTGTCAGGTTTGCTTCTATCATTATATATCCTGGAAAGAAATTTCTTTCCTTTAAAACTTTTTTTCCATTTCGTATCTGGTATACTTTTTCAGTAGGTATCAAAACTTGACCCAACAAATCAGTCATTCCAGTTCTCGCCATCTCTGTTTCAATGTAGTGTTTGGTTTTCGTCTCCTTTCCACTAATCGCTCGGAGAGCATACCATTTCATTTCTTTAGTATCTGTCATCATACTTAAGCAAAAAGAGTGTATATGAAATCCAAGACTTGGGTAATTACTTTATCCATGACAAAAATCGCCAAAGCAAAAACTAAAGAACCAACAATTACAACAATCGTACTTCTCTGTAGACTCATCCAGGAAGGCCAAGTTGCACGCTGCACAAACTCAACATAAGATTCTTTGATGTATTTGCTTATTGTTTCCATCAGTTTATTTATTACACATTTTTAGCACGGGTGGAGAGATTCGAACTCCCATCAATGGTTTTGGAGACCACTATTCTACCCTTGAACTACACCCGTAGGTGGATATGAAATTCAAAAAAAACTCAAATTTCGTATCCATTTCCGGTGTTTGAATATTACCCTAATATTTCAGTTACTTGACCAGCACCGACAGTACGACCTCCTTCTCGAATTGCGAAACGAAGACCCTTACTTACAGCAACTGGAGCAATTAGATTCACCTCAATTGTTAGATTGTCACCTGGCATTACCATCTCAACACCATCGCCAAGCATAATTTCCCCTGTGACATCGGTGGTTCGTAAGTAGAATTGTGGACGATATTTATTGTGAAAAGGAGTGTGACGACCACCCTCTTCTTTCTTCAAAATATAGACTTCTGCTTTAAACTTACTCGCTGGTTTTTGAGAGCCAGGCTTACAAATAACCATACCGCGACGAATATCTGATTTCTCAATACCACGCAAAAGCAGACCAACATTGTCACCTGCCTCACCTCGATCTAGAATCTTACGAAACATCTCTACCCCAGTAATAGTCGATGAAAGTTTCTCGTCACCATAACCAATGATATCAACAACATCACCGGTTAGACCAACTCCAGTTTCAATTCGACCCGTCGCAACAGTACCACGACCAGTTATAGTAAATACGTCCTCAACTGGCATCAAAAAATCTTTATCTATTTCGCGAGTTGGCTCTTCGATGTAAGAATCACATGCTTCCATTAATTCCATGATTTTCCCAACCCAAGATTCTTCTCCGTTCAAACCACCTAAGGCCGAACCTTGAATCACTGGAGTGTTGTCTCCATCATATTTGTAAAACGATAATAAATCACGAATTTCCATCTCAACTAATTCAAGGAGCTCTTCGTCATCGACCATATCAACCTTATTCATGAATACAACAACTCTTGGCACTCCTACTTGACGTGCTAGAAGAATGTGCTCTCTTGTTTGAGGCATCGGCCCATCAGTAGAGGCAACAACCAATATTGCTCCATCCATTTGAGCTGCTCCTGTTACCATGTTTTTAACATAGTCAGCGTGACCTGGACAGTCAACGTGAGCATAGTGGCGATTCGCCGTCTCGTACTCAACGTGAGCTGTATTGATAGTTATTCCACGTTCCTTCTCCTCCGGCGCTGAATCGATTGAATCGAAACTTCGCAGAGCAGATAGACCTGCATTTGCTAAAACCGTAGTAATAGCAGCAGTTAAAGTTGTTTTACCATGATCAACGTGACCGATGGTACCAATATTAAGGTGCGGCTTGTTCCGCACGAAATTCTCCTTAGCCATGATATTTATTTTATTAATTGAAATTGAACCAAAAGAAAAAAAAGAAACTGTTTTCGAGCCAATGACGGGAATTGAACCCGTGACCTCTTCCTTACCAAGGAAACGCTCTACCCCTGAGCTACATCGGCTGATGTGTCTTGAGCGGAAGACGAGATTCGAACTCGCGACCCTCAGCTTGGAAGGCTGATGCTCTACCAACTGAGCTACTTCCGCTTAAAAATATAAACGCTGTGGGAGTGGATGGACTCGAACCATCGATACCGTAAGGTGACAGATTTACAGTCTGCTGCAATAGCCACTATGCGACACTCCCAATTATTTATTTTTTGCCAAAAAAGCATTAACGCACTTCAAAGAAATAAGTGAGCCTCCAGACGGACTTGAACCGCCGACCTACTGATTACAAATCAGTGGCTCTACCAACTGAGCTATGGAGGCATTTAAAGAGTTGGATACCTCTTTGAAGAGCGTTAAATAAAGAACGTTGCTGCACAACAGCTTCCCCGAATTTTCAAACGGACTGCAAATGTAGAAAATAAAAGGGTCTCCGCAAGCGTCTTTTATTGCTTTTTCAAAGTCTTTGCTTTTCGGTTACTTCGTAACAAGAGTCGACCTATGCATAATTGAGCCGAAGACAATGACTTTTCAAAGGTTTCGGAGCGTTTCTTAACAACAAGATCTCTCCCAGGTAAATGCATGCAAATCTCCGCAACCTTGTTTTTTTTTCTGCGATCTTTCTCCAATCTCAGATGAATTCTAGCAGATTCTATGCGCGAGTTGAATTTTTTTAGTGTATTAATTCTATTTTCGACAAAGGAAATAAGACCCGAACTTGGTCTGAAATGGATTGTTTTTATAGATATATTCATATTATTTAATTCCCCTTTGGTTACTTGTTAAGTTTGATTAGTCATGATGTTAGCTTCCTGGGTGCGATTTTAAATACACACTTTTAAGATGTTCCATCGATGCATGAGTATAAATCTGAGTAGCTGATAAATTCGCATGACCCAATAATTCACGAATTGAAGACAAATCCGCGCCCATATCAAGTAGGTGTGTTGCAAAAGTATGACGCAAAATGTGTGGGCTTTTTGAATCGATATTACTAACTCTTTTAATATACGAATGAACTATAGAATAAAGACGTCTCGGATCCAAAGAATTTCCGTTTTCATCAAAAAACAAGGTTTTTTTTGATTGAAGTTCAGGCCAATCATGACAATGAATTTTGTATAATTCTAACCATTCAGGAATACATGGTAGTTCTCTTTCTTTATTTCGCTTACCCAGAACTCTTATCTTACGCGCACCGGAGTCAATAGAAATATTTTGAAGACCTAATAGTTCTGATCTCCGCAATCCAAACGCATACAGGGTGAATAAAATAAATCGATCACGCCTGCCATACCGGTCGTCATGAAATAAATTCTCATTTAATAACGAATTCATTTCATCTTTAGTTAGAGCTCGCACAAGCCTTTTTTTCTCTTTTAAAGATGGAATACTTTGAGTAGGATTTTTATCTAATTCTTCGACTTCAGCTAAAAATTTATAAAAGCCTTTTAGAGCACTTAACTTTCTATTAACCGAACGATGATCTAAGCCCAAATCTACTAGGGAAGCAATCCATGATCTAACGTGAGGCCTATTTGCTTTTGCCGGATTATTTAAACCTATTTGAAATTCTAGAAACAACAAATACTGACTAATATCCTTAACATAAGCAATAACCGTCGCCTTTGATAAGCGACGTTCGAAAAGAAGGTATTCTTGATATTTTAAAATCATTGATAACAAAAAAGCCCCAAGAAGGTAAAGCTTCTTGGGGCAATTTTAAATATTTTCTTGTAAACTATTCTGCCTCTTTCATTTTCAGGCCTTGAACATAGTTGGCCTTGATAAATTCAGCCCTACGACTAACTGACGGCTTAGTAAATGCTTGACGCTTACGAAGTTGACGCATAGTTTGCGTTCTATCAAATTTACGCTTGAATCTCTTCAATGCGCGATCGATTCCTTCTCCTTCTTTAATTTGTATTACTAACATAAGACACTACCTCCTTTCAATTGGATGGCAAATGTAGAACATTATTAATTAATGGAATCCATAAATAATTAAAATTTAATTTTAATCAAAAAAAGAAAGTACTCACTTTGACTTTATCGCTTCTATATATTTCTTGAGCTCTTCTTTTACAATTGGAAATAAGAGGTATAATCCAACCATATTGGGGAAAACCATTGCAAAAATCATCGCATCAGAAAAAGCCCAAATTGAATTCATACTTGCTGCTGCACCAATAATAACAAACATCAAAAACAAAACCTTGTAAGTCATATCAGCTAATTTCCCTCTTCCAAAAAGATATTTCCAAGATTGAAGCCCATAATAAGACCATGAGATCATAGTTGAAACAGCAAACAATACCACTGCAATCGTTAAAAACTCTGATGAGTAAGGAATATATTCCGCAAAAGCCTTCGATGTTATACCTGCACCTTCATAAGTCTCTCCATCAATTAAAACTCCCCCAAGTCCATCTCCACCATATAAGAATGCACCATTTGAATTAAAAATAATTATTACTAAAGCTGTCATTGTACAAATAACAACGGTATCAATAAATGGCTCCAATAAAGCCACGAGTCCCTCAGATGCTGAATACTTTGTTTTCACAGCAGAGTGGGCGATTGATGCAGAACCTGCGCCAGCTTCGTTGGAAAATGCTGCTCTTTTAAAGCCCACCATCAACACACCAATAATTCCTCCAACACCAATAGCAGTGGGATTAAATGCTTCATTTAAAATCAAGGTGATAGCATCATCGATATAACTAAAATTAATAGTTAGAATATACAGGCACGCCAGAATATAAAGTGCAGCCATGAGAGGTACAATCTTCTCGGTAACTGAAGCTATTCTTTTAATTCCTCCAATAATGATTACTCCAACAAAAGCTGCCAATATAAGACCAATGACAGCACCGGAAAAAGTCGTCTCCAGTCCAAATAAATCTTTTAAAACAATAGTTGCTTGATTAGATTGAGCAGCATTACCCCCACCAAAAGAGCCTCCAATGCAAAATATCGCAAATAATACTGCTGATAATTTTCCAAGTTTTACCCATCCTCTACTTTTTAGTCCTTTACTTAGATAATACATTGGACCACCATAAACAGTACCATCTTCACCAACATCTCTATATTGAACTCCTAACGTACATTCAACAAATTTTGTGGACATTCCTAGCAAGCCACAGACTATCATCCAAAAAGTTGCTCCAGGTCCGCCCAAGGCAATAGCTAGAGCTACCCCAGCAATATTACCATTACCAACTGTACCTGAAACCGCTGTTGATAGGGCTTGAAAGTGAGAAACCTCGCCTTCTTTATTTCCAGTTTCATCGCGATCTAGATCATCATACTTACCCCTTACTACATTTATAGCTGTCCAAAAATATCTAACATTTGGAAAACCAAAATATGCCGTAAAAAATGCTGCACTTCCTACTAACAATAAAATAACAAAAGGGTAGCCTGCTATTTCAAAAAACACAATGTCAGAAAAGAAATTTGATATTGGAGCAAATGCCTCATCAATTCGTTTATCTAGACCTTTCTCTTGGGAATAAGACAGAAAAGGAACAGAAAAAAATAAAAATGAAAATAATTTTTTCATATGTTCTATTTCTTAATTAAAGTTTGAAATTCAAATATAAGGAATCGCATCTAAGACCTCTTTAAAACTATGAGGTTTAAAGCCCAAATCTTTTTTTGCTTTTGAAATATCTAGGTCTGAGATCAGAGGGCGCATTGCTAATTGCCCTAGAGTTTGACTATCAACTCTATCAATCAATGACAAATCGAAATCACCATGAATTGCCACTTGCCGCACCAATTCAATAATAGATAATTTATCTGAGCCTGAGATATTATAAATACCGAAAGATTTATTTTTCGCAAGTAATAAGCACCCTTCTGCAAGGTCCAAAGACCAAGTAGGAGTTCTTACTTGATCATCAACAACGTTAATCTTATCTCCTTTTGCTAATTTTTTTCGGGCCCACAAAATAATATTGCTATTCATTAAATCAGGGAAATAGCCTATTACCAGAGATGTCCGCGCTATAGACCATTTGCAATTTGAAGATTGTATTAATTTTTCAGCATCAAATTTAGATTTACCATAAACACTTAGTGGATTCTCTTCGGCAGTTTCCGAATATGAACCTGTTTTTCCATCAAAAATAAAATCTGTTGAAATAAAAATTAAATGGGATGAATGTTTTTCACATGCCTCGATAACGTTTTGCGTTCCATCTACATTAATTTTATTGCAATAACTAGGCTTAGCCTCGCACTTATCCACATTGGTAAATGCAGCTCCATGAATAACAACATCAGGTTTAAAGTCGGAAAATATGATTTCTATTTCATCAGGATTTAAAATATCCATGGCTTTAAATAGAATTCTATTCGAATCAAAAACAGAATCCCTCTTAGCAGTTGCACATATATCAAATCTACCATTATTGACGTGAAGAAGAGATTGACCCAGCAAACCATTAGCTCCCGTTATTAATATTTTCGTCCGTACCATATTTATCGAGGCCAATAATTTTTCATTTCTTCATGTAGACGTAGAGCCTCTTTATTTGCCGATTCAGCATAGTTTTCATCGTTGCCTGCATAGCAAATACTTCGTGATGCGTTTATCAAAACACCCATCCCTTGACCGGAACTAAACGAACCAGACCTTAATACATTTTGAATATCACCTCCTTGGTGACCTACTCCTGGAACTAGAAAAAAATGGTTTGGAAGCTGCTGCCTTATTTTTTTCATACTCTCTGAGCGAGTGGCTCCAACAACAATCATCCATTGATCTGGGGATGTCCATTCCCTGTATGAATCAATAACATGCTCATACAAATAACGATCATCTTGCATTCTTTTCATTTGAAAATCTTGTGCGCCTGAGTTACTGGTCAAGCCCAATGCGATGGCCCATTTTCCTGGAATAGCAAATGGTTGAAGACTGTCTTTCCCCATGTAGGGAGCAACTGTTATAGAGTCAAACCCCATCTTGTTTAAGATTCCTTCAGCATACATCTTCGATGTATTTCCAATATCTCCACGCTTTGCATCTGCAATGCTAAAATGTTGAGGGAATTTTTTCAAGTAATTAGCTACTTCAGCTAAAGCTTCCCATCCTTCGTATCCCATCGATTCAAAAAACGCCAAATTCGGCTTGAAAGCAATAGCATGTTCAGCTGTAGCATCAATAATACCTTTACAAAATTCAACAACTCCCCTGGAATCTCCACCAAATAATTTAGGCATTTTACTCAAATCAGGATCTAAGCCAACGCAAAGAACTGACTTCTTAAATTCGATATTTTTTATTAGCTCTAATCTTGTCATTCTCCAGTTCCTTCTTTCATACGTTGAGCATTTTCAGCTAATCGTAACTCATCCAATATCTTTTTTATTTGACCATTGAGGACTTCTGTTAAAGAATATAAAGTAAGTCCAATACGATGATCTGTCAATCTGCCTTGAGGGAAATTATAAGTTCTGATTTTTGCCGACCTGTCTCCTGTACTGACGATTGTTTTTCTCTTTTTCGCAACCTCTTTATCTCTCTCCGTTCGGGCTTTATCCCATATCCTGGCGCGAAGAACAGTAAGAGCTCGATCATAGTTCTGGTGCTGAGATCTTCCATCTTGACACTCTACAACTATTCCAGTGGGGAAATGTGTTAATCTAACACCAGATTCTGTTTTATTGACATGTTGCCCGCCAGCTCCACTAGATCTAAACGTATCCTTTCTGATATCAACATCATTAATTTCGACTTCAAGCTCATCAGCTTCAGGCAAAACTGCAACTGTAGCTGCAGAAGTATGAACGCGTCCCTGAGATTCGGTAGATGGAACGCGCTGAACGCGATGAACACCGGACTCATATTTTAAAACTCCATAAACACCTTTACCTCTTACCTGAATACTCGCCTCCTTATATCCGCCAGCAGAGCCTTCTGTCGCGGATAACCATTCAGCCGTCCAACCTTTATCTTCTATGAAACGTATATACATTCGGATCAAATCACCAACGAACAATCCAGCTTCATCGCCACCAGTTCCAGCTCGAACCTCTAAAACAGCATCTTTTAAATCCTCAGGATCTTTAGGAATTAAAAGTTGCTGAATCTCAGACTCTAACTCATCCAATAAAGGCTGAATTTCTTCGAGTTCTGACGATGCCATTTCTCGCATCTCAGAGTCCTTTTCTTTCGATATTATCTCTTTAGCCTCAGATTTCCTAGCGGTTAGAATCAAATATTTATTTCGAGCTTCAACAACTAAATCCAACTCTTTAAACTCTCTGTTCAGTCTTATAAACCGATCATAATCACTTGCCAATTCTGGTTGCATCAAAAGATCATTAACCTCTTGATGACGAATCCATATTGCATGAAGTTTATCGGTTAAGTTCATTGAATATCATATATATGCCACCCATCAGGAGCCTTTAAATGTACTTGAGGTTTTTCCTGAGGTTCGACTCTCCCTATAATTTTTGCATCAATATTAAACTTCTTTGAAATCGAAATAGCTTTTTCTGCAGCCGAAGGATTCATATATATTTCCATACGATGCCCCATATTAAAAACCTTGTACATCTCTCTCCAAGGAGTCCCAGATTCTGCTTGAATCAATTTGAATAGTTCTGGAATATCAAACAAATTATCTTTAACTACTTTACCTTGAGTTAAAAAATGTAAAACTTTAGTTTGAGCTCCACCACTGCAATGAACCATTCCGCTAATTTCATTTCTAATTTCAGTTAAAATATCAACGATTACTGGAGCATAGGTTCGGGTTGGAGATAATACAAGTTTGCCAGCATCTAATGGTACTCCTTCTAATTGATCTGTTAAAGATTTAGAACCTGAATAAATTAATGAATCATCTATTTCTGGATTAAAGCTTTCCGGATACTTCTGAGATAGCAGCTTATGAAAAATATCATGCCTAGCTGATGTTAAACCGTTTGACCCCATACCTCCATTGAATTGTTTTTCATACGTGGATTGACCAGATGAAGATAACCCCACAATAACTTGACCAGGAGCTATATTAGCGTTATCAATCACCATATCCCTTGGCATCCTTGATATTACTGTTGAATCAACAATAATAGTTCGCACCAAATCACCAACATCTGCGGTTTCACCACCTGTAGATTTAATATCTAAACCATTATCTCTTAAATCAGATAATACAGACTCTGTTCCCTGAATAATTTCCGAAATAACCTCTCCAGGTATCACATTTTTATTTCTACCTATCGTGCTTGATAATAAAATTGGACCTGTAGCTCCGACACATAAAAGATCATCTACATTCATTATGACAGCATCTTGAGCAATACCTTTCCAAACGGACAAATCCCCAGTTTCTTTCCAGTACATATATGCCAACGAAGACTTAGTGCCTGCGCCATCAGCATGCATGACAATACAATGATCTGGAGATCCGGTTAAGTAATCTGGAACAATTTTACAAAAAGATTTAGGGAACAATCCTTTTTCTAGTTTTTCTATCGCCTTGTGGACGTCTTCTTTACCCGATGAAACTCCCCTACTTGCATAACGATCCTTTTGCTTCATTTAGCAAAGATAGCGAAGGCAACTATCGAATACGGATATAAGTTCCGGCGGGAAGATCTTTTTCATATTCAGGATTCAAAGACTGTAAGTCTCGCACCTTAATGCCTAGCTCTTTGGCGACACTCCTAAAAGAATCTCCCGACTTAATCTGTCGGTGAGATGCGTCAAACTCCTTATAATCACCCTTTACAGTCACTTTTAAAATCATTCCAGAAAAAGGGCGAATACCCCTAAGGCCTCCATTAAGTCTCTTTAAATTTGTCAAAGTAATATCATTGGCACGGCAAATAGTTGTAAATGAAGGCCTTTCTCCAACCGTATATAATTTACCTATCAATAGTTCTTCATTTGACTTAGCTCGATCATTATCCACGGCCATATCAAGATCTACAGGCGGAACATAGTCATCTCTTATCACACGAAAATCTGTACGCCGGTTGATCTGATTCGCAATCTCTTGCTTGGAAGAAGACATCTTTTTAATATTTTGCTCCGTTAACCTTGTACCTACTGGAAAAATATCTGAACCAAGGCCTTTATATGATTTGGGCATTTCAAAAGGAGTCGACTCACCCATGCCAACTGGAACTAAGCGTTCCGAGGCCACACCTAATGAAATTAAATATTTTACCGATGTATCGGCTCTTCTTTGCGAGAGAATCATATTTTTATCATCAATATCACGATAATCAGTATGAGATCGCAACTCGATAACAATATTCGGATTTCTCTCTAAAGTTTTGAACACTGTATCTAATGCATTTGTGGCACTTTGATTTAAGTCCCACTTAGCCAGAGCAAAATAAACATCAGGAAGAACAATAGGAATTTCTATTGGGTCCATTTTTCCGTTCACTTCCGAGGTGTGCATATATACATTATCTGCTTCGATAAAATCAAAACTTTCAAATTTCAAGCCTGAGGTATTTACCCCTGCTGTGTTGAACAAAAACTTCTTTTTCTCAAAAGAAAAAGAATATTGCACATCACGATTAAGATCATCTGATTCAACAAAGAAAGAACCATCTTTCAATGTTTTAACCACTTTAAAGAATCCATCATTCCCTGAAACTTTGACGGAAGCGCCTCCAATCGGAGAATTGTCTTTGCTGCTAGTTAGTTTTCCCGCAATACTGTACTTTAGGGGCACCTCATACAAGGTCCAAATATCGTCGCCACCAGCACCACCGGAACGATTAGAGACAAAATAACCATCCTCTAGACCTCCAGGGCGCAAAACAATATTAAAATCATCTGCAGCACTATTAATTGGAGCCTTCAAATTTTCAGGAACCCCGGTAGGTATACCATCCTCTCCAAGTTTCACTCGATAAAGGTCAAAACCTCCCATACCAGGAAGCCCGTTGGAAGCAAAGTACAAGTACCCATCATCATGGACAAATGGGAAAAGTTCATCTCCAGGAGTGTTAACCATAGGCCCCAGATTAATTGGTTCACCCCAACCTCGCTTTCTCTTGTCAACTCGCACAAGCCACAAATCTTTACTCTCTTTTGTACTACCCTTTAAATCACCCGCAAAAAATAAAATTTTATCATCTTTCGATAAAGATGGATGACCCACACTACGAGATGAATCAGCCGTGACTACCACAATCTGGGGTTCCTGCCAGGATAAACCAGCTTTTCTGGTAGTAAATATCGAACATCCTAATTGCTGTCGTTTAACTTCCATACAGCGAGTGAAATACATAGTCCTGCGCCGCGAATCAAAAACTGGTGAACCCTCATGGTCTTCCGTATTAATCACTTCTGGTAGAAGCTCTGGTTTATTAAATTTTTGTAAACGTGCTGCTGCAGAATTTGACTTTGCTGCCCTTCCGCGACTCCTTTTAGTTCGAGAAGAACCATCAGAATTTAATCTTTCTGTGATGTAGATATCTGAAAACTTTTGACCTGTCCAACCATCATCCTTGCGACCTATTCCACCTTCTCTCATTGATGTAAATAATATTTCCTCAAACGTATTTGGACGGCCACTAAATGCTATACCAAAATCATTGGAACGTGAATTTAATGAGATGAGATTACCAACCTGATAACGAGTCTTGACTTTTTGCCATAACACTGCATCTTCACAAGATTCGATACCAATTTGACCTCGTGTATCATTCGGGAAAACCTTCAATAAGTCATTGTAGGCCACTATGGCCTCTTCATACTCTCCTTGGTATTTAAGCATTTCTGCAACACCTAGATAATTATCTACTATTGCCTGTTTTAATTTTATCGCCCTTTTATATTGAGCTTCAGCTGCTCGGTAATTAAAAGTAAATTTGTAGCACTCAGCCAACCGATGTGCGATTTCCGCCTTCTCTTCTCGAGTCTTGACTTTGGAATAAGCTTTCTTAAAATGATCTATAGCTTCAGAATATTCTTTCGCTAGATAAAAATCATCTGCATTCTTAACAGACCTGGGTCTTTTCACAACCTCTTCCTTCTCTTTAACATCAGGAATAGCAGTCATAGCAGCTTGTTGGGCGCCAATAGATCCGATGCATAAAATAGAAAAAATAAAGGATACGATGAGATGAGAAATAACCTTCTTCATGGATGCAGAAACAGTATGAATATTTAATTTTTCTTAAAAGTAGCCAAAAATAACTGACTACGAATAAAACAACACTCATCTATTTAGTTGTTCTATTTTTTAACGCACATAGAGCATCTCACGATATTTAGGTAGCGGCCACATTTCATTATCCACCATCAATTCTAGCTTATCCACAGAATACCTTATTTTCTCAAAAAATGGCTTTACAGAGTCACAGTATGCAATAGATTTATCACGAGTAGATTCAATTTTATTAGCAACTTTTCTTGCTTCAGTCATTTGCGCAACACCGTTTAAAGCCAAACTTACTCTCTCTGAGATTTCGACAATCATATCTATCTGTTCTTTAGAGACCCTAGCATAGACATCTTCATCGAGGACTTTTTTCAATCGATTTACATTTTCACTAAGGACAGATTGATACCTGATTGCAGTAGGTACGATATGATTTTTCACAAGATCTCCAAGAGTTCTAGACTCGATTTGGATATTTTTAAAATACTCTTCCTGCAAAATATCATAACGCGCCTCAATTTCTACCTTGGTTAAAACGCCTGTTTTCTCAAATAGTTTTACAGAGTTCTTTGTTAAGTAAAAATCCAAGGCTCGCGGAGCATCTGGAGTGTTTTTAAGCCCTCTTTTTGCGGCGATATCTTCCCATTCTTTCGAATACCCATCACCCTCAAATCGGATATCTTTTGAAGATTTAATGTACTCACGTAAAATATTGAAAATAGCATCTTCTTTTTTTAATCCTGTCTCTATAAGACTGTCAACTTCTTGTTTAAATTGAACTAATTGATCCGCTACAATCATATTCAGAATTGTCATTGGAACAGCACAATTAGCTGTAGAGCCAACAGCTCTTAATTCAAACTTGTTACCAGTAAATGCGAATGGCGAAGTTCTATTTCTATCTGTATTATCCAATAATATTTCAGGTATTTTACCCACAACATTCAATTTAAGGTCAGTCTTTTTCTCCGGAGAAAGTTTGCCATTCTCTAATTTTTCAAGCTCGTTTAGAACCTGTGAGAGTTGTGAACCTATAAATACAGATATGATAGCAGGAGGAGCTTCATTTGCTCCTAACCTATGATCATTACTAGCTGAAGCTATAGCCGCTCTGATTAGGTCAGCTTGATCGTTAACAGCTTTGATAGTAGCTATGAAAAATGTTAAAAATAACAGATTTCTTTTTGGTGTCTTTCCCGGCGCTAATAAATTAACTCCAGTATTAGTGCTAAGAGACCAGTTGTTGTGCTTTCCGGAGCCATTGATAGCAGAAAAAGGCTTCTCATGCAAAAGCACTCTAAATAAATGTCGACGGGCAACCTTCTCTAAAATATCCATGAATAATGAATTGTGATCAACAGCAATATTAGCTTCCTCAAAAACTGGAGCAAATTCGAATTGACCGGGAGCAACCTCATTATGTCTGGTTTTTACAGGAATACCCATTTTGTGACATTCAAATTCCACCTCACGCATATAATTCATTACACGTTCAGGTATACTACCAAAGTAGTGATCATCTAGCTGCTGGCCCTTTGCTGGAGAATGGCCGATTAAAGTTCTTCCCGTCATGACTAAATCTGGACGACTCATGAAAAGGGACTCATCAACTAAAAAATATTCTTGTTCCCAGCCGAGGGTGGCGTTAACCTTTGAGATATTTTTATCAAAATATTGCGCGACCGAGGTTGCCGCTAGATCAATAGATTGAAGAGCTCTGAGTAAAGGAACCTTATTATCTAATGCCTCACCAGTGTAGGCCACAAAAATAGTTGGAATGCAAAGTGTACTGCCAAAAATAAATGCTGGAGATGTCGGATCCCAAGCCGTATAACCGCGAGCCTCAAAAGTATTTCGAATACCTCCATTAGGAAATGAAGACGCATCAGGTTCCGCCTGAACCAACATTCCACCACTAAATTTTTCGATAGCAAAACCATCTAAAGTAGGCTCAAAAAAACCATCATGTTTTTCTGCGGTAGATCCTGTTAAAGGTTGAAACCAATGCGTATAATGCGTAGCTCCCAAAGATATGGACCATGCTTTCATAGCCGTTGCTACTTGGTCCGCAACTGGAAGACCAATTTTTTCACCCTTCTCGATTGCATTAGTTACTGAATCCAGTGCCTCTTTCGACATATATTCCCCCATCGCTTTTTTGTTAAAAACATGAGAACCATAATAGTCTGACGACTTTTGGTGTGGATTTGAAAAATTTACCGGTTTGTGACTTGTAGCTTCAGATAATGATTGGAAACGATGTTGAGACATTTTATATATTTTTTCCAAATATACCCCCCTAAAAAAAGGTAAACAACTAAAAAAAAAGAATATTTTTCAACAATACCCCCTTAAATCTATGCTAAATTGTTAAAAAGTTACTTGAGTCTTGAGACAGTATCTTCAATTGAATTCTTTATTTCTTTGACACTATCCTCTGCTTCTTTTAAAGTGGGGTTATCCATAGCTGCCTTAGAAATTTCAGATTTTAAATCATTTGAAGCATTCCGCATAGATTTTATAACCTTTCCCCCCATGCGCGCAAGCCCTGGAAGTTTATCTGTACCAAAAAGCATCAGCACAGCAAACAGCAAGAATATAATTTCTGTAGTGCTTATAAAGAGTAACATACAATGATAAAGTTAAACTTTTTTCTTGCCCAACTTATCAGTAGTGTCATGAAGAACTGGAGAGGCAATGAAAAGCGACGAATAGGTACCAACTACAACTCCCAGAAGTATGGCAAAAATAAATCCTCTTAGCACCTCTCCTCCAAAGACAAATATTATAAGTAATACTATAATAGTAGTTGCAGAGGTATTAAAGGTTCTACTCAATGTGGAATTTAATGCATTATCAATTATTTCGTGCTTAGACTCACCTTTAGATTCAGCATTAAAGAACTCTCTTATCCTATCAAAAACAACAACTGTATCATTTAAGGAGTAACCGATTACTGTCAATATTGCTGCGATAAACGCTTGGTCTACCTCGAGAGAAAATGGAAGAATACCGTCAAGAATGGAATAAGCTCCTAAAACTATAATCGTGTCATGAACAGTTGCGGCTACTGCACCAAGTGAATACTGCCACTTACTAAACCTGAATAATAAATAAAGGAAAATGGTAAGTAATGAGAAAATAACAGCTATGAAAGCAGTGTTTTTAATATCGTCTGCAACTGTGGGCCCTACTTGCCTCGAAGCTACAAGGCCTATTGCCTCATCTGAGGCAGGATTCATGAAATCTTCTTTAGATATCTTTTCCGAATAAAAAGAACTAACACCCTCAAAAAGTTGACTCTGAAGAGACTCTTCTACATCAGAACCGTTTTCCGCAATTCTAAAATTAGTTGTTATGACTACTTGCTCAGGACTACCCAATGTTTTTACAGTAGGTGCGAACGACCTGCCGTCAGTATCAACAAAAAGAAGCTCTAATGACTTGGCAACCTGGGCCACTTCAACAGCTTGGTCAAAACGCACTTGATAGCTTCTACCCCCTTCAAAATCGACACCTAAACTAAGCCCTCGAGTAAAAAGGGAAACAATACTAGCAATAAGCAAAAATGAAGAAAAAATGTATGCCGGCTTTCTCAATTTCAAGAAACCAAAGTTTGTATTAGTAAACCAATTCTGTGTAATTTTTGTAGCGAATGAAAGTTTATCTGATTTTTTAACCCTCCATTCAAAATATAATCTGGTTATAAATAGCGCTGTGAAAAGAGAAGAAGCTATACCAATAATTAAAGTAGTAGCAAATCCTCTAATTGGGCCAGTGCCAAAAGCAAAAAGTATGATCGCAGTCAGCAGTGTTGTTACGTTCGCATCAATAATAGCTGCCCTTGAGCCCTTGTAACCATCAGCTATGGCATGTCGGACTGCCTTTCCTTTGGATAGTTCTTCTCTGATACGATCATTTATCAGGACATTGGCATCAACAGCCATTCCTATGGTTAGGACAATACCAGCCATTCCAGGAAGCGTCAAAACTGCATTAAACGCATCTAGAATTCCAAAAATAAAGAACATATTTACCAATAAAGCTAAACTTGCCCCCACTCCAGCAGTGCTATAATAAAATATCATGTATACCAAAACAAGTAATAAAGCAAAACCAAAAGAATTCATACTTGAACTAATTGCTTCTTTACCAAGACTAGGACCAACGACATCAGATTGAATAATCCTTGCAGGAACAGGAAGTTTACCTGCTTTTAGCACATTAGCCAAATCCGTAGCCTCTTCAAGAGAAAACCCACCTTCAATTTGAGTTCTACCACCAGAGATTTCCCCGTTAACACGAGGATAGCTGTAAACGACATTATCCAAAACAACAGCAACATGACCTTTCGGAGTTTTTGATCCTTCTTCCTTTGTTAGTCTTTGCCAAACTTGCGCTCCTTGGCCATCCATTGCCATTGTAACAACTGGATTATTCCCTTGGTCAAATTCTTGCCTAGCATCAACAATAACTCCTCCATCTAGCTCCGGTTCATTATTTCGGTTCCCTTGAAGAGCAATAAGTAATGCAACCTCGCTGCCATTCTCAGGACGAGTCCATGCAAAACGAGCATATCTTCTATCTCCAGGGATTAAGCCCTTAACCTCAGGCCTTCTCATGTAATCGTTAATTGTAGCTGTATCTCGAGTTAGTGCATACCCAATAATAGGCCCTTCATTAGGTTGAAAATTTTGAGAATTTACATTTAATTGAAAAATACTTAGTAACGGATTGAAGCTTGTAGCAACAGAATCTGAAATCTCATCTGTATTGTTTTCTTTGGAGGCTAATTCTGAATCTACCTCACCTACCGAAGTTGGTAGTTCAAATTCATCCAATTCTTCATTAATTTGGTCATCCCGAGAAGAATTCGGATTATCAATAACAGATCGCAGTTTCTCATTTGCATTTACTGCAAATTGCATCCAAATAGCGCCTTGATCAGCACGCCAAAATTCCAGGCGAGCTGTTGATTGAAGCAAACGTTGAACCCGAACCGGATCTTTAACTCCAGGCAATTCAACTAAAATCCTTCCTGTACCATCTAGCCTTTGAATATTAGGTTGAACAACACCAAACTGATCAATTCTAGCCTTTAAGACCGTGTAAACATTTGCAATTGCAGCCTCAACATCTTCTGACAAAGCAACTTTTATTTCATCATCACCAGCATTAAAACCAAGGCGATCCGTCATCTCTTTTGTCCCATATAATCCAGGATCATTTAATAATCTATCTCCTCTTTGAGCATCTAGGGCTTCAAAAAAGAGCTCTAGATAAGATGCCTGACTTTGGGTTTGGTCAATATCTGCTTGCTTTAAAACAGAAAGAAATAATTCATCTTCAGCGTCCCCAACTAAGCCTTTCAATACATCTCTAACACTGACTTCAAGAATAGCATTCATCCCCCCTCTTAGATCAAGACCAAGGTTCATCTGCTTGGATTTTACCTCCGCATAAGTAAAAGATGTAAACCCTAAGTCATAAACTGTTTGATTCGCCATTGAGTCCAAAGCATATTTAACCTTTGAAGGATTCGCAAAATAGTCTTCTTCTATTTTGGACTCTACCCTACTAGCCATATAGCTAAACGATAACTCATATAAGGAAGCGAGAGCAAATACAATCGCAAATAGACGGATAACCCCTTTATTCTGCATGATAATTCAATTTGGAAATAGTGGGCAAATATAGTCGTTCTTTATCTTTACACTATGAATATGAAAATACTTAAGCCCTTTTTTCTACTATTTTTTATTGGCTTATCAAGTTTAACGTCTCTCGATGCTCAAGAGACCTATGAATTCAAAGCATCAAATAAAGCAAAACTTCTAGTCTCCTTAAATGATTCTCTAGTTAATGGGTTCGCAGGAGGCCTTAATAATCCGCAGATTTTTGATTTAGATATCAACGGAGACGGTCAAACTGATCTCTTAGTTTTTGACCGAGAAGGAAGCAGATGGGTGCCTTTTGAGAGACGTCAAAATAGATGGAAATATAATCCTGAATGGATAAAACAATTTCCATCATGTAATAACTGGGTGGATTTTGCCGATTATAATTGCGATGGTGAACCAGACCTTTTTTGTTCAAAGCAAGGAAATATAGGCGTTTATAAAGCTTCGAGAAATTTGGGAAAAATCGAATTTACATGGGCATTAACTGGGCCCTATTTATATTCAACTTACCAAAGTGGGCAAACCCCTGCAAATTTATTGGTAATATACTCTGATAGACCGGTAATAAAAGATGTTAACGGTGATGGCAATGTGGATATTCTAACTTTTGGTCAACAGGCATCAGCAATTGAATTTCATGAAAACATACAAAACTGCGGACTGGATTTCATACGCGCTGATGCCTGCTGGGGTGACTTCTTAGAAAATAATTTATCCAATTCATTAACTATTGACGCCTGCACTGGAAGCACTCCTCCAGCTCCTTCTTTTACCGACAAGTTGACTCACACCGGATCAACTATGCTAGCTGCTGACCTTTCCGGAAATGGTCTACTAGATATTCTGCTTGGAGATGTAAGCTTCGACAACGCAGTTGCTGGTTTTAACGTTGGAGATTCATCATTGGCAAATATTGAATCTCAAGACACTACATGGCCAACAAATAATATTCCAGTAAATATTCCTGCATTTCCTGGATTTTCTTTTGCAGACGGAAATAATGATGGATTAAAAGACATAATTGTAGCACCAAATATGCAAGCTGGAAGAAGTGATACCAGCGTTTGGATTTACACGAATAATGGAACCTTATCCAACCCTATTTGGGTTTTAACTGACTCAAGCTTTCTTCAAAACCAAATGCTTGATGCGGGCCGCTACGCTATCCCGGAGCTTGTGGATATCACTAGTAATGGACTACTTGATTTGATTGTTGGCACATCGCAGGGTATTGGGTTTTGGAAAAATATTGGATCAGCAAATCAACCTGAATGGATAAATAATAGCTTAACACTATCTCCCTCCTCAAAATCGTCAATAACAAAAGATTGGTGCGCACCTACAGCAGGGGACTTGAATGGCGATGGACTTATTGATCTAATAATTGGAAGAACTGATGGGAAACTTACATATCTGCAAAACTCAGGTAATTTCTTTACCCCATCTTTTCAAGGTATCAATTCTGCAAATTTTCAAAATATTGATGTGGGCGATTTATCTAGCCCAGAATTGGCCGACTTAGATCAAGATGGGGATTTAGATTTACTTATTGGAAATTTAAAAGGTAATGTAGCTTACTATAAAAATAATTCGGGCAACTTCATTCTTGTAAATGATAAGTTTGGAGCCATTAGTACTGACTTTAGGAATACATATTCCGGAAGATCCATACCGCGATATTGTAATATTGATGGAAAACCATTTTTAACCGTTGGTTCCGCAGACTCAGGAATATATCAAATGGATTCCTTATCATTTATAATGAACTCTCCATCGTTTATCGATCATACAATAGGTAATGGATCTATGAATACAACTAGTTTGCTCGAAACACCATGGGGAGGATCAAAAAGGACTGGGCGACATCAGTATCTCTTTAAGGCGTCAGAAATTATAGCCTCAGGTATTTCTGAGAGCCGGGTAACTCATTTAAGTTTAAAAGTCAATACTCCGAGTGCACCATACTTGAGTCAAGGTTTCAGCATTAAAATTAAACATACAAACTCAGACAGTCTAAATACATTCTTGACAGGGTCGCAACTTTGCTATTCTTATATCCACACTCCATCATTGGGATGGAATACAATAACATTGGAACAACCTTTTGATTATGATGGTACTAGTAATTTAATGGTTGAAATCTGTTTTTCGAAAAACGTTCCTAACTCTGATGTTCATCTTTCGGCTCATAACACGTCATTCAAATCCCATATTTATGGAGACGTTTACAACAATAACTCTATCACGACTAATGGTTGTGTAATGCCTTACCTCGGTGGTGATAACCTAAGGCCAGATATGAAATTCACTCTAATTCCAAGAATGCCCGTAAGAAAAAAACTCCTACAAAATGGGAGAATAAATGCACCAGTTATAGCAGATATGAATGGAGATGGTAAGCCCGAATTGGTTATGGGTATTTCAACTGGAGGGCTTCTCTATTACACTGGAGACACATCAGCAATTGGAGTTGAAAATGATCATTTCCAATATTCAAACAATAAATTAAAAGTTTATCCGAATCCAGGGAAAGATGATCTTTGGATAGAAGGCGCAGGATTAATTCAAATAGTAAATGCTCAAGGACAAGTAAAATTGGAGCTAAAGAATTCTCAAAACCTTCTAAAAATTGATACTCGAGAGTGGCCAAGTGGCATATATTTCATTCGATTAGAGAACTATCATGAAATCTGGATTAAGTCATAGTCCTTATTGAACTGGGCTTTAACGCGCTCTGAAAATTTAACCTAAGATCTTCTCTGATCAAGATTAAATATTATAGATCAGCCAATACAGAATTCATCGCTCTTACTGCGTTAGCACTCTTTTCAAAAGCTGCATTTTCTGGCTCATTTAGATTATAATCTATGATTTTTTCCCAACCATTTTTTCCAATCGTAACCGGAACTCCCAAGCAGATATCATGTTGACCATATTCTCCATCTAGATAAACACAGCAGGGAAAAATTCTTTTTTGATCATTCACGATACTTGCAACCAAAGCCGCTCCGGATGCTCCAGGAGCATACCAAGCAGAGGTGCCTATCAAGCCCGTTAGAGTTGCACCCCCAACCATAGTCGAGGACTTTACTTGATCAAGGTCTTCTGGAGATAAGTAATTAGAAACTGGAGTTGACTGATAGGAAGCCAAACGCGTAAGAGGAATCATAGTAGTATCGCCGTGACCGCCAATTACAGAAGCTTGAAGATCGCTAACCGGACAATTTAAAGCTTCGCTTAAGTAATACTTAAACCTACTTGAGTCTAAAATACCTCCCATACCAATAATTCTATTTTTGGGAAGTCCGCTTTCCTTTACAGCCAGATAAGTCATTGTATCCATTGGATTAGATATTACGACAACAACTGCTTCAGGAGAAACTTCTAATGACTGAGCAACCACACTCTTCACTATTCCTGCGTTTGTTCCAATCAGTTCTTCTCTTGTCATTCCTGGCTTACGTGGCAATCCAGAAGTGATTACAATCACTTCAGAGCCAGCAGTCGCCTTGTAATCACTTGTAACTCCTCTTACTTTAGTATGAAAACCGTGTAGAGAAGCAGTTTGATTCATATCCATGGCCTTACCCTCAGCAAACCCCTCTCGTATATCTAAAAGAACCAATTCATTCGCAAGTTCCATTCTTACAATTGATTCAGCGCACGTCGCACCAACATTCCCCGCTCCAATAACAGTGATTTTCATATTTGATATCTTCTTTAAAACTTTACAAACTCAATGAATTACTTAGGCGTCTATTCTCGCATAACGAGCATTTTTTTCAATAAACTCTCTTCTAGGCGGAACTTCATCTCCCATTAGCATCGAAAAAACTCTATCTGCCTCTGCTGCATTATCAATAGTTATTTGTCTGAGAGTACGACCTTCAGGGTTCATAGTTGTCGTCCAAAGCTGTGATGCATTCATCTCTCCAAGCCCCTTATAACGCTGAATACCAACTCCCATTTGGTCTTCTCCACCATATTCAAGAGCTATTGTGTCTCTCTGCGCATCGTTCCATGCATATGCCTGTTTGGAGCCTTTTTTAACAAGGTAAAGAGGTGGAGCAGCAATATAGACGTAGCCATTTTCAATTAACTCTTTCATGTAACGAAAGAAAAATGTCATGATCAAAGTTGCAATGTGTGAGCCATCGACATCAGCATCACACATGATTACAATTTTATGATAACGTAATTTTTCAGTATTCAAGGCTTTGGCATCATCTTCAGTTCCAACGCTGACACCTAGTGCCGTATAGATATTGCGAATTTCTTCATTTTCAAAAGCTTTATGATGCATTGCTTTCTCCACATTCAATATTTTCCCTCGAAGTGGCATTATTGCTTGAAATTTTCGGTCACGACCTTGCTTCGCAGTTCCGCCCGCAGAATCTCCCTCAACTAAAAATATTTCACACTGAGCTGGATCTGTCTCGGAACAATCAGCAAGTTTTCCAGGAAGACCGCTCCCACTCAAAACTGATTTTCTTTGAACCATCTCTCGAGCTTTTCGAGCTGCAACTCTCGCTTTTGCAGCGAGCACCACTTTTTGAACTATAGTACGGGCCTCATTTGGGTGCTCCTCTAAGTAATTGGTTAACATCTCACCAACAATTCGATCCACTGCACCTGAAACTTCAGAGTTTCCAAGTTTTGTTTTAGTTTGACCCTCAAATTGAGGCTCCATTACCTTTACTGAGATTACAGCTGAAAGGCCTTCACGAAAATCATCTCCCGCAACTTCTACTTTTTCTTTTACTAAAATACCAGTACCATCAGCGTATTTCTTTAAAGTTCGTGTTAAAGCTCTTCTAAATCCAGACAAATGAGTACCGCCTTCGTGGGTATTAATATTATTTACATAGGAGTGTATGTTTTCAGCATAACCTGTATTGTAGAGCATTGCTACCTCTACTGGAATTCCCTCAATTTCGCCTTCCATGAACATTGGTTCCGGAATAAGTTGCTCTCTATTTTGATCAATAAACAGAACAAATTCCCTTAACCCACCCTCTGAAAGAAATTTCTCAGTCCGTGCTTTACCATTTTCATCTAGGTCACGAAGGTCAATGAGATTTATCTCAATACCCTTGTTCAAAAATGAAAGTTCCCTCAAGCGTGCTGCCAAAATATCATACTGATAAACCGTGTCTGTAAATATGCTTGAATCAGGCTGAAATGTCACAACGGTTCCTCTTATATCCGTTGCTCCAACTTTCTTAACTGGATATTTCGGCTTACCTATCTCATATTCCTGAACATATTCACTACCTTCTCTATGAACGTTGACAGAAAGATGAGAGGATAAAGCGTTTACACAGGATACACCTACCCCGTGAAGTCCACCAGAGACTTTATAAGAATCTTTATCAAATTTTCCACCCGCATGTAAAACAGTCATGACAACTTCAAGCGCTGAACGATTCTCTTTCGAATGCATATCAACCGGAATACCTCGACCATTATCTAAAACTGTTATTGATTCACCGATATTAATGGTAACATCAATTTTGGAACAATGCCCGGCAAGGGCTTCGTCAATGGAATTATCAACAACTTCATAAACAAGATGATGCAAGCCTTTTTGGCTAACATCTCCGATGTACATTGCTGGTCGTTTTCGAACCGCCTCAAGCCCTTCAAGGACTTGAATACTGTCGGCTCCGTAATTCTTTTTATCGCTCATAAATATGATATGAAATAGAGTGTTCCACAAAGATAACCCTAGCGTATTTCATAGAGGTCAAACGAATCAAAAACCGGGGGTCTTTATGAACATTTTTTTCAACAAAACACCCAGCTAAAATGGTCGAACTTTTGAAAAATTAAAATTTATAAACAAGCCCAAGATTAGCTCTGAAACCTTGAACTGTATATCCGCTCCACCAGTCTATTCGGGAATTAAAAATGTTATCGATCTTGAGGGTTGCATTCAGCTGATCATTGTATGTGTATACGACTGATAATCTCCCATCCCAATAAGGCGCAAGATCAATTAGTGACCACCCAATAAGGGCCTTGCGCTCGCCATGGCGAATAATTGTTGACTCAAAGCGAATTTTATCTTTTAAATTAAAATGAATCTGCCCTCCAATTTGAGAAGAAGGCAAATGATAAATAGAATCGTTTATTCCGATCCTAAAAAGGGCAAAACCTCTTAATTCCCAACCCAAACTATTTTGAAAAGTCAGTTCTCCACTAGGTTCAAAATAGTTAAGCTTAACATAATCTAGTGAAAGCCTGCCTGAATCCATGCCAATTCCAAAATAATCGGGATTTCTTGTTACCATTGCATAATTATCATAACTTCTTTGACGAGCACCAAACCTGTAACCCACGGCACTGGATAACCTTCCATTAACACCTCCATAAAGCGATGATGATCTAAC
Organism: uncultured Cryomorphaceae bacterium; assembly: GCA_913043005.1. Lineage (GTDB taxonomy): Bacteria > Bacteroidota > Bacteroidia > Flavobacteriales > Schleiferiaceae > TMED14. Next base: position 136,117 of record CAJWKU010000002.1, read on the forward strand.
TATTTCGTATCGAGAATTTTCAGCTAGAAAAGGGGTCTGCTTGACTCTTGAGCGCATACCTCCATTTTCAAGTATTCCCTCATATCCCCCATAGATATTTAGAACATTCTTAACCAATGGAAATTCAACATGAACTACAGGAGGAAAATAAGGACGCGAAAAATTTCCAATACTATCACTTACTACACCATCAAACATTACATTTAGGCCAATTTTAAAACTTAGATTACCAGCACTGTCTGCAATTGCCGGTGCAAATTGTGCCGACCAATAATTATTTGTAATTAATCTCCCCGCGGAATCTGTTCTAGATGTACCAGAAAGCCTGTTTAAATTAGCTTTAAGAGGTAAATCTATATATATATCTGCGGCAGGTAATCTCCAATTAACTGCAGAATTAAGGCCAGTTTCTACCTGACGACCACCTTGATCAATCCAATGATGGGATCCAATATTTGCACTCTGAAAAAGCTGCTTTCTTTTATATCCAGAATGCTCATATTTGACTTCAGCCTGGTAGTCTCGAATCCATCTTAAAGGAGCGTTTCCTAATGTATCACTATCATTAGTTCCCAATATGTGAGGCTGCCCATAAAATGAATACCTATCATGATTCGCCGAGGCTCGTGTTAAAAGCCTTCCTCGACTTAAAACCCGATTGTAATGACCGCTTAGACCATTTTCTAGCCAACTAGAGTTTTCAAAAACAGATTTGCGCCTTCCCATTTCATCTGATACCTGAAACCCTCCAAATGAAGAGAAGTATCTCCCCTGAACTCCCCATGTTTGAATAGGGTCTCTTGCATTTCCAAATGAAAAGCCCAAAAGTGTTGTGTAAAAATTACCTGTAGACAACATGACCGTGTTACTTGGTAATCTATAAAGTTTAGTTCGGGCAATGCGAATAGGGGGAATCAATTCCATTTTTGGCGAAGGAATTAAAGTTCGCAACCTTAAATTTATTTCAACCGGTAGCTTTTGAATATTAGTGTCTCTTACATTTGGTTGACCTGTGATTTTTATTGCTTCAGCAACTTGAGCGCGATATTTTTCTTTTACCGATATGTCAACACCACTTAGCACAGGCTGAGCTATTGCATAAACTGAAGAGGTCATTAAAAATAGAACTACTAATTGCTTCATGGCATTGTCTCTATTTTAGTCACATTAGAGTCTATAGCAGAAGACTCATTTTTATTAGCCGCTTCTAATCTCTCTTTTATTCGCTTTGCTTCTTCGATAAGTTCGAGATTGTAATTCTCCGAAATAATAAAATCTAAAGTATAAATTGCTTGAAAATTATCTTCAAGGCCAGCATAATTTTTTGCGAGCGTAATCAATGCCTTATAACGCCAATCTACCTCAGAAGGTAAATTATCAATCAACCAAAATATTTCTTGATTAGAAGCCAAAAATGATTGATCATAGTTTAGAAAGAATGCCAAAAAATAGGAAGCCTCAGCTTGGACAGAATTAGGGCCGCTATTTTTAATATTCTGATAAGCTTTAATCGTCTCTTCCTTTAGTTTTTCTGTCTTTTTCTGAGTTTCAGAATTATCTTCAGCTTGATAATTTTCTATTTTAGAAATCTCATTACTCCAAAAGCTAAATGTATTTCGAGCAATATTTAAGCGCGCTTCAACCCTAATTTCTGGACTGTTTCTCTCATCAGATGCTACTACTTTTGAGTATGCTTGTGCGATATCTAGATCGCCTTTGGCCTGACGAGACTTCATTAAAGCAACGTTGGCTTCTCTCAATAATTGAGCATCACTAGAAAGGCTCAATAAATTCTCAGCTGAAATCTGCATAAGATCCAAGTCAAAATTTTCATTTTGAGATGTTATTCGTAATATCCACGCCCATGCATTTTCGCTATGTTCATTGACAGGATATTGGGTGATTTTTTTGTAGTAAATAAGAGCATTTAAAATGTCGTTCTCAAGCCTCGAAGATTCTGCACAGAAGTGAATCGCACTCAGAGCAAAAAAGCCATCTGGAAAACGTTTTAAGTAATTTTTAAATGAAACATATGCGCCCGAATAATTACTTTGAGCATATTTATCCACCGCAGACATATATGCTATAGAATCCAATTCCGAGGCTCTGATTGTGGCGAAATCTATTCCATTAACCCATTCAAAATAGTCCTCAAGTCGATTCGCATCATTAAAAACAGATCTTGAAGTTCCGATTGCCTCTTTTGACTCTGGAGTGCCGGGATATACTTGAACTACACTTTTGAAGGTTGCAATTGAAGCATCAAGTCGACCATCATTTCTTTGAGCTATAGCTTGGTTTAATAATGCCTGGCGTGCTTTCTCTAAATTCGGATTTTTTCTGACGAATTCAATAAATGAAGCTTCTGCATTTTGGTTATTCCCAATTTGTAACTGAGTCTTCCCCATCTCATACAATGCCTCAATGGAATACTTACCTCCAAAGGCATCATTGCGGGTTTCTTTCCCGGAAAGAGATTTCAATAAAACTATTTTCTCATTATCTCTACCCAAGAGACCTAAACAAAGAGCCTGCTGGTATTCAGCATATGCTGAATATGAATTACTAAAAGAATTAGAGCTGGCTATGAATTTCTTATAATATTCTTGCCCAAGGGAATGTTTACCAAGTAAAAAATATAAATCAGCCAAACGCAAAGTTGCATCTGCATTTTTTTTGTTATCACCTTTAGCATCTTCAAGATAAACTCTAAATGCAGCAGAAGCGTCTTCTAATTTATCGAGCTTATATAGACAATATGCCTTGTTGTATAGGCTAACAGGACGCTCCGATAAAGCGTAAGAGCCTGGAGTATTTAAAAAGGACTCAAACTGCGCTAAAGCCTCCTGTGCATCTCCTTTTTTATATGCAAGTTCCCCCATCCAAAAATGTGCTAATGCTACAAATGTTAAATTTTGTTGATAAGTAAGGGATTTATTAAAAAACTCCTTTGCTTTTAACCAATTACTCGAATGATACAATTCCACCGCTCGATAATAGGCTACCCTTTGATAAGCCTCTCGCATTGCCATTGAAGACATTCCTGTCTGAAGAATAGCTTCCATAGCTCTCGAATAATCTTTTGAGGTAATATAGAGATTAGCCAAATACTCATTTACTTCTCTTCGATATTCAGTCTCAGGAAAGTTCAATAAGAAATTTTTAAAAGCATTAATGGCATTACCAAAAGGACTAGATCCCTGATATGTTAATTTCGCCGTCTGAAATGCAGATTCTTCCCTAATCACTTCATCATTTGCGATTTCGCTCACCGCACGAAAAGCAGATAGAGCATTTTCATTTTGACCCTCTTTTACATAACAATCCGCAAGAAGATATAATGCAAACTCAGAGACACTACTTCTTGTTGTCGTAATCTTGTTTAGACTCTGAATTGCCTCCTTATATCGATCTGCTTTTGCCAGAAGCACACCTAACTCATAATAATCGGATGGAGTCATCTTACCACCTCTGTCTCGATGCATTAATAAATACGGAAGCGCCTCATCAAATCTCTTCTTTCTTAGGAGACTCTGGCCTATGAGCTTTGCAATTTCAGGAGCACGTTTTACCGATGCTTCTTTGAGCAAAGACTCACCAAGTCTTAGCAACTCGTCATCCATCTGCCGTCTGGCATATATCTGAGCTAAGTAATAGGGAACTACAAAACCAAAATCAGGGTGATCTTTAAGAGGTTCCAAATTTTCCAGGGCAGTTATATCATTTGTATCTAGATATGCTATATGACCGTAATAATATTGTGCTGATGATGCTATTTTAAATTTAGATGATTTTGCTGCCGAGAATTGAGCTCGAGACACCTCATATTCTTTTAACATAAAAAGAGAATAACCTAGCTTAAATTGCAATTCCGCCTTTTCTTTCTTGGGCAAGAACATACCATTTAATCGCATCAACCAATTTTTAGCCTCACGATATCTTCGGCGATTGAATGAATAATCCGCCATTTCTATGAACAGTTCCTTTCTTCGGGCAGATGTTGGATATTCTCCAAGGAATTTCAATACCTGATCTCCTGCATCTCTGTTCATTAATTTAATCGAACACAAAACCTTAAAAAAATTACTCTGTTCGGATAAATCAGTTTCTGAATCAACCAAACTAATTACTTTTCTAAAGCCTTCAGCCGCAGGAGCGTAGAGCGATCTATCAAATAAAGCCCGACTCTCAGCATAGGTGTATTGAGGCGTATGATGAGAGAAAGGAGCCTGTCCGCTCGCGTTGAAAGCAAGCAAAAAGAAGTTTAGAATGAAAAATCTTCGCATCATTGTTAGAGCATAAAGGTAGTCCGTACCAACAAAATCCACTTAATTTGTATAAGAAATCATACCCACATAAATGGAACAAACAATTTTAAATCTAAAAAACGCGGATATATATCAAGGTAATCATTTGATATTAAAAGATATAAGCATTGAATTGAATCGTGGAGATTTTGTCTATTTAATTGGATCCACGGGATCTGGAAAATCTAGTTTGCTGAAAACTTTATATGCAGATATACCATTAAACAATGGTGAAGGACAAATTGTCGACTATAATTTGCGCAAAATGCGAGATAATGAAATTCCATTTTTAAGACGAAAACTAGGAGTTGTTTTCCAGGATTTTCAGTTATTGATGGACCGGAGTGTATATGATAACTTAAATTTTGTTTTAGAGGCTACCGGTCAGTTAAAGTCCAATGACAATGCGGATAAAATTCAACATGTTTTAACTCGTGTTGGCATGGCCACAAAAGAGCATAAAATGCCATTTCAGCTATCTGGAGGAGAACAGCAAAGAATAGCAATTGCAAGAGCACTTTTAAATGACCCACCATTAATTTTAGCAGACGAACCAACAGGAAATCTAGACCCCCATACGTCGGAAGAAATTATGCATCTTTTGGAAGAAATTTCTGCTAGTGGACAGACTATTCTAATGGCTACCCACGACTATGCCCTGTTATTAAAATTTCCCCATGCAACATGGAAGTGCTCTAATGGAAGTATCTCTGCAACAGTTCAAAAAACCTTATGAACTAATTGCCATCTAAACTTCAATAAATTCAATCGATCCATGAATCTTTGATAATAACTTTTTTCTCGATTCTAAAATTTCAGTTGCCCTTAAAGAATTCCAGCTTGCTTTTTCTGCAAGCTTTAATGCCTCTAAAAAAGTGTCAATATCATGGTAGATGAATATTCCATCGCTCGAACAAAATGGGATCTCAAATAACGCGTTTTCATGTGCAATTATAAACCGAGCCTGATAAAGGGCTTGGATTAATTTTATTTTAATACCTAATTTATGATCAGCATGAACAAGAACAGCTTGAGCATCACTGAATAATTTTGAAATATATTCGTCATTTGGACTATCAATATACTTTACCCTGGACGCCCCCTTTATTTTCAAATTAGAAGAAGCTCCGTGACCCGCCCATATTATTTCCCAATCTTGAGAATTTAAGCTGATAAGAGCAGCATTCTCATTTTCAATAACTGAGAACTTACCAGGCACAAGAAGAATTTTTTTATTGGGTTTAGATTGAGGAATATTAAATATGAAAGTCTTCATTGGCCCTACAACTTTTGACTTAGATAAGGGTGTCATTTGGTTCCAATAATCCGAATCCGTAGAGGTCAAAGACCATACCTGACCATTCCATTCCTTTGCTAATTTTTTTTCCCATTCTCTTAACCTGCGTGATTCCCACCTAAGATAAAGTGATCGCATACCATTTGAACGAACAGCAAGGCTCTTGTAATAGATTGATTCGGGATTGTGGAGTCTTAGTATGGCATTCTTGGGATGGTAGATTCCTGAACAATGAGGTCCATTGATCAAAACCATACCTCTTTGAACTGCTGACTTGTGCTCTGCAACTTTTGAACGGCGACTAGAGACAATATATGGTATACGTTTGGTTAAATAAATTTTAGTTTTTTTCCTCGCAAAAGTGTGAAATTGAACACCCGGCATTTGAATCGGATTAGGATTATACAGTCCTTTTTTTGACCAGGCGTATACAATAACTTGTAAATCATATTTTAGAGCACTTTCAATTTGTCCCTGAACTTCCAAAATACCTCCATAAGAGGTGGTCTCTAGACGATCCATAGACCATATGTGAATTGTTTTCACTCCCTCTAATCTGGAAATTAAGTTGTTCCAAACTTTTTTTTCATTTTCCCAATTATATATTTTGGCCGCTTCTTCAGCAGCTAGTTTTGCTTTTTGATAATTCTTTATTTTTGATAGATTCCTTGCAGCCTCCAGGATGCTTTTTACAGAGTTATCCGCAGTTATTATTCCTGCCTGAGTTGATTTTATAAGTTTTGTGACTTCAATTATGTTGCTCGACACAACTGGGATTCCTGCCTGCCAATAATCAAAAATTTTATTTGGCAAACTCCATCGATAATTCTGACTCCTTGGTTTATCCAAAGAAAATCCAAGATCAGCTGCAAAAGTATACTCACGAAGGCTCTCTAAACTCTGTCTTGGTATGAATCTGACGATATCATTATTCAAATTGTTTGATTTTACAGTAAGCTTAAGTTTTGGGATAGCATCGCCATTTCCAACAATTAAAAGAAGAACTTCTCCATTTAAAGCCATGGTAGCTTCTAATAATTCTTCAGCTCCACGGTCAATATTAATACCTGCTCCTTGAATTATCCAAATAGGTTTTTTTAAGGGCAATAATAATTTTCTACGGGTATCATCTTTTACTTGCTGAAAATTATTGTCAAATAAAAAGCCTGATGATTGCAACAAGGGAACATTTCTAACCACTTCAAAACTTTTACCATATTCCCTATAATATTGCCTAGATATTGAGTCATTCACTGTGACAGCATAGTCAACCCTCGGCATGGCATATTTTTCAGCCAAAGACCAAATAAATTTAATGACAGGTCGAGACTCTATTTCTGGAGAACCGAGAAAATATTCGTGAGAGTCATAAACAAGTGGAAGTTTATTTCTTGCTGACCAAAACACATTTGGCAACAATGTATCCAAATCATTAGCTAAATAAACATCCACTTTTAAAGTTTTCAAAAAAGCCCAAAGCCTGACCTGATATTCAATGTAAAAAAGTGGACCCTTATTCCAAAAACAATTAAATCTATGAATTTTATAAGTTCGATTTAACTCTTTTGAATTTGGATACTTTCGTCCAATTAAAATCACTTCATACCCTCGTTCCTCCCATACCATACAAGTTCTGTGCACTCTTTGGTCCGAATAAAGGTCATTAATCACTGAAATCGCAATTGAAGATGCCATATTTACGAAGGTAGGGACTAGCCCTGGCTATATTTGAACTATGAATCCACATGACATAAATATTGAAGACTTTAATTATGACCTGGCAGAGGAAAAAATCGCTCAATTCCCCTTAAAATATCGAGATAAATCAAAGATGCTAATATCCTGGGAAAATGAAATCGAAGAGGGAACGATCAAAGATTTTCCTGCTTGGATATCAAAGTTAAAAACACCTAATGTTGTTCTAAATGATACAAGAGTTGTTCGTGCTAGATTATTTTTTTCACGTGGTAAGGGACTTCAACCTTTTGAAATCTTCTATTTAGATCCTGTGAATGGTTCAATTGAAGAAACGATGTCTTCGAAATATTCTATTACAGCTTGGTGCAAAGTTCGATATTCGAAAAAGTGGAAAGATCATACGCTACTAAAAAATAAGTATCTGACTGCAAAAAAATTAGAACAAATTGATGATAAATTCAAAATTCATTTTTTTTGGAGTAATGATATAACATGGTCAGAAATTTTAGAAGAGCAAGGACAGACTCCGTTACCACCTTACATGAAGCGCGATGTTAATGAGGTTGATTCTGAACGATATCAAACGGTGTTTTCAAAAAAAGAAGGGTCTGTGGCAGCTCCAACTGCAGGATTACATTTCACTCCTGAAATTTTATCTAAAATTTCTAAAGAAGGAGGAATAACAACTTTTTTACAATTACATATTGGTGCAGGTACATTTCAACCTGTTTCAGATAATCTTTTAGGAAATCACAAAATGCACTCCGAAGAAGTTTCGATCTCCATTGAAACAATTGAAAGTTTGATGAATAAATTCAATAACATTGCAATTGGGACTACGGCAACCAGAGCATTAGAAAGCCTTTACTGGATATCTCAGGAGTTATTTAATAACGATATTGAATTAAATCACGTAGATCAATGGTTACCATATAAAAAGCATAAAAGTTATTTGAATCGAATGGATTCACTGAAATGCATTCATAAATATCTTACAACGAAACAAAAAAAATCAATTCAATTCAGCACATCGTTATTAATAGTTCCAGGTTATAAATTCCGCTTTGTCGATTTACTACTAACAAATTTCCATCAACCCAAAAGCACTCTTTTACTACTTATTGCAGCTGCTGTGGGAGATGAATGGAAGGCGATATATGATTATGCTCTTCAAATGAATTTTAGGTTTTTAAGCTATGGAGATGCTTGCCTGTTAAAAGTAAAATGATTCGAAATGTCACTTTTTGAAGATGAAATGATCATTCTCGTTCGCAACTTATTCGTTAACACAAGTAAATTTACCTATCACACATTTAATATGATTTTAGAATTCTAAAAGAAGGCTTTAGACACTTTGAAGCCCTATATTTACAATGATTCAATCTAAATAATTAGAAAAAGATGAAAAAAATATTCAATTTGCTGCTATTATTAATGGCATTTACAGCCTGCGAACCAGATCATACTGATCCTATTCCAGCAGAATATGTAACAGATAAGTTAACTGTCTCAGAGGATCAAAAAGCTTTTCTTTTGGAAACAACTGGAACATGGTGCCAATACTGTCCTAATGGTGCTGCTTCCATGCTTGAAATGCAAAGTACTTATAATACGGATGGAGATAGTAATATTCGCGTTATTGGATTTGCTTCTCATACGGGAGATCCCCTAGTAACCCCTGTTCAGACGCTTTTAAATAATACTTTCACTACAACAGGAGTGCCCAATTTTTATGTTAACAATGAAGATGTGGGCCAAAGTATTTCTGGACCTACAGGTGCTGCACTGGCAGGAACTCCGTCAGTTGGAGTTTCTCATATCTCAAGTCAAAATGAAACTGGTGATAGCACAATAGTTGATATTAAGGTGCAATTCTTTGAGGATAAAAAAAATATAGCATACTATGTTCAGAGTTATTTGCTTGCTACAGGAATTGAAGCGAAAACATATGATTTTGGCGGTTTACCTGTAGACTTGAACCAAGTATCTAGCGTAGCAATTGTAACCACAGGTTCTGGAAATACTCCAACTACTTGGGCTGTTGATACTTGGGGTAAAAAAGCTGGTGAAGTATATACTCATGACCATATTCCTTTTGCTTCCGGTATCACATCTTTTGAATGGGGAGTTAAGCTTGATACTATCAACCCTTTAGGTCAATCTTACTTTGAAGGTGATATTTTTGGATCAAAATATACTCCTATTAAACTTGTGATTCCTCATGAGGTTCAAGGCGTTCCAGTTCCTTCGGGAGTAGAATATGAGGTTGTAACTATCATATGGTCCGAAAGATTTGATGGAACCCCTGGAGTCTTATTTGTGAATGGCTTCCAAGGATAAAAAGAAATATTAAAATAAAAAAGGCGTTCTTGTTTAAGAGCGCCTTTTTTATTTAAAGTAACTCATCTATTTCTAAAGAACTTGCTGTCGGCATAAAATGTACCAAAAGGCACAAACGAAGCTGCAAAAGCAACCAAAGTGTTTGTTAACTTCCAACTGAGCTGAAGATGGGTCAGAAGCAAAGTGAAAGAATATAAAATAAATAATAAACCATGAGCCATCCCTATAGTTTTAACCAAAGATGGATCATTGAAATAATATTTTAATGGCATTGCCACAAAAAGCAAAATTAGAAGTGAGAAACCCTCCAAAAGAGCAAAACATCTAAGAAGAAAAAGAGATTTACGCATCTACCTGCTCGACTATTTATCCATTCTCCTAGTGCGGCGA
>CAJWKU010000003.1 GCA_913043005.1 uncultured Cryomorphaceae bacterium
TACCATGAGATTTTGCTTTTGGGTTGTCCCATTTATAAACTTGTGCATGAGCCATCTCATGAAGAAGGGTGATTAAAAATGCGTTTTTGTTTAAGTCGTTATTAATACTTATCGATGTTATTCCGTTTTTGTTCCAACGAAAATCACCCCATTTTGATTTTCGTGGTCGTGATAATTTAATATTTCCACTGTACCTATCCACAATATTTTTTAAAATACCATATGAGGTTTCTGGCACATATGGCTCGACGATTTGCCAATTATGCATGAATATGGCTATTTAACTCGCTTGATTTTTCAACTTTAAGACTAAAGTTTGGACAATCGCAGTCCCTTGCGCTTCTGCAAGAAAACATTGATAAAAGCACAGCGGCAAACACTATTAATCTCATTCTATTTTTTTTTACTTCCATGACACCCCGAATTTAACCTATTTTTGGTGTATGATTTATCGCTTTTTTGAAGGATTGGGCGCCTATTTTCTTTTTTTAGCAGATGTGTTTAGACGTCCTGAGCACTGGAGAGAATATTATCGCTCTTTTTTGCGTGAAGTTGATCTTTTAGGTTTCAGTTCTATTGCACTGGTTTGTTTCATATCCTTATTTATGGGTGCAGTAGTTCTTATCCAAACTGCTATGAATCTTGATAATCCCTTTTTAGCTGACAGTTATATTGCGATAGCAGTTAGGGAGGCTATTGTTTTAGAGTTTGCTCCAACAATTGTTAGTTTGATTTTAGCAGGAAAAGTTGGATCTAACATCGCATCCACTTTGGGAACAATGCGAGTCACCGAACAGATGGATGCTCTCCGTGTCATGGGAATTAACCCTGCATCATATCTAGTCTTGCCAAAAATAGCAGCTTGTTTACTATTCAATCCAATTCTGGTAATTTTTGGAATGTTATTGGGCCTTGTCGGAGGCTATTTAGCAGGTGATTTATTGAATCTTGTCAATACAGAGGTCTACCTCTCTGGTTATTTTATGGAGTTTTTCCCGCATTATGTTAGTTACTCATTAATTAAAACATTTGTATTCGCTTTTATTATCGCAACTGTTTCGGCTTTTTTTGGCTATAAAGTAGAGGGTGGAGCAGTTGAAGTTGGAAAAGCGAGTACCAAATCTGTTGTTGCTATGTCCTTTACGATCATTTTATTTAATTACATATTAACCGATATAATACTCTAATGATACGGGTTAAAGGAATTAAAAAAGCATTTGGAAAAGAGCATGTACTTAGAGGTATTGATGTTGAACTCTACCCTGGGAAATGTAATTTAATTATTGGTCTAAGTGGGAGCGGGAAAACAGTTTTCCTCAAATCTATTTTGGGCCTTCACTCCGTTGATTCAGGAACAGTTGAATATGATGGACGTATACTGGGGGATTTGAATAAAAATGAGACAAAAAAACTACGTCAAGAAATGGGAATGGTTTTTCAAGGCTCTGCTTTGTTTAATAGTCTGAGTATCGAAGAAAATGTTGGCTTACCTCTCAATTTTTTCTCCAAGATGAACTTAGAAGAAAAGGCTGATAGAATTAAATTTTGCCTTAATCGTGTTAGAATACCAGATGATGCTTTTGTTAAAATGCCTTCAGAGCTTTCAGGTGGTATGCAAAAAAGAGTAGCAATTGCTAGGGCTATAGTATTAAATCCAAAATATCTGTTTTGTGACGAGCCGAATTCAGGATTAGATCCAGAAACAGCAATTGTAATCGATAAACTTATCCACGACATTACCCACGAGTTTGGAATGACTACCATATTAAATACTCACGATATGAATTCTGTGCTTGAAATTGGTGATCATGTAGTTCTTCTTCAAGAAGGCAAGAAGACCTGGGAAGGTAAAAAAGAAGATGTACTTACTACAGATGAAAAAGCTGTAGTTGACTATGTTTTTCGCAGTAATCTTTTTAAGCAAATGCGCAGCGCATTAGTTAAATAACTGCAGAAAAATTTAGTCTAAATATTTTAAAATACTCTCATAAACTTCTGTGCTCTCCCAATTTTTTTCAATTTCAGGCATTGCCATTATTTTTTCCATAATCTTTTCTTGTTTTTTACCTGTTGCAAGAGCCTTTGAATATGGTATATGCGAAAACGTAACCTGAGAATATAAAGGAATCCATTTATCAGGATACAATTCACTGAATCTATTTTCTATTTTTTTTCTCAATAAAAAATCTGGCTGCCCGGTATGATCTCTCATCTCAATAAAATTGTGCATTGCTAGATCTGAAATTGCATCAGCGTCTGGTTTACGGGTGTTGCTAAATGTCTCAAAAGCTTCATTTAAATTTTCTGATTTTTCAAGAATCTCATCAAAAACACTACAGTCTTCAAATCCAGAATTCATTCCTTGGCCATAAAAAGGAACTATGGCATGCGACGCATCGCCCAAGAGCATTGATTTCCCTTTTACATTCCATGGCTTACATTTTATAATTACTAGGCTGGATGTTGGGTTAGACTCCCATTGATTTTCAAAGTCTTCCATTAAATTCAGAGCGTCTGGAAATATATCATTCATAAATTTCCGGGCCTTGAAGGATGAATCTAATGTCTCGAAGCTTAGCTCTCCTTTTAGTGGAAAAAATAATGTACATGTGAAGCTTCCATCTGGATTTGGCAAGGCAATTAGCATATATCCTCCTCTTGGCCATATGTGAAGAGCTTCCTTTTCCATTTTAAAATTACCTAAAGCGTCTGGTGGAATATTAAGTTCTTTATATCCGTGATCTATGTAATCTTGGGAGTAGGAAAAACCATCTCTACGTTGAAATGCCATCCTAATTTTAGAAAAGGCTCCATCTGTTCCGAATACTGCATCATTATTTACCTCAATTTCCCTTGAGCCGTTATCAAAAGTGACAGATCCTGCCTCAATATCAGCAGAAATACATTTGTGATTGAAATTGATTTTAATATTTGGATTAGATTCAGCTTTTTCTATTAAAATTTTGTTCAATCCTCCTCTTGAAACCGAATAAATTGCTTGGCCATTTTTTCCATAATTTTGAAAGCTAAGTTTACCATCAATACTGTGCATTACTCTTCGGTACATGGGTATTGCAGATTCCATTACTTCTTCAGAAATACCAACTTTTTTTAATGCAGCCCAGCCTCTTTCACTTAATGCTAAATTTATAGATCTTCCTTCTGAATTCTTTAGTCTTCTTGGGTCTTTCCTTCTCTCATAAATTTCTACTTTATGTCCTCTTTTAGATAGGAAAAGGCTTAAAAGGGAGCCAACTAATCCTGCTCCAACTATGGTTAACTTATTCATTGATTTAGAGATTCATAAAGGACTTTTTCGAGTCTGGATATATCCTGATAGTTATTATATAGTGGAGCGATTGCCATTCTTATAGTTCCTGGCTCTCTCCAGTCTGCAATAACCCCATTTTTGGTTATTTGTTCAAAGAAAAAGTGGTCGCGGTTTGCAAATTTGACTGAAACTTGACCCCCTCTTTTCTTGTCTTCGCGTGGTGTTATAATTTCAATATTTTCTCCTGTTTCTAACTTGAGATGATCTAACATATCCATCAAGGCTTTACTTAAAACCAGAGATTTTTCCCGTAATAATTTGAATTCAACGATATCAAAAATATCTAGAGATGCCCTCATTGCAGCCATTGACAGAACAGGCGCATTGCTCACTTGCCACGATTCTGCCGTCTTTATGGGATTAAAATTCTTTCCCATTTTAAATCGAGATGATTTATCATGGCCCCACCAACCTGCAAATTTATTTAATTTGCTTTTGTGGTGTTTTTCATGAACAAATAAACCTGCGGTACTTCCTGGTCCAGAATTTAAATATTTATATGTGCACCAGGCGGCAAAGTCCACACCCCAATCATGCAAATTTAGAGGGGTGTTTCCTATCGCATGTGCTAGATCCCATCCAACATTTATTCCTTTTTTCTTAGCTGCTTTGGTTATTTTGTCTATGTCATAAAGTCTTCCCGTATAATAATTTACTCCGCCAATTAATAGAACAGATATGCGATCTCCGTATTTTGATATGGCATTGATGATTTCATTATCATTTGGAACTCCAGTTTCATCTGATCCAGAAACTTCAATTAGTTCATTTTCGCTGTATCCATTCATTTCAAGTTGGCTAACCAATGCATAGCGATCACTAGGAAATGCTTTCTTTTCGCAAAGAATCATCGGCCTTTGTTTTGTTGGTCGGTAAAAGCTAGCTAGGGCAAAATGTAAATTTGCAGTTAACGAACCCATTGCTACAACTTCTGTTTTTAAAGATCCTGTTAATTTTGCAAGAGACTCGTTAAAGTATTCATGGTAGGGCATCCACGGATTCTTTGCTTTAAAATGACCATCAACCCCCAACTCTTCCCAATCTTTTAATTCCTGCAATATGGCTTCTTTTACTCCTTTTGGTTGAAGGCCAAGAGAATTGCCTGTGAGGTATATGCAATCCTCTTTCTGCAATTTAGGGACATGGAATTTTTCACGTAGAGAATACAGTGAATCTCTGGCATCTAAATGTTTTGCTTCAGAAATAGTTAAAAAAGCGTTCATAAACGTAAACTTTTGTCGTGCAAGTTAGGTTATAAGAGAAGTAATTTTGTCCCAAACAAAAAGAACATCAAATAGAGTATGTCAAAGGAATTTGAAAAACGACACATTGGTTCAAAAAACCAGGATTCACAAAAAATGTTGGACCGCATTGGTGCCGATAGTCTTGAGGATTTGATTTTTGAAACAGTTCCAAGCTCAATTCGTCTCAAAGAGGAAATGCCTATTTCTGAGGGTATTAGTGAGGTTGATTTTTTAAATCATATGTATTCCTTAGGTAAGGAGAATGAGATTTTCAATTCCTACATCGGTCAGGGTTATTATCCTACGGCCACTCCTGCCGTTATTCAACGTAATATTTTGGAAAATCCAGGATGGTATACTGCCTACACACCGTATCAAGCGGAAATTGCTCAAGGTAGATTAGAAGGTCTCTTAAATTATCAAACAATGATAATTGACCTCACGGGAATGGAAATTGCAAATGCCTCTTTATTAGACGAAGCCACAGCTGCCGCGGAAGCAATGAGCCTGATGCTCGGTTCTCGTTCAAGGGAGCAGAAAAAAAATAATGCGATTAAATTCTTTGTTGATGAGAATATTTTTTCTCAAACAAAATCTCTCTTAAAAACTCGTTCCGAACCCATGGGAGTAGAAATTGTTTGGGGTGATGCAAATGAGTTTGAGCCGAGTGAAGAATATTTTGGTGCTTTTTGGCAATATCCTAATTCCTCTGGAGCAATAATAGACTATCAAAAAGTTGCGAAAAAATGCAATATTGAGGATGTTAAAGTTGCGGTAGCTGCAGATTTATTATCTCTTACTCTTCTTGAAGCCCCAGGCTTATGGGGAGCTGATGTTGTTTTAGGCTCTACTCAACGCTTTGGGATTCCAATGGGTTTTGGAGGCCCTCATGCAGCTTATTTTGCATCGAAAGAAGAATTTAAGCGATTTATGCCAGGTCGCATTATCGGTCGAACTATTGATAAAGACGGAAACCCCGCCTTGAGAATGGCTTTGCAGACAAGGGAGCAGCATATCAAAAGAGATCGTGCCACTTCTAATATTTGCACATCTCAAGTTTTATTGGCGATAATGGCTGGAATGTACGGAGTCTATCATGGCCCTGAAGGCCTGAGAAAGATAGCCCTGCGCATTCATAGTCATGCATTGAAATTTAGTTCAGTCTTGCAAAAGCTGGGGTATGTAATATTGAACAAAACTTTTTTTGACACTTTACATATTGATGCCAACGATGATTTTAAGGCACTAATTCAAGGTTTGAGTCAAGAAGCCTGTATTAATGTTGGCTATTCAGATAAAGGAATTCTAGTATCAATGAATGAGATGATGACGAATTCCGATTTAGATTCTTTACTATCTCTTTTTGCTAAGGCGAAAGGTTTAGATGTGCCAGATTCTTACTCTCAAGTTACGGAGGCCCTTCCGAAAAGTCTTGCCAGAGTCTCAGGATTTATGGAGCATCCAACATTCAGAAAATACCGAAGTGAGACAGACATGATGCGCTACATGAAGAAGTTAGAGCGTCGGGATATAGCTTTAAATCATTCGATGATTCCCCTAGGCTCATGCACTATGAAGCTCAACTCAGCTGCAGAAATGTTGCCCCTAAGTTGGCCTTCGTTTTCTCAAATTCATCCCTTTGCTCCTCTGGAGCAAGCAAAGGGTTATTTGAACATAATTGACTCTCTTGAAAAAGATTTAGCTATAATCACAGGTTTTGATTCCACATCACTTCAACCAAATTCTGGAGCTCAGGGAGAATATTCAGGTTTGTTGGTTATTCGAGAATATCATAGAAGTAGAGGTGATTTTCAAAGGAGGACAGCTTTAATCCCTTCTTCTGCCCATGGAACAAACCCAGCTTCAGCTGTGATGGCTGGAATGGATGTAGTTGTAGTTTCATGTGATCCAAAAGGTAATATTGATATTGAAGATTTAAGGTTGAAGTCTGAAAAATTCTCCGAGACACTGTCTTGTCTTATGATTACATATCCTTCAACTCATGGTGTTTTTGAATCTGCAGTAAAAGAAGTGACATCTATTATTCATCAGCACGGGGGTCAAGTCTATATGGATGGCGCCAATATGAATGCTCAAGTAGGTGTAACCTCTCCAGGGTTAATTGGGGCGGATGTATGTCACTTAAACCTTCATAAAACTTTTGCTATTCCTCATGGCGGAGGCGGGCCAGGAGTTGGTCCAATTTGTGTAAAGAATCATTTATCTGAATTTTTACCTAGTCATCATCTGCATAAAACGGGAGGCAACAAACCTATTGGTTCGGTATCTGCAGCCCCTTACGGCTCTGCATTAATACTATTGATCTCTTATGGTTATATAAAAATGCTCGGAGCTGAGGGTCTTACCAACAGTACAAAGTATGCAATATTAAATGCAAATTACATTAAGTCTCGGTTGGAATCCGCATATCCTATTTTGTATTCTGGAGAAAATGGTCGTTGCGCTCATGAGATGATCATTGATTGTCGTCCATTTAAAAAAGATGCCTCCATCGAGGTTGTCGATATAGCGAAGAGGTTAATTGATTATGGATTTCATGCTCCAACTGTAAGTTTTCCTGTTGCTGGAACAATGATGATCGAACCAACAGAGAGTGAGTCTTTGGATGAGATAGATCGTTTTTGCGACGCGATGTTAGAAATACGTGCAGAGATAGGTGAAATAGTCTCTGGATCAATGTCTTCTGAAAATAACCCGTTAAAAAATGCTCCTCATACTCAAAATATTTTGGTCAACGATGAATGGTCACTGCCTTACTCAAGGAGAAAAGCAGCTTTTCCAATAGATTATTTAAAAGAGAATAAAGTTTGGCCTTCAGTCGCTCGTGTTGATGAGACTTATGGGGATCGAAATTTAAACTGCACTTGCGCACCCACAGATAGTTATTGAAATCTTTAAGATGACTTTAAATGATCAGCAGAGCTTATTGTTACTGATATTGGGATTTTTGTGCTTTGTTTCGTAAATTCGACATTCCACTAATTAAAAGATAGGATGAAAAAAATTACTCTCTTAACCATTGCGACTAGTTTGTCTCTCTCGGTTTTTGCTCAAAATGCTGAAAGAACTGCTCCTAATGTAAAAATGATGGATGATGGTTTAGTCAGGCATTTGACCCAACAGCAAGTTCAAGACATGTATGGATCTGAGACACCAATATGGTCTGAGGATTTTGCTAGCGGCATACCTTCAACTTGGTTGAATTTTGGCACAGCTAATCTTGTTTCAGACACCGATGCGGTCTGGGAATACCGAGGAACCTTAACTACTCCAAACAATACTGTAGGGTCTCGAGGAGCATATTTTTCGTCTCAAGCCCCGATGAATTCAGCTACTGCAGCAAATGGTTTTGTGATCTTTGATTCTGATTTTATTGATAATGCGGGTGTAGCTGGAAATTTTGGTAATGGTATTGCTCCTTCACCCCATGTAGCGGAACTGATTACCGATATGATAGATCTTTCTTCCAATGCTATCGTTGATTTATCATTCACACAATATTATCGACGTTTTGCTGGACCTGCTGGTTCTCAAGCGGTTCCAGCAACTTACGTTGACTTTTCGGTAGATGGGGGTGCAACATTTCCATACAGTGTAACTCTCAACTCTGGAATAGCTGTTAATAGTTCAACTGCTGACAATGATATAGTAAATGTTATAGCGGGTAGCTATATTGGTGGCCAAGATTCTGTCAAGATTCGCTTTCGCTTTGATGGCGATTACTACTTCTGGTCTATTGATGATATCCAAATTGTAGGTACCCCTGCAAATAGAATGAATTTTACTGATTGGCAAGGTGCTCCAGCTCAAGATATTTTATATGGACCAAGTGCAACAGGTTCCGCTAAAATGGGACACATGACTTTGAAACAGGCCAGAGGAATCTCTTTTGACGTTAATGCGGTGAATAGCGGTACTCAAGATCAGTCAAATGTTAAATTAGATGTTCTAGTTTTTGATGGTGGGTCACTTATTCAAACAGTTAGCTCCGCAACGAAGTCATTATTGGCTGCTGGAGATACTGCAACTTTTAATGATTTGAACACATATGCAACAGCATGGACCCCAAGTGCAAATGGGACATATGATTTGGTTTATAATATAAAGTCTGATTCAGTTTCTGTTTTTTCTGATACTACAAGCCTTTTTGTTACTGATTCTACCATGTCCATGGATTTCGGTTCTTGGGACAATTCTATTGGTGCATCTTCAAACACTACGCAATGGGGTGATGGGTCTCAAATGTACAATCGTCATGATCTAATCGATGATGAATTGTTATTTGGAGCGAAGGTATACTTAGGTTCAGCAACTGTAGCAGGGGGTATTCTTGAAATGGCTGTTTATGATTCCTCAGCATATGGAGGAAACACCTCTGGATGGGATGCCAATAAGTTGGTTGGTTATGGACAAAAAGTAATAGATGCGCAAGACGTTTCTCAAGGTTTTGTTCGATTTGATTTCACTGATGCTTCAAGTGGTCGAGGAATTGACTTAGAACTTGCTAAAGGGGCATACATGTATAATTTGACTATGTATGACAACCAGGGAGCCAATCCTCTATTGATTAGAAATGATCAAACTTGGGGTAAGGCTGGAGGTTCAGGATCAATGTACCTGGCTGCTCTTGGTAATTGGTATTCTGGATACTCTGGAGGAAGATCATTCAATAACCTTTGGATTCGTGGTTTGAATTGTCCTGCAACCAGTGCTGCAGCTTGCATGAGCGCCGGCGTTGATGAAGAGTCAATTGAGGTCATCACAATTTCCCCGAATCCAGCAAGTGATTATGTTTCATTGGATTTTGGTCTAGCTGTGGGTAATTATAATGTTTCAATTGTGGATTTAACCGGTAAGGTTATGAAATCTGAAACAATTCGCGCAGCAGCTGATGTAACTATGTATGTTGGTGACTTAAATGTTGGTATGTACCTAGTTAGAATTCAAAAAGGAGATAGTGTAAAGACAAGCAAGTTGTCCATATTATAATTAAGTTTAAAAAAAAATCTAAAGCGGCCTCTGTGAAGGGGCCGCTTTTTTATTTTCTAAAAGCAATTGGGTTTACTATTGATGTTATGAAATCTATCTCAGGTTTCCAGCCTCGGGCAGGACTGTGTGATCTTCCGTAGAAAATTATCTGCAGATGAAGTTTATTCCAGTTTTCTATTGGGAACAAACGCTTTGCGTCTTTCTCTGTTTGTTTTACATTTTTACCGCTTGTTAACCCCCATCTTTTCATTAACCTGTGTATATGCGTGTCAACGGGAAAGGCGGGATGACCAAATCCCTGGCTCATGACAACGGATGCTGTTTTGTGGCCTACAGAGGGAAGTGCTTCAAGTGCTTCAAATGAATTCGGAACTTTTCCTTGGTGATCGTCACAGATAATTTCAGAAAGACCTTTTAAACCTTTTGATTTCATTGGAGTCAATCCGCACGGTCTTATTATTTCTGCTATTTCTTCTATGCTCATTTCAGACATGAGCTTAGCGGTATTTGCTCGCTTGAATAGCTTTGGAGTGATCGTGTTTACTCTGGCGTCGGTGCATTGAGCTGATAGAACAACTGCTACTAGTAAAGTAAATATGCTGTCATGATTTAAGGGAATTGGTGTTTTGGGATAAAGTTTTTCAAGAGAGTCTTGGATATACAATACTTTTTCTTTCTTTGTCATGTAGACAAAGAAAACTCTTGTTGCGCTTTTATTAAAAGAAATTTTTAAAATATATGACACATTTAAACGTAGGCGACGTTGCCCCAGGTTTTTCAGGATTGGATTCAAATGGAAATAAAATAGAACTAAGTGATTTTAAAGGGAGCAAGGTGGTTTTATATTTTTATCCAAAAGATGATACGCCAGGATGCACGGCTGAAGCTTGTTCATTCCGGGATAATTACTCCCAATTACTAGATGCTGGGGTTGTTATTTTAGGTGTTTCTCCAGATTCTGTAAAAAGGCATGCGAAGTTTATTCAGAAATATGATCTTCCTTTTCCGTTAATTGCAGATGAGCAAAAAGAGATAATTAATTTATATGGTGTTTGGGGTCTGAAAAAGTTTATGGGAAAAGAGTATGATGGTGTTTATCGTGAAACATTCATTATTGGCCAAGATGGCCGAATCGAATCCATAATTGAAAAGGTTAAAACTAAAGAAAGTGCTGAGCAAGTACTAGCATCGATTAAATAGAACTGAAATATTTCGAATTCTTTTAATGATTAAGATATATTGTGGATAAATATTTCTTTTTTAGTAAATCTTAGTTGATTCTGTTGCTGAAATCATTCATCTCAATTCTTACATTTGACATAGATAATTGTCCATACAGATTAATCAAATTTCAATAACATAATTCAAATGAGCAACGATAAAGACGCCAAACAAAAAGCACTCAAACTCACCATGGATAAATTAGACAAAACCTACGGGAAAGGTGCTGTTATGAGATTGGGAGACGATGCGATTGTTGATGTAGAAGTTATTCCCTCTGGTTCTTTAGGTATTGATTTGGCTCTCGGAATTGGTGGGTTTCCTCGTGGCCGTGTTGTGGAAATATATGGTCCCGAATCATCTGGAAAGACAACTTTAACTCTACATGCAATTGCTGAAGCTCAACGACTTGGCGGTATTGCTGCATTTATCGATGCCGAACATGCTTTTGACAGATTTTATGCAGAAAAAGTTGGTGTCGATACAGAGGAATTAATTATTAGCCAACCGGATAATGGAGAACAAGCTCTTGAGATTGCTGACAATTTAATCCGTTCAGGAGCTATTGATCTAGTGGTTATTGATTCCGTAGCTGCCTTGACTCCTCGTTCAGAAATTGAAGGCGAAATGGGAGATAGTAAAGTGGGTTTGCATGCTAGGTTAATGTCTCAAGCGTTAAGAAAATTAACAGGAACGATTTCAAAAACAAATTGTACGATTATTTTCATTAATCAATTGCGAGAAAAGATCGGTGTGATGTTTGGAAATCCAGAAGTTACGACAGGCGGTAATGCTCTGAAGTTTTATTCCTCAGTTAGACTAGATATACGTCGAAGTACTCAAATTAAAGATGGAGATCGGGTAATGGGTAATCGAACAAAAGTTAAAGTTGTGAAGAATAAAGTTGCCCCTCCTTTTAGAACCGCTGAGTTTGATATTTTATATGGTGAAGGAATCTCAAAAGTTGGAGAGCTTATTGATATTGGTACACTATATGAGGTCATAAACAAAAGTGGAAGTTGGTTTAGTTATGAGGGAACCAAGCTTGGACAGGGCAGGGAAGGTGTAAAAACAATTTTGCGAGATAATCCTGAGCTTATGGAAGAGATTGAGAAGAAAATCATTTCGAAGATTCAGGATGCATAGATCATCTTTAGGATGTATTCAATTTTTTTTATTTGCTGCTATTATTCTAATAATTTCAGGGTGTTCAAATAATGCTGAATCTGTTTTTAATGATTTACAAATCGAAACTACTCCAGCAGATAGTGTTAACCAGTATATTTCTATTCATCCCAATCATATACCCTCGTTAATTATTAGAGGGAGACGTTATCTCAATAATGCAAATCTTCCATATGCAGATGCAGATGCAGATGCAGTACTAGAATTAGATAGTCTAAATCATGATGGTCTGCTTCTAAAAGGTGAGGCAAATTATTTATCTAATTCAACTAGGGTATCCAGAGATTTTTGGTTAAAATGTATAAAGAATCATCCTAAAGAAATAGATTGTAGGCTTAAACTTGCAGAGCTCTACAGTATCGTTTTAGAGTATGAAAAAAGTAATGAACTAGTTAATAGGGTAATAGATTTATCTCCTAATAGCTCAGTTGCATTCTTCATCAAAGGAATGAATATAAGAGACACAAAAGGAGATACAGCTCTGTCATTAAGCTACATTCAAAAATCTATAGATCTAGACCCAAATTATTTCGCTGCTATTGATATGGCTGCAGTTATGCTTGCTGCTCAAAAAAACAGCCTGGCTTTGAGTTATTATAATCGACTACTAGAATTGCAGCCAAACAATTCCGATACTTATTATAAAATTGGGATGTTTAATCTTGGGGCTCGCGAATATAACGGAGCGCTGGAGGCATTTACAAAGTCAACTCAAATCAACCCTCAGGATGCTGAGAGTTTTTTCAATATGGGTTACATCCATTTAGAATTAGGATTATTAACTGAGGCGAGAAATCTATTTAGCAAAAGCATAAAGGCTCGTGCAATTAATCATCGGGCCTTTTATGGTCGAGGGTTCTGCTGGGAAAGAGGAGGGGATTTAATTAATGCTGAAAAAGATTATAGTCAAGCACTATCACTTAACCCTGAGCATAAACCGAGTGAAGAGGCATTATCTCGAGTTAGAAATGATCTTCAGTAATGAAAAATGATTATTATAAAAAGCAACGAGGTCTATTGAAATATGTTGCTGCAATAGGAGTATTTTTTTTGATTTTATTTAATTTTTTAGAAACTAGAAATATGATTGAGCCCAGAGCGATTCAAAAACAATTCACGCACGAAATGCATGGTGATAATCGCGAGGATACCTACTATTGGTTGAAGGAAAGACAAAACCCGGAAGTTATTTCTTATCTAGAATCTGAAAATAATTATCGTCAAAATGGAATGCAGGTTGTTAAGAAATTAGAGGATGAACTCTATTCAGAAATGACGGAGAGGTTAAACCCAGATGAATCAAGTGTTCCTGTGCAGGTAGATGATTATTGGTATCAAACCCGTTTTGAAAGTGGAAATGATTATCCAATTTACTGCCGGCGAAAAGGAAGCATAAATTCTCCAGAAAATATAGTCTTAGATGTTAATATTCTCGCCGCTGATAGGTCTTATTGTCAAGTTAGTGGTCTATCCATGACGCGAGATCATGAATGTATGGCTTATGGCGTAGACTTTATTGGGCGCCGTTTGTATACTCTACATTTTATGGATTTGAAAGATAATAATGTCTGGGATTTTCAAGTGGAAGGAACTTCAGGTGCATTTGCATGGGCTGACGATGGAGAAACTTTTTTTTACGGCACAAAAGACCCTATCACATTGCGTTCTGATAAAATTTGGCGGCAAAAAATTGGATCGGATACACCTCCAGTGCTTGTTTATCACGAGAAAGATGATACATTTTCATGTTCAGTGTATCGATCTAAATCAAAAAAATATATTCATATTGCAACGGGCGCCACAAACGTTGATGAACTACATTATCTGCCATCAGATAACCCAATGGGTGAATTTACTATTTTGCGAGAAAGAGAGATGGGAGTTGAGTATTCTGCAAGCCACTTTAATGGGCATTGGTATATTCTTAGTAATATAGAGGAGAGACCTAATTTCGCTTTGTTCCGTGCAAAAGAGTTGTTGCCTAAAAAATGGGTTCCATTTATTGAGCATCGCGATGACGTTCTCCTTGAGGGCATGGATTTGTTTAAAGATTTTTTGGTCTCAGAGGAGCGTTCAAATGGCTTGTTAAATCTTATCATCCGACCATGGGAAGGTGATTCTCATTCGGTTAGCCTTCCGGAAGAGACATATACTTTATATACCGGGAGCAATCCTACAGAAGATACAGAGAACTTAAGATTTGTCTATACTTCTTTGATTACACCTGCGACAACTTACGATTACAACATGCGCACTCGTGAGAAGAAAATTTTAAAACAGACAAAAATTATAGGGGGCTATGACTCCTCCAAATATATTAGTTACCGGTTTTGGGCAACTGCATCCGATGGGACAAAAATTCCCATATCTTGGGTTGGGCCAAAAGAGTCCGAGGGAAAATCTATTCCAACTTTATTATATGGTTACGGTTCATATGGGATTACTATTGATCCCGGTTTTTCGATATCAAGATTAAGTCTCTTAGAGAGGGGTATGGCATTCGCTATAGCTCATGTTCGTGGTGGACAATATATGGGTAGAGAGTGGTATCTAAATGGGAGGATGGAAAATAAAACGAATAGTTTTAACGATTTTATTCTTTGTGGAGAATTTTTAAAAGAATCTGGATATTCCTCAGAACTATATGCAATGGGTGGCTCTGCAGGTGGCTTGCTTATGGGTGCAATTGTCAATATGCGGCCAAAACTTTGGTCAGGAGTCATTGCCGCTGTCCCTTTTGTTGATGTGGTAACAACAATGTTGGATGAAAGTATACCATTGACAACGGGAGAGTATAGTGAGTGGGGTAACCCAAATGATTCAGATGTATATTTTCGTTTGAAGTCATATTCGCCTTATGACAATGTGACTCATCAAGATTACCCTCCATTACTTATCACAACTGGACTCCATGATAGTCAAGTTCAATATTGGGAACCTGCAAAGTGGATAGCTAGATTACGTGAAATGAGGAACAATAAGGAGCCTTTATTTATGCACTGTAACATGGAAACAGGTCATAGTGGTGCTTCTGGACGATACCAGGCTTATCGTGAAACTGCTATGGAATATTCCTTTCTTTTAGGCTTGAAAGAAGGATTATTTAATTAAAATATTCGTCTATAAATTTTATAACTCTATCTGTAGCGCCAAGGTTGTTTTTAATAAAGTCTTGAGCAGATTTCTTTTTTTGTTTAACAATATTTTCATCAGAATCTAATAATTCGGAAATCCATTTCTTTAACTCCTCAGAATCTGCATTCAAATTCAAAATATCTGCACCACATTTAATCGCTTCCCAATGGTTATGAGTTTTGGGGCCAAAAGTCACAATGTTTTGAAATACTAAAGCTTCTAGAATATTGTGTAACCCGTGATGGAACCCTCCACCGATAATGGCAATATCAGAATGACCATAAAGCTGCTGTAATTGACCTATTGTATCGACAACTAAAATCTTTGCTTTAGATATTTTTTCTTTGGTATATGAATCTAATTTGGAAATAAGAATAAAGTGATTGGGTAAGCTTTTTATTAATTCATCGAGACGTTCAATATTATGGGGGGCAAATGCGAATTTTATTTGTGGAAAATCATCAATTAAAGGAATAATTAAAGATTCTTCTTTTTCCCAAGAACTTCCAGCAATCAATAATTTCTTGCCGTCTTTAAAGTCATCTAATCTTTCAATGGGCTTCCAATTAATCTGTTGAAGATTAACATAGTCAAACCTTCCGTCTCCGCTAAAAAATCCGTTTGAGAATCCCGATTCACCAAATAAAAGCAAGCTCTCTTGAGTTTGATGCCCTATCCCAATTGCTTTTTTAAAAACTTTATTCTCTATAAAATTCCATTTCCATAATACGTGATGATTACGTTTGAAATGTGCAAAAGTTATCACGTAGGGAATATTTCTCTTCACAAGGTTTTCCGACATTACTGGCCACAAATCATATTTCGCAAAGACTGCAAATTTTGGATTAATAATATCCAGAAAAGTATTTACTCGGCTTAAACGGTCGATTGGGACATAGCCATAATGTTTCTCTTTTTTGGAAACAATATCCCATGCACTGGGTGAAAAAATACTAACAAATACTTTCTTTTTTCTTTTTTCTAAATCTCGAATTAGCTTCTCTACCATCCAGTATTCACCCAAAG
The DNA here is from genome assembly GCA_913043005.1 of uncultured Cryomorphaceae bacterium. Classification (GTDB taxonomy): domain Bacteria; phylum Bacteroidota; class Bacteroidia; order Flavobacteriales; family Schleiferiaceae; genus TMED14. The sequence goes on from CAJWKU010000003.1 coordinate 16,153, forward strand.
AGCTTGCATGTATCCAAAAGTCGAATTTTTCATTTTGGATTTGGATATTTCTATTATTTATCCTCTGCCTAGCTTTTGGATTACCTAGTATTGATGATAGGTATATACTTAAATGAAAAATTATTCCTGGCAATCTTTGAATCATTTTAAGTGCTTTTGAATTACCAGTTAATAATAATATTTTGTTTGAGATTTTTCACTTAGTATCGGAAGAATCCATGTAGCCCTGAATCCAATGCCAAAATCCCATTTTACGGTTGTGTCTATTTCTTCTAATATAAATTGGTACTCACGAATTAATCTCGTGATAGATTGGAAGGTTTGAAATTCAATTTTAAAATGTGGTGCATTTTTTCCTATGTGTAACCATCCTAAATTTTCTTGAAAATATACTCCTCTATGCAAATTATCTAAGCCATAGATATAGGGGGGTTCAAGTTGTGGAACTCCTCCCGATGATAATAATGCTCTCTTGTGTTGGATTACACCAGCCTCAAGCCAGATAATAGGATTCGAATTAGACTTTCCCCATTTTGAAATTATGGAGCCAAAGTGAAGCCCAATTTGCCCTCCTCTTAACTCCGATTGCAGACCTGAAAGAGAACTTCCATCATTGCTCATAATTTCTCCATTTCGAGTAATTAAGTGATCTAAAATATCGTCTAATTTTCGAACATTCCCACCATATAAATAAGTCGAACTTATACCATAAAATAAATTCCCATTCGTCCAAGAATATTGGAGACCAGCATCTAATAATGGGCCATAGTTTTCATACCAATTGCCTAATGGGACTTGTCCACCAAGTCTTATTTGAATTAAGCTTCCCCTTTGTTTAGCTTTTGTTTCATCAATATTTAAATCCTGATTCGATTCTATATTCGGTGGTTGCGCCTTAGTTGAATAGGACATCAATACTAATGAAAAACCCGTTATTAATGATGTGATATTCATTTTACGAAGGTAGAACGTAAGATCTTTCTATTGATTGCCCAATTGAATTAGTATTTTTGTTTTGACACTTTTTAACATCTAAGTCAAAAAATGGATTTTACTTCACCTATACAGATGGTTGATCTTTTAAGTCAACATCAAAAAATACAAATGGAATTAGACTCTGCTGTTCTGAAAGTAGCTCATTCAGGCTCTTATGTTAATGGGCCAGAAGTAAAGATTTTCACAGAAGGGTTGAAAACCTTCTTAGGTGTGGAACATGTCATCCCCTGCGCTAATGGTACGGATGCGCTTCAGATTGCATTAATGTCTCTTGGTTTAAAGTCTGGTGATGAGGTTATTACAGCAGCTTTTACTTACATCGCTACCGCAGAGGTCATTTCACTTTTGGGCTTAAAGGCAGTTCTTGTTGATGTGGAACCAGATTATTTTGGGTTGGATATTGATCAAGTTGAATCTGCAATAACCTCCAAAACAAAGGCTATTATTCCTGTCCATTTATATGGCCAGGCAGCTAACATGGAAAGACTTAATTCTATAGCTCTGAAATACGAATTAGAGATTATTGAGGATTCGGCGCAATCAATGGGTGCTAAGTATAATTTTTCTGATGGTAGAACTGAAATGCTGGGTACTATTGGAACAATTGGTTGTACATCGTTTTTCCCCTCTAAAAATCTTGGATGTATGGGTGACGGAGGGGCATTATTTACCAATGATAGAGTATTAGCAGAGCGAATTAAGATGATATCAAACCATGGTCAAAAAATTAAATATCAACATGATGTAATCGGCTGTAATAGCCGATTAGACACCATTCAGGCAGCCATACTGAGTGTTAAATTGAATTATTTAGAGGAGTATAACAGTTCACGACAGCGGGCTGCATATTTTTATGATCAAGGTTTAGGTAATTTATCAACTTTACAAATTCCAAAAAGAAGAAAGGACAGCTCACATGTTTATCATCAATATACTCTCAGAGTATTAGATGGTTCTCGTGATTCATTGGCGAAGTTTTTAAATGATAAAGGGATTCCAAGTATGATTTATTATCCATTTCCATTACATTTCCAAAAGGCTTTTAAAAGTGATCAATATCCTATTGGTTCATTACCGGTTTCTGAAAAATTATCAAGTCAAGTGCTTTCATTACCAATGCACTCAGAACTGGATGAACAAATTCAAGTATATATTGTGGAAACAATTAAGAAATTTTATGAGGTATAAATATTTGATTAAATCAATATCCTAAGTCATGTTTCAGAAAAATATTAGAAGTTTTTCTTGTTTTCTTTTTCTTTCATTGGCCTTAAAAGGTCAACCTATCGATTTTTCTATTCAAAAGATTAAAACCTTTCAGATGAAAGATGGAAATTTAGATTATGATCTAAGGATTAATACTTTAGAGGCACCGGATGCATTTTCTAAACAATCTATTTTACTTGAAATAAAAAATAAAGCGGAATTAAAATTTGGCAAGGCGATATATAACGGCTTAAATAGAAAAAGCTTAAAAACAACTGCAGATGACCCTTTAATAATTGATGAATTAGGAATGAAGCGAGTGTTTGCCGTGAATGGAGCACAGATACCACTTCCTGGAGGGACACCAAATGATAATACAGTCGCGTTTTCTAAAGATAGTATTCTATTAGGTGCTGTAAATTCAATTTTGTGGGCATGGGATTTAAAGACTGATACATTTCATTTCCCTCAACAATTTGTATCTCTTATACAAGCATCTGGTGTATCAACTTCGGCAAACGCAAGTGATCCAAGACTATTATATGACCCGGTGGAAGATAGATGGATTTTATTGTTTTTTGTTGGCAATACCCCAGCGTCAAGCAAGATTGTAGTTTGTTTTAGTGAATCAAATGATCCTGCAGAAGGCTGGCATCTTTATACATTGCCCGGTAATCCTTTGAATAATAATCGATGGAGTGATTTCCCTAGCATTTCATTGTCAGAGAATAAACTAGTAATGTCAATAAATTTAATTATTCCTGGAGTCAGCTGGCAATTAGGTTTTGATGGAACAGTTATTTGGGAAATGGATAAAATCGCAGGTTTTTCTGGAGAATCAATTCTACCCTCTCAGTTACATCATGGTATCAAATATGAGGGTGAGTATATAAGGAATTTAGTTGCTGTTAAAGGTTGGGATGGTCAGGTCTCAAAAGCAATGTTTGCCTCAAATCGTAATTTCTCTATTCAAAACGATACAGCATTTTTTTTAACCCGATCCGATTCTGCTGTAGGATTGAATCACAGTTATGTTATTTCTATGTGCCCCACTACAATTCCCTACGGAGTGCCACCCAACGGAAAACAACCAATAACAAGTGGATCTGATACTTATGACCTTTCTACTAATGATGCAAGATGGCTTGGTGCAATTGAAACTCCAGATAATAGGGTTCATTTGGTAGGTACTACAAGAGATTTTTCATCAAATAGATGCGCTATCTATCATGGTATAATTGAAAACCCTGACAGTCCTGATAGTCTTGATGGAAAAATAATTTCACATCCATCAAGGGATCTGGCATATCCAAATATTGCTTTTGTCGGAAATGAAAAATGTGATGAGGAAATTCTTATCGGTTTTAATCATAGTTCGATTAACGAATTCGCAGGTTTTTCAGCAATATACCAATCTAACGATGCGTCGTATTCAGATATTTTAACATTAAAGCAAGGAGAAGGAATAATAAATAAATTAAGTGGTCCCGAAAGGTGGGGAGACTATTTTGGCCTTCAAACTGTATATCACGACCCTCAAAAAGTTTGGGCAGCAGGATTTTATGGATTAATAAATGGTGGGAATTCAACCTGGTTCACTTTATTAAATAGTCCAGACTCTAGTATGCTTAAAGTTGAAATGGAATCAAGTGGAATGGGATGTGATCATCTATTAAGTGCAAATGTTTTCGGAGGAGTTCAGCCATATAGATTTTTTTGGAATGATGTTGAAGGACTTTCAAGTATAGATAATTTGTGTAGCGGAGATAGTATTAATCTCGAGGTATTTGATGAAAGAGATTGTTCTGTTAAGTTATCTTATTATATACCATTTGCTGATATTTCTGCTCCAAGTATTTTTCCAAATCCTTCTCTTGGACAAGCTACTTTAGTTATTGATGCCCCGAATAATGGATATTTATTTGTCCGGTTAGTAAGTAATCTGGGAGAAATCACGAATATTGATAGGAGAGAAGTTCGTCTTGGCCGTAATGAAGTTTATCTCTGGTTCGGTCACATGCCTGCCGGACAATATACTGTCCAAGCTATTTTTAGTAGCAATTCCGAATTGATGTCTCAACCTGAAAATGTTCTGGGTGAGAAAATAATAATTATTCCTCAGAGCTAATAGGTCAAAATCACACGAAAAATATGGTCAATAATGCTGTTGCGATTATTCCAGCCCGATATGGAAGCACTCGGCTTAGTGGAAAACCACTTTTAGATATCAATGGTAAGCCTATGATAGTCAGGGTCTGGGAAGTAGTTAAAAAAGTTTTACCAACTTATGTTGCAACTGACGATCTAAGAATAGCAGAAGCTATTGAGAGAGAAGGAGGGAATACTATTTTAACTTCTGTTGATTGCCAAAATGGCACTGCTAGGGTCGCTGAAGCTTTTGCTAACATTAATATTGATGCAAAAATTGTTTTAAATATTCAGGGAGATGAGCCAATGGTTTCAGAAAAAGATATCAATATTCTATTAAGGTTAATGCAAAATGACAGGGTGAAAATAGGTACTCTAGTTACTTCAATACTGGAAGAAGATGAAGCGTCTGAAAGTAATTGTTTTGTTGATAGAACGGATGATGGTAAATGTCATGATTTTAGAAGGAGAATTGAGAATTTCTCTTTTAATAAGTATCGGCACGTTGGAATGTATGGTTTTATGTCCTCAATCCTTGAGGAATTGACTTCATTAAAACCCACTGCTAGAGAAAAAAATGAAGGCTTAGAGCAATTACGCTGGATAGAAAATAAATATGAAATATATTCTTCAGTAATTGAAACTCCGGGAATTGGAGTTGATACTTCGGAAGATTTAAAAAAAGTAAGAAAAAAACTAGATCGTAATTAAACTCTACGAGCGATCATTAGGCCATCGCGAACGGGTAGTAGCTGATGATCTACTCTTTTATCGTTAACGATTTTTTTATTGAAATTATTCAATCCCATTGTTTCGTGATCCTTTTCATTTGGGTCAACAACTTTTCCGCTCCAAAGGACATTATCAGCAATTATAATTCCTCCTATTTTCATGTTGTCAATTACTAAGTCAAAATAATCAGAATAACTCTCTTTGTCTGCATCAATAAATACCATGTCCCATTTTTCTTTTAACATTGGTATTATATGTTTTGCATCTCCAAAATGTAATTTAATGGTATTTGATAGATCACCTTTCTGAAGATATTTTTCAACTCTTGGTTTTAATTCATCGTTTATGTCAATAGTATGTAGTACCCCGCGGTTGGATAACCCTTCGGCCATGCATATTGCAGAATATCCGGTGTATGTTCCGACTTCAAGAATTCTATCAGGTTTTATTAAGTGTGATAATAAACTCAGGAATCGGCCTTGTTGATGTCCACTAAGCATTCTGGGCATCAGCACTTCTTGCCATGTTTCTTGTTCTATTAAATTTAAAAGCTCACTATGAGCTGCAGTATGGTTTGCTGAATATTGGTCTATTTCTTCTGGAAGGAATTGCATGGGGTGCTTTTTTAATCTAAAGGAACGTAACGAAGTTCACTCATTTCATGACTCGAAAAAATTTGCTGTGCCAATTCTTGAATTTGAGATATTTTAAGAGCATCAACTTTAGTAACTATTTCTTTAAAAGTATCGACTCTATTGTAAACTAGCAGCGATTTTCCGAGAGAGGTCATCATATTGACGTTGCTTTCTTGAGCCAAAGCCATTTGACCTAGTAATTGTGTTTTTGCTTTACTAAACTGTAATACTCCCAGTTTTTTATCTCTTAATAGTGTCAATTCTTTAATGATTAATCTATGACAACGGTCAATCGTTTCCAAGTCAGTTCCAGCGTATATACCCCATATTCCAGAGTCATTATATGAGTTTATAAAACTTTCAATTTGATAAGCTATTCCATGACGCTCCCTAATATTTAAGTTTAACCGGGAGTTCATCGAAGGGCCTCCTAATAAATTATTTAGAAGAACAATTGCAGTGTAGTCTTTATCATGGATCGAAATCCCTTCTCCACCAATGATGATATGACTTTGATGTATTTCTTTTTTAACATGTTTTATTTCGCTTTTTGACACGAAAGGAGTGGTCCTGGAATGAATATCCATTTTCCCTTTCCAATTTGAAGCATGTCGATCTGCTAATCGTTCAAATTCACTATGATTTATACCTCCAACAGATGATAATACTGCTCTCTCTGGAGTATAATTTCGCTTAACAAAGTTTATTACTTGTTCTTTAGAAAAGCTTTTAACTGATTTTTCAGAACCAAGAATATTTCTGCCTAGCGGATGATCAGGATATAATAGAGAATCAAATTCATCAAATATTAATTCAGAAGGGCTGTCCCGATAAGAGTCTATTTCATCAAGAATAACTTCTTTCTCTTTTGGTATTTCTCGGTCAGGAAAGGTTGCGTTTTGAACTATATCAAATATTAATTCCATGGATCTTTCGTAGTGCTCACGCAAAAAGCTGGCATATAAAGTCGTTTCTTCTTTTCCTGTATAAGCATTTAATTCTCCGCCTACATCCTCTATTCTGGAAATAATATGGAAAGCTTTGCGCTTTTTTGTCCCTTTAAAAAGAAGATGTTCAATAAAATGTGCTAGCCCCTCCTCCTCGGGACTTTCATCTCTCGATCCTGCTTGAATTATTAGTCCAATATGGCCGGTAGGGGATCTTACTTCTTGATGAATCCATCGAAGACCATTTTTTAGGATTCCAGTTTTAAAAGGAATTTGCTTCATGTATATTTACTGCAAGGATGCCAAAAATGCCCCTTAATTTTGGGTGAATTAATCTTTTAACCATTTATCGAGCCAAGAGAAAAACTCACTATGCCAAACAAGACCATTTTGCGGATTCAGAATCCAATGTCCTTCGTTTTGAAAGTGTAAAAACCTAGATGGAATGCCTCGCAATTGAGCGGCTTGATATGCTTCTATTCCTTGATTTACTGGTACTCTAAAGTCTTTTCCTCCATGAATAACAAGTAAAGGTGCAGTCCAATTTTGAACAAAATTCCTTGGATTAAAATCTGTGTAAGCTTTTGGGACACTAGCTTGCCAGTAGGGTCCTCCAACATCTTTATTTGCAAAAAACATTTCTTCCGTGCTAAGATACCAGCTCTCCATATTAAATAGTCCACAATGAGATATTAGAGTTTTGAATCTATTTTCGTGAATACCGGCCAGCATATAAACAGAATAGCCTCCATAGCTGGCACCTATAGCTCCAAGTTTATTTTCATCAACATATGATTCTCGTGCGAGAGTATCTATTGCAGCTAGATAATCACGCATAGCTTGTCCACCCCAATCATTTGATATTTGTTCATTCCATTCTTTTCCAAATCCTGGAACACCATGCCGATTCGGCGCTACTACGATGTAGCCTTTCGCTGCCATTAGTTGGAAATTCCATCGAAAGCTATAAAATGAACTTATCGCGGCTTGGGGCCCCCCTTGACAGTATAGAAGTGTGGGGTATTTTTTGTCTTCATCAAAATCTGGAGGGAAGAAAACCCATGTAAGCATTTTTTTGCCATCACTTGTATTTATCCATCTTTTTTCCACATTTCCAACTTCAATCGAATTATATATGCTGTCGTTTACTGTTGTTAATTTAGTGGGTAAAACATATTTTTTGATATTGATTTTCAAAATCTCTGTGGCATTATTATGATCTTGACGCTCGGATATTATTAAGTCACCACTTACTCCGAATTTCCCATAATTGAAATCACCCTTTGTCAGTTCTTTGATTTTTCTTGCAGCAAGCCCATTTTTGCCCTTAATTAAATCCAACCGCCGAATTTGTTGAGTAGCTTCTATGGTTTCATTATAAATGATGGTTTTATTATCAATCCATTTGTAATTATTTATATATTCTGCCGGAATTATGGGAGTGATAGTACGTTTTTCACCACATTGATCTGTTGGAATAATATATAGTTGATTAACATCACTTTCATAGCCATCTTCAGGCATTGCTGTGAATGCTATATTTTGTCCATTAGGAGAAAATGTTGGGTTATTGTCATATCCTTCTAGACCATTTAATGTACTGGTTCTCTTAGTTTCTCGATCGTATAAATATATTTTTGAATTTGTATGAGTAGTAAAATCTTTTCCAATCAGTTTTTTACTAGCATATAAAATATACCTCCCGTTTGCACTAATATCAAAACTTTCCGATCCACCAAAAGGTGGCATGGGAGAATGAAATCTCTCACCCTCCATAATATCTGTATAATTTGTTTTAGGGGATTTATTATTAAGGTCTATTATCGAAAAAGCAATATGATTATAACTGTAGTCTGTCCATCTATCCCAATGGCGATACATTAAATCATCATGTATAGAATACTCTGCCATCGGTTTGTCAGGATGTCTCTCTAACGGAGTTTCATCTAATTTTACTCTTGCTGAGAAGGCTATGAGAATTCGCCCATCGTCTAACTCTACAATTTTAGCATTATCAATCCCACCTTTTATCGCAGTTAATTTTTTTGCTTTTTCCGAATTTTCGGAATTTACTTTTGAAATATATAATTGTCCTTTTTGTATGTAAACGTAGCTGTTACCCCCCCTTATTATAAAACCAGAATATTTACTAGTTTTTGAATTGGTAAGCTGAGTGGTTTTGTTACTTTTTAAATCGGCTATAAATAGCTCTCGATTTCCCTTATTCTCCTCTAGGTTATAATTGGTAACTCCATAAAGAGCCTTGCCATTTGAAACATGATCTAGGCTAACACGCCCCAGCTCCCAAAGAGTCTCTGAAGTCATTTTAATTGATTTATTCTCTGATTCTTGAGCACTAAGCATAATGGGTAAAATTGCTATGAATAAAATAGTGATGGAATTTTTCATGATACTTTTATTTTTTATTAATATCGATAACGTCTAACATGGTTCGAAATGCTACAAATTTTCCTCCATAAAGTTTCTCTGTTTTATTTCTTAGGTTTGGAGCATATAGTTGTTCATAAAGCTGATAATCAGCAAGTTCATTAAATAAATATTGAATTGAGTAAGTGGTGCCAGATTCCTCATCAATTACAACTCGTGCAAATCTGGATTCAATAAATAATCCGGTGGAAAGTACTTCCGGTATATGAATAGATTGCATCCAATTTTTCCATTCATCATGAACAGAGTCATCAATATTAATGGTTACATTGTAAATGTGCATTATTATAGTTTATGGAGTTGAATGATCCCAATTATCCCAGATGAATTGAAGGTGATTATCGACACTGTCATGGTTATCCATTGACTTAAGTATATAATTGATCCGGTTATTTAGATCGGCTAGGTATGGAATTATAGCATTTTTCTCATTTTCAATTGATTTTAAGGCTTCATGTTTTTCGATTTTATGATTTTTAATATCATGCCTCAGATCATTTATTTGTTGTGAATCAAATTCGATTCTCCCCTTAATTTCATTCACTGATAAAAAATCATGAAGCCGAATCATTTCTTTGTGGCGAATTTTCAATATTTCGAATTCATTTGTAAAATAAATTTTATTTTCAGTGCTATATACTTTTCTTTTAGCAATCTCCACGTGCCTTTGAAGATCTTTTAATGCAGCTTCAAAACCTCTGTCATAAAGCATACTAATGAGGTTTCTCGAATCATTTAAATCTTTTTCGAGTCGATTCAATTCAACCAAAAGAGGGTTGCTACAGGAGGACAGAAGGGCTGTCAAAGCAATTAAAAAGAAGCGTCTCATGAGATAATTTTAAACCCTGTGTATTTATGTAAAACAGCCGGGATTGTGATTCCATCTGGACTTTGATTATTTTCAAGAATAGCAGCCATTATTCTGGGTAAAGCAAGGGCAGATCCATTTAATGTGTGAGCAAGTGAAATTTTATTATTCTTATCTCTAAAGCGAAGTTTAAGTCTATTAGTTTGAAATGTTTCAAAGTTAGAAACAGAGGATACTTCAAGCCATCGCTGCTGTGCAGCTGACCACACTTCAAAATCATAAGTTAGCGCAGAAGTGAAACCCATATCACCACCGCATAATCTAAGTACGCGGAACTGCAATCCTAAATCTTTTAAAATTCCAGCGACATGATTAACCATTGTGTCTAGCCTTTGGTATGAATTATCAGGATTGGTAATACAAACAATTTCAACTTTATCAAATTGATGAAGCCGATTCAAGCCTCTCACATCTTTTCCATATGATCCAGCTTCGCGTCTGAAACATGGGGAATAAGCTGTCATTTTGATCGGCAGCTCAGATTCATCGATAATCTCGTTCCTGAATAAATTGGTTAGCGGAATTTCTGATGTAGGTATTGCAAAAAGGTTGTCATTTTGAATATGATACATTTGTCCTTCTTTATCTGGAAGCTGCCCAGTTCCAAAACTTGAATCTTCATTGACAAAATAGGGTGGTTGAATTTCCATATAACCCTCTTGTGTATTTTTATCCAAAAAGAATTGGATCAATGCGCGCTGAAGTCTGGCTCCATTTCCAGTATATATTGGAAATCCTGCACCAGTAACTTTAACTCCTCGTTCGAAGTCAATAAGATTATATTTACTGGCTAAATCCCAATGAGGTATTAGTCCATCAATTGATTTTTCATGGGTCTTCTCCCATGTGCTTATTATTTCATTTTCTTTTGAAGACGAACCTTGCTTAACGCTACTGTGAGGAATATTTGGGAGGCTCAGTAATATTTCTTTTTCTTTTGATTCAAGATCAAGTAGCCTTTTCTCTAAGATCAACAATTCTTTTTTAATCGATGCTGTCTTGTTTTTTATTTCATTCACCTCGGAAGTTTTTCCATCAAGAACTAATCCTCCGATAAGTTTGGCGGTCTTATTTGATTCTGCTTTTCGGCTTTCTGTTTTATTTTGGATTTCTCTCCGCTGCTCGTTTATCAGAAGAATTTTGTCCACTATTGGTTTTGCATCAATATTCCGCTTTGATAAGGCCTTGATAACTCTTTCTGGATCTTGACGTAATAAATGTAATGATAGCATTTGGTAAAAATAAAAAACCCTCTGCTGCAAATGCACCAGAGGGTATATAAATTATTGAAAAGTTATAAAATCAGGCTACACTGGGTTCTGAAAATGGCAAAACCGATACGAAACTTTTATTACCAACTTTTTTCTTGAAGTCAACAGTACCTGTTGTTAAAGCAAAAAGTGTGTGGTCTTTACCCATGCCTACATTTTCTCCTGGATGGTGAGTGGTCCCGCGTTGACGAACTATAATGTTTCCGGCTAAAGCCGCCTGGCCACCATAAATTTTAACCCCTAGTCGTTTACTTTCAGACTCGCGACCATTTTTTGAACTACCTACGCCTTTTTTGTGTGCCATGATATATAAGTTTTAAGCTTTTTTTGAATCTGCCTTATTTGAGGCAGCTTTTTTTACTGGTTTTTTAATTACTGTATCACCAGATTTTTTTATTGTAACAGCTTTTTTTGTTGATTTCTTTGGTGACTCATCAAGAACTTTCTTACTCGCTACAACTTTTTTAGTAGATTTCTTTGTTTCTACCTTCGGAGTCTGATCTGCTGTACTTTTTGCGGATTGCGACGTCTTTTTAGACGCAGTTAATTGAATGTCAGTTACGGATATTTGAGTCATAGGTTGACGATGTCCGGTCTTTTTTTCATAGCCTTTTCTTCGCTTTTTCTTAAAGATTATGACTTTATCAGCTTTGACATGACCTAAAATGCTTGCGGTTACGCTTGCACCTTTTATAACTGGGGCGCCTACTGTTACTGTGCTTTTTTGTTCGGCAAGAAGAACGCGGTCAAATTTTACTTTGTCACCTTCATTTCCTTCCAAACGGTGCACATATACACGTTGGTCTTTTTGCACTTTGTATTGCAGCCCTGCTATTTCTACTATGGCGTACATATGTACTGGGATTAGTTAAGGGGGGCAAAGATAGTCTTAAATTCTAAACAAATCACTTGCGATTTTCCGAAAATTGTTTTAATAAAAAATGACTGATTAAACCTTTGTTGATTATCTATTTGGAGTCTACGATGTTAAACTTATTTTCAGATAACCCTACTATAACACTGACTGAGGCGTCTCCTGTCAAATTTAACATTGTGCGTACCATATCAATTATTCGGTCTACAGGGAAGATAATTGCTATCCATGCAGGGTTAAGTCCAACACTTTCTAGGACCACAATTAACATAATCAATCCAGCGCTGGGAACAGATGCTGCACCAATACTTGCAAGTGTTGCTGTGAAAATAATCGTCGCTTGTTGCGCCAGGGTCAAATCAATCATATGAAATTGTGCCATAAATATTACCGCAATACTTTGGTACAATGCTGTGCCATCCATATTTACCGTGGCACCCACTGGTAATACAAATGAACTAACTTCTTCATCTACACCAAGATTATCACGAACACAATCCATTGTTACAGGTAAAGTGGCAGCTGTCGAAGAAGTTGAAAATGCCAAAATTTGAGCAGGTCTTATTCCTTTCGAAAAATATTTCCAAGATTTAAATAAACCCATTTTTGTTTTCCTATTTATAAGTAATGCTATAACCAAAGGATAAAAAATAAAAATCATGATTAACAAGGCAATAATGGTTGTAATAGTGTAAGCACCTAGTGCTTTAAATATTTCTAGAAGCCTAGTTGGATCGTCCCCAGCCATTTCTGCCAATTTTCCTGCTAAAAGAGCAAATACAAAAACAGGAGCACCTTTCATTATTATATCAACCATTTTTATAAAAATGTTACATCCACTGTTTATGAAGCCAATCATATGGGAGGTCTTGGATTTTGGCAAGGCGACTAATGTCACCCCAAAGAAAAGAGAGAAAAAGATAATCTGCAGCATTAAGCTGCTGTTAAAGGAGACAAAAATATTCGAGGGCACCATATCAACAAAAAATTGTAGTGGGCCAGATTTTTTTGATGATGAAGCCGCTGCAATTTTATTATTTAATTCTTCATTTGAGCGTTGCTCTTTTAATGTCTGTCTGGCATCTTTTAAATATGATTTTAATTGAGAGTCTTCAGTTAATCTAATGTCATCAAAAAACTCAACTCCCTCGGTTTCATTGACCCATATTTCATATGACAATCTATTTACTTTAAGCTGTTCTTGATCAGCTTGGTATCCCGGTTTAAATGTGTTTGCAAAAAATAATCCAACACAACATGCAATTAAAGTTGAAGTGATATACAAGGCAAGGGTCTTGACCCCCATTCTTCCTAATGTTGCAGTATCATTTAATCCACTAATTCCTGAAATTATGCTAAAAAGAACTAAAGGAATAGCGATAAGCTTTAGTAATCGAATAAAAATTTCTCCAGCTGGCGCAATCCAGTTGAGAGTAAAGTCACTCCATCCCATTGATGAACTCAACAAAGCCCAAAGAACACCTAATATTAATCCGATTATAATTTGAACAGCTAGAGAAGGCTTTTTCATAAGGGGTCGCTTTTTAAATTAATCTGATTTAGGATACTAATATTTTAAATAAATATCAAATATTAATTTTTTTCTTGGTTGAAAAAAATATCATTTTTTATTGACAATTCTTACACCAAGAAGGATTACAGCCATTCCCAAAAAATGATTTAGTAAGAGGCTCTCCCCGTCAATAATCCCCCACACCAAGGCCACTATTGGAATTACGTATGTTGTGGATGCAGCAAAAATTGGTGTTGTGATGGATATTAATTTATTAAAAACAACCATCGATAGAGAAGTTCCAAAAATCCCCAGGAATGCGACAGCTAAAAATGGAACCAAAATATCTGACTTTAATATACCGGAGGGCCAGAAAATAGTTGAACTAAAATCTGTGAATATGAGAATAATGATGGAAGGTATACTTGCACCAATAAGAGCGAAAAGAGTAATCGCTTGAGGTGAAAGGTGATTCAATTTTGAAATTGAATTTATACTAATTCCATAGCATGCCGCTGCGCACAAGGCTAATAATATGTATGGCCAATTAGTTCCAACTACTGAATTTGAGCTAAATGGATTAATTAATATTAACGTTCCTATTAGCCCGATAAAAACACCGAGAAACTTAAGAGGTTTTAGTTTTCGTCGGTAAGCAATAATTCCGACAATGAGAGTGAAAAGTGGCGTCATTGAATTTGTTATTCCTACTATTCCTGAAGGGATATAGTTGATGGCAACCGGGAATAATACATAAGGAATAGAATTACCTAAAATTGCAATTACAATAAGATGAGGAATATCTGATCTCCGAAATTCTTTAAAGAACGGATAAGCAAAAGTCAAAGTAAATAATGCAGCAAAAATAATTCTAGCAGCTCCTATCTGGATAGCGCTAAACCCCTGTAGAGCGTGCTTCATTATGATAAATGAAGATCCCCAGACAAAAACAAGGCTAAAAAAAATGATCCAGGGCAAGAATTTGGCTTTCATAAGGCGACAAAGGTAGATTACCTTTGTAGTCATGCGTCAACCACCTTCAACATTATGGACTTTTTTGTTAAGACGATTATTACAGATGTCGATAATATTGACTTTTCTTGTGATTCTAGCTGGATCCATAGTTAGAATGACCGGTAGCGGTATGGGTTGTCCAGATTGGCCAAAATGCTTTGGGTTAATAATTCCACCTACAAACATTAATCAGGTTTCGTGGTCTCCAAATTTATTATTTAGTGAGGGGCAAATGGTAATTAAAGATCAACAATTATTAGTAGCAAATAGATCATTTAGTTCGCGCCTAGAATTTAATCCTTCTAATTGGAATAGCTATGAACGTCATGACTATGCGATATTTAACCCGGTTCACACATGGATCGAATACATTAATAGACTACTTGGGGCCTTACTTGGAATACCCATTTTATTGGCTTCAATTTTTATTTTTTTTCGATATCGTTCTCATCCAAAATGGTCATTAACTATGATAGCTATTCTCGGCATGCTTTTATTTGAAGCATGGTTGGGGAAAGTCGTTGTAGATGGCAATCTCATTCCACATCAAATAACATTTCATCTAGCAGGAGCATTTATAATTTTAGCGTTGCTTGCTTTGATATACCGAAGTGTAAGTTCTGAATGGGAAACTCATGCCTTTGTTGCTGAACGAAATATTCGGGATTTGGAAAAAAATAGAAGTAAAGTCTTTAGAATTTATATTTTGATTTCCATTTTACTTGGAATTCAAATTATTCTAGGTACTCAAGTAAGGGAAGAAGTTGATGTGCTGATGAAAACTTTTGGCGTAGGGGCCTCAAGAATAGGGTGGGTAGGTAAACTGAGTTCAATTATACTTATACATCGAAGTTTTTCAATTGTTCTGCTGATGTTTTCGTTCTATTTATTGAGATTATCAGAAGGTTTGGCTGGTTTGCGTTTTAGAGCTGGTATTGTTTTAATAATTTTTATAACAGAGGCCACTCTAGGTGCCGCAATGTACTATTTTGATATTCCTAAAATAATTCAACCAATACATATTATATTAAGCGCAATAGCATGGTTTTTAATAATAGATGGATCATTTAAATCTTGGTTGATGATTCGCCACTTCAAGCAAGATCAAGGGGTTTCAAATAACTGATTTCCATTTAATTGATTCCATTATATTTACCACTTCTTGCTCAAGAAATTCGTTTATAGGTTTTAAAGAATCAGGATTAGGTTGGGCATATATGTAAGCTGCTCCCCGAATAAAATTCGATATACTATCGGTCGCAAAAAATTGAATGCTGGATGCTGTATTTCCATAAATGCGAAATACCATTCCATTTACATTTCTTTCAGAATTCACATAGTTTTTTTGATCAATACCCTCTGCCACAACGGAGTGTTTAAAAGTCATTTTATGCGCATCGTCTATTAATTGCGATAAATTCCCATTAATACTTTTATAGGTGATCTGAATTCTTCCGTTACAAAAAGGATAAAACATATCTCCCCACCCTAATTCTGATTTATCAATCCAATATCCATTGCTACTGTGAATGAAGTTAAACGGTAAATTAAGATTGTTTAATTTTAGCTCTACAGAGCTATCTTTCGGAATTGTGAGTCTCATAAAACCATATGGTCTGAGATTTATAGAACTTGAATTTGATGAAAACAAAAGGTGAAGACTAGTCGCTATAAAAGCAACAACAAAAATTAGGATTGTTATGTAAACAAATTTAGTTTTCATTTTCGATTAATTTCACTTTTACACGAACAATTCTGCGAACATCGACAGCTTCAACGGTCCATTTTATAGGACCAATCGTAAGTGATTCTCCTTTCAAAGGCATCCGCCCAAGTTGCTCTAATAATATTCCTGCAACTGTATCTGCTTCACCTCTATATTCCTCTAAAACATCTGGACTAATATTTAATACACGATAGAGGTCAGTCAATTGAGCTCTTGCCTCAAATACAAATGTATACTTATCTAATTGGGAGTATAGTTGTTCATCAGAATCAAATTCATCACGAATCTCTCCAACAATTTCTTCCATAACATCCTCTAGGGTAGTAATTCCTGAAATCCCACCAAATTCGTCTACCACAACAGCCATATGCATTTTTTTTTGTCGAAAGTCCCCTAATAAATCGTCAATTTTCATATTCTCGGTAACAAAAAAAACCGGTCTTAAGAGTTCTGCCCAATTGAATTCATTAGAAGCATCCAAATGGTTAAGTAGATCTTTTGCATGTAAAATTCCCAATATACTATCAAGGCTTTTTTGAAATATTGGAATTCTTGAATAACCATTTTCAGAGACGGATTCTAAAACTTTTTTAATGTCAAGATCAGAGTTAATTGCAAAGATATCTTGACGTGGTGTCATTATTTGTTTAACACTTGTTGATCCAAATTTTACAATTTCTCTGAGCAGTCTTTGCTGCTCGGGAGTCGTTGCTTCATCTGATGTTAAATCTAGGGCTTCTTCAAGCTCATTAACTGTAAGAGATTTTGCTTTGCTGAAACGATCGATATAGCGAGAGGATTTTACTAGAGCGTTGCTTATTGGATTTAAAAATTTAATTGCATTTTGAATAAATTTAGAGCTTGACATAGTCCAATTAAGTCCATGATTTGTAGCATAAGTCTTAGGTATAACTTCACCGAAAACTAAGATTAAAGTGGTCACAAAAATTGTTTGGATTCCTAAAGCTATAAAAGGATAGTCCTCTAAGTTAAAAATTAAACTTGTTGCTAATGATGACAATAAGATTAGTCCAAGATTAAATAAATTGTTTAGAATTAGTAATGTTGCTAACAAATTCTCTGGAGACTTAAGGACTTCCAAAACCCGTTTTGAGGAAATGGATTTATCCTCACTAAGTTCGACTTTTTGATTTGGCGAAAGCGAAAAATAAGCTACCTCTGATGCAGAGGTAAATGCAGATCCCATTAAAAGTAATAACATCGCTAGTAGGTGAAAAATAACTCCACTCGGAAAGGGTTGAAAAATTGAAAAAAATAAAGGTTCAGGGTCCAATTAGGATGATTTAAATCAGAATAATAAATTTATTTAAAATGGCAAATCATTATTTTCATGATCGTCGGCCTTGTGCGAATTTACGCCATTTTGATTACCACGGTTGGGTCCTAACATTGTCATTGAGTCACCCGCAATTTCAAAATTATATCTAGTTTTATTATTTTCATCATTCCATTGTCTAGACCTAATTTTACCTTCAATGAATACTTTATCTCCTTTTTTTAAATACAACTCACAGACTTCAACTAATCTTGGAGATCGAAAAACAATGTTATGCCATTCTGTAATCTCTTTTTTTTGACCCTCTTTGTCCGAGTAATTTTCTGATGTGGCGATGGGAAATTTTATTATTTTCCCGCCATTATCAAAACTTACTGTTTCAGGATCTTTTCCTAGGTTCCCTATTAACATTACCTTATTCAAGCTGCCAGTCATTTTTTCTACTAAATAGTCCTTAGATTCAAATGTAACTTTTTTCATTTAATATTTTCAATATTGGAGCAGGAAAGGCTAACCTTTTTAGATCTTGATTTGAGAACCATTGAATTTCTTCATTTTTAGGATATATTTCTCCCGTCCAGTCTGAAAAATATAGATTCATTTTTCTATGAGTTAAAAGGTGTTTTTGATATATAATATTGCCCTTTTGAATATTCCTACTTTTTTTTGCTAACTCCCAATCTTCAAAATTTAATTCTAAGGGTGTCCAAAGGCCACCCCATATGCCGGTTTTGGGTCGTAGAGTGAATCCATATGTATCATTCTTTCTTAGGAATACATAGAACTTATCTACTTCTTTTATTCTTATAGATTTTAGTTTAACCGGAAAGTTATGCTGGTTACCGGATCTTCTTGAGATACAATTCTCTTCAAACGGACATGCTGGGCAATTTGGTTTTTTAGGTTTACAGATGGTTGAACCAATATCCATTATGGCTTGATTACTATCTCCAGGTCTTTTTTTTGATAATAGCGGCAATGCTAGGGCCGATATTTCTTTTATCGTAGATTTCTTTTCAATAGGAGAACTTATTGCAAAGAGTCTTGAATATACACGGAATGCATTTCCATCGAGCGCAGGGGAAACTTCTCCAAAGCAGATCGAGGATATAGCAGCTGCAGTGTATGGTCCTATTCCTGGAAGTTTTAATAGCTCTGAAGATGTCTTCGGGAATTCACTTTGAAACTTTGAGACTATAATCTGAGCTGCTTGATAAATGTTTCTCGCTCGGCTGTAATATCCCAAACCTGACCATAAAGCCAATATTTCTGACTCTTTAGCCTTGGAAAGACTTTTGACAGTGGGAAATTTCTTTAAAAAAATTTCCCAATATTCAAGGCCCTGATCTATCCTAGTTTGTTGCAATATTATCTCACTTAACCATATTGCATAGGGGTCTTTTGTCCTTCGCCAAGGTAAGAAGCGTTGATGATTATCAAACCACTTTATTAGATCGGTTTGCATTTTATTTATCATAATTGTTGAATCACTTACAATTGCCTAACTTTGCGGCCGCTAATTTAAACCCATTTTAAGGGCTCACATAAAAAATAATTCAACATGACAAAAGCGGATATTGTTACTCGCATAGCAGATAGAACTGGCATGGAAAAGTCAGATGTTTTAGCCGTTGTAGAAAATTTCATGCGAGAAGTTAAGACCAATATGGAGTCTGGAGAAAACATATATTTAAGAGGTTTTGGAAGTTTTGTTTTGAAAAAACGAGCTGAAAAGACAGGTCGCAATATCTCGAAGAATACCACATTAATAATTCCTGCTCATTATATACCAGCTTTTAAGCCTGCAAAGACTTTTGCTGGAAAAGTAAAGAGTAATGTTTCAATAAATAAATAAACCAGATTAAATGAATCGTTCGCGGACATTGGCAATAGTATTAGTAGTTATTTTAACCGCTACTATTTTGTTGTTTCCGAACGTTTTGAAAGAGACTGAAAAGAGCATTGAAGAACTTAGCCCCTTGGATGAAAAAGTTCAAGTCGCTGTTAAAATGATAGAGTCGGGGAATGGTAACCCCATGGAAGCTATTTTTTCTCTTAGAGAAGTAGTTGAAGCAGATTCAAACCATCGAGATGCTCAATTCTACCTTGGACAATTTTCTATAATGTCCGGGCAATGGAGCAAGGCGGTAAATCGTTTTGTGAAAGTTTTAAGAATTGACCCTTCTGATGTTTACGCAATGGAATCCCTGGCAATAGCTAGATTTCAGCAAGGAGACATAGAAGAGGCCATTAAAAATCTGATTTTTTTTTTAGAAGCATATCCAAACTCATCCCGCGATTCCGAATTGAGAACTCTTTTAGCGAGTTATCAAGGGGAAAGTCAATCGGAAGTCGATAAAGTTCAATGATTGTTTCATTTAAATAAATAAATTATGCCTAGCGGTAAAAAAAGAAAGCGCCACAAGATGGCAACTCATAAAAGGAAAAAGCGCTTGCGCAAGAACCGTCATAAGAAGAAATAAAAATAAATAATTATGCGTACCGAGTTAATCATTCAAGCGAATGAGTCGAACGCAGTTATTTCTCTTCTCAAGGATGGTCGTTTAGTTGAGCTAGTCAATGAAGATGCAAAACAGCAGTTTTCAGTTGGTGATGTGTATTTAGGTCAGGTGCGAAAACTCGCAACTAGTTTAAATGCCGCTTTTATAGATGTAGGATATGAAAAAGATGCGTTTCTACACTATCATGACTTAGGGCCACAAATTTCTTCATGGTTATCCTTTAATAAAAAAGTTCACCTAGGAAAACAGTCATCTAATATTGCTGATTTCGGTTTACTTCCCCTAATTAAAAAAGACGGGAATATGGAGAACACCATTAAATCAGGAGATGAAATTCTGGTACAAGTGGTAAAGGAACCCATTTCGACAAAAGGTCCAAGGGTTACATCTGAGATATCAATCGCCGGACGATTCATCGTTCTGGTGCCGTTTACGGATAGAATATCAGTATCCCAGAAGATCCGAGAAAGAAAAGAGAAAGATAGACTGCGTAAGCTTGTTCAATCTATACGTCCAAAAGGCTTTGGTGTGATCGTTCGCACTGTTGCTGATGGAGCATCCCCTGAAGATTTAAAGGCTGATTTAGCCGATTTATTGAAAAGGTGGAAAATTTTACATAGAAATCTACGTAATGCAAAACCTCGTAAGTGTGTTTTGCAGGAGATGGACAGGGCAAGTGCATATTTGCGAGATGTATTTAATGATTCTTTTGACCAGATTGTTGTAGATAATGAAAGTTTACATGCTGAAATAAAGGAATTTATCGAATCCATCGCTCCTGAAAAATCCTCAATTGTAAAGTTTCATAATTCATCTGTTCCAATTTTTCAGCAATATGGTGTTGATCGACAACTGAAATCTGCATTTGGCAGAACCGTTAATATGGGTAAAGGGACATATTTAATTATTGAGCATACGGAAGCAATGCATGTCATTGATGTAAATAGTGGAAATAGATCTAGTAGAGGAGAAAGTCAAGAAGAAAATGCTTTAGCTGTAAACTTAATGGCGGCAGAAGAAATTGGTCGTCAACTAAGGCTCCGTGACATGGGTGGTATAATTTGTATTGATTTTATTGATATGAATACTGCTGAACACCGTAAGGCTTTATTTGAAAAAATGAAGGAAGTCATGTCTGTTGATAGGGCTCGACATAAGATTTTGCCTCCATCAAGATTTGGTTTGATAGAAATCACAAGACAGAGAGTCAGGCCTGCTAAAAGAATTGAGACCAAGGAAGAAAACCCAGATACTTTGGTTGAGGCTCCAATTACTATGATTACTGCACTTGAGCAAAAATTTGATCAAATTGTTGGACGAATGAAATCAAAAGGCAGAAATGAGATTATATATCTACACGTACATCCATTTATTCATGCATATTTAACAACAGGATATTTATGGAATCGACGATTTAAAAAATGGTCGCGCTCATATGGGATGAAATTAGAAGTTGTTGAAAGAGACGCCTTTAAAATGTTGGAGTATCGTTTTGCAGACTCCAAGAATAGAAAAATGGGCTAATTTTTTTGAAAATAAATACATGTTAAAGCGGTTAATAGCCGCTTTAACTATTTTATAGAAGATTATGTTTAAGCGAAAGAAGGTTTTTGACTTTGAAATTGCCAAGCAATCAATTCGAAAATATTGTTCTTTTCAAGAGCGCTGTCAGAGTGAGGTGAAAAATAGATTGGTTCAAATGGGTTTATCTATTCAAGTTGTGGATAATATATTATCAGACTTGATTTTAGAAGGTTATATATCGGAAGAAAGGTATGCTAAGGCTTATGTTAGGGGAAAATTCAAAATAAAAAAATGGGGAAGAATTAAGATTAAGCAATCCCTAATTTCAAAAAGAGTAACGTTTAAATGTATAGAAATCGGACTTTTGGAAATTGACGAAATTGAATATCGAAATTGCTTAGAGAATTTAATTTCCAAGCGTTTATTAATTTCTCCACAGAAAGATAGCAAATCAGCATTATTAAAATATTTTCAAAATAGAGGTTTTGAAAATCATTTAATTCTGGAGTTGATTCAGGAAAAAGTTGATAGTCCCTCGAATAAAACTTGAATGTCCTTTTCTTTTATGTCCAGATGAGTAACGATTCTCATCCATTCTTTATCCATAAGTATGATGAGAATATTTTTTGATAGCAAATGATTGGAGAGGTCAAGAGTACTTATTGAGCTTTTAACTTTAAATAATATTATATTACTTTCAACAGGTTTTATTTCACTTATGTATTCAAGTTTACTCAAGTATGCGAAGACTCTTTGCGCTAAATCATGATCTAAGGATAAACGGTCAATATTATTTTGTAGGGCATAAATTCCAGCTGCAGCGAGATAACCGCTTTGCCGCATTCCTCCACCAAAACGTTTTCTTACCCTTTTACCCTGGGATATAAAGTCCTTGCCACCTATGAGTAGAGACCCTACTGGAGCTCCAAGTCCCTTGCTTAAGCATATGGATATCGAATCAAAGAAGTGATAGTCTTCTGGTGACTCATTATCTCTAATAATTGCATTAAATACTCTTGCTCCATCTAAATGATAATTTAAGCCATTAGATCTTGCTGTTAACCCTAGATCTTTAAGTAATGGAATTCCCAAACATGTTCCACCTCCTTTGTTTGATGTATTTTCTACAACAACTAGTCTACTCTGTGCTGCATGGACATCAATTTCAGGTTGGATAAGACGATTTATATCATCAGGAAAAATTCGCCCAAAGTCATCGCCACCTGTTCTGATCTGAACTCCGGAATTAAATGCAACGCCACCGCCTTCATAGTTGTAAATATGTGACAATGGTGAACATATTAATTCTTCACCGGGTCTGCAATGTACATTTATTGCAATCTGATTTGTCATGGTTCCTGAGGGACAAAATAGTCCTGCTTCCATGCCGAACATCTCAGCCGCTATTCTCTCTAGTCGCTTTACGGTCGGATCATCTCCCAATACATCGTCACCAATAGGAGCCTTGTTCATTGCGTCAAGCATTTCTTTTGAGGGTTTCGTAACGGTATCCGAACGAAAATCAGATATGGTATTTTTCATAGAACCAAGGTAGTCATCACCTTACTTTTGTACTATGGTTTCAAATGATCAATTAAAAGATTTTAAATCGCGATTAAGAGTTCTCAAGAATTTTATAAGACCTGAAGAGCGTAAAGTAAAATTACTTAATGAGGAGGAGCTTACAATTGATCCTAATTTTTGGAAGGATTCAGCTCGTGCTGAATTAGTTATGAAAAATATCCGAGAAATGAAATATTGGATTCAGGGATATGATAAGATTGTATCTCTTTTTGGAGAAGTGGAAATATCACTAGACTTCTTTAAAGAGGAAGGTCTTTCAGAATTAGAGGTTGATGAAGCAGTTCAAAAATTTGAAATTGCGCTTGGTGATATGGAATTCAGAAACATGTTATCTGGAGAAGAGGATAAATTATCCTGCGTGATACAAATCACTGCAGGTGCAGGAGGTACTGAGTCTTGCGACTGGGCTGGAATGTTAATGAGAATGTATCTAAGATGGGCAGAACGAAATAAGCATAAAGTAAAAGAGTTAAACTTCCAGGAAGGGGATGTGGCTGGGGTGAAAACAGTGACATTAGAAATTGAGGGAGACTATGTTTTTGGATATTTGAAAGGAGAAAATGGAGTTCATAGATTAGTTAGAATTAGTCCTTTTGATAGCAATGCGAAAAGACATACATCATTTGTTTCGGTTTACGTTTACCCACTTGTAGATGATACCATTGAAATTGAGATTAATCCAGCAGATATTGAAATTACAACGGCACGTTCAAGTGGTGCTGGAGGACAAAATGTAAACAAAGTAGAAACCAAAGTACAGCTAAACCATAAACCATCTGGTATTCAAATTCAGTGCTCCGAAACCCGCTCTCAGCACGACAATCGTTCAAGAGCGATGCAAATGCTGAAATCTCAACTTTATGAAATTGAACTCAAAAAGAAATTGGCTCATCGGGATGACATTGAAGCTGGTAAAATGAAAATTGAATGGGGCTCGCAGATTCGAAATTATGTACTTCACCCATACAAACTCGTCAAAGATGTTCGGACTTCTCTGGAGTCTACAGATCCAGATTCAGTTCTGGACGGCAATATTGATGGTTTTTTGAAAGCTTATTTGATGGCTGACGGAACGGCAAATAAGGATCTTGACAGTGAATAGCGTATTAAATTAAATGACTAGATCGATGCTCAAGTGCACTGCGCACTTTTGTAACTTAGAGTTTATGTCCATTAAGTTCTTATCAAGATATTTATTTTTCATTTTCATAATTGGAAGTTTAAATGCTCAAGTAACTATTCATGATCGGGCTTCAGGCCAATTTATTCCGAATAAAGGACAATGGCCAAAAGAGGTTAATGCTCAACTTCACACTGATAATGCAAGAATTTGGATTCTTAAAGATGGTCTGAGATTTGCTCTCAGAGGTCCGGGAAAAGATGATACAAATAATTTTTATGTATTCACCGAACGATTTGAGGGCTCTAAACAAGGCGAATGGATATCTATGGAGCCAACAAAAAGCTCATTTAATTACTTTATATCTGGAACTAAAGAGATAACTAAAGTTTGCGGATTCAGAAAAGGGCGAATGGAAAATCTTTATCCTGGAGTTTCTCTGATTTTTGAGCTTAATGATTTTGGAGAATTAAAGACAACATGGATTAGTGAAGAACCCGATCAATTAAATGTCTTGGGAAGTAGTTTTGAAGGGGTTAATAATATTCACTCTAAGTCTAACCATTTATTTATCGATTTGCCTGTTGGGAAGTTAACTATTGATTGCCCCATTGCCAAAACTCGAAAAGGAACGTCAAAAGTACATTGGCGAAAAACAGACAGTATTTGGCGACCAGTTTCGAAAAAATCAATTCTTATTGATCCAGTTTACCGCTTTTCCACATTTTCCGGTTCGATAAGTGATAATTTCGGATATACTGCAACATATGATAATAAAGGTCGAACATGGGCTGGGGGTATAGTTTTCGGTGGGCAATTCCCATATTTTAACGGAATTCAGAGTTCATTTGCTGGCGGTGCTACTGATGTAGCTCTAATGTTATTTTCATCAGATGGTACGGGATTGCTATCTGGAACATTTTTTGGCGGAAATAATAGAGAACAGCCTCATTCAATGATGGTTTCTCCCAACGGAGATTTATATGTTCTTGGAGTATCCGGTTCAAATAATCTTGCCGTATCGGTAAATGCTTACGATAGTTCTTTTAATGGCGGTAGTTCTATTTATGGAGGAGGTCAGACATTCAATTCTGGGACAGATATGTTTATTCTTCGTTTGGATTCTACTGGATCCATAAAAAAAAGTATGACATACATTGGAGGCTCTGGAAATGATGGCATTAATGAATTTGGAACTTTAAATTATGGAGATGAGGCAAGAGGTGAAATATTAGCTACATCAAATGGTATTTATATTGCGTCTAATACGAAATCAACAGATTTTCCAAATACAAATGGAAGCAGTTTTGGGGGGACTCAAGACGGTATTTTAATTAAAATGAGCTCGGGTCTTGACACCTTGGTTTGGTCTTCTTATTACGGTGGTTCAAGTATGGATGCTTTATTTGGATTGGTCAAATTGTCTACTCAAAATGAAGATCATTTATTTGCAGTAGGTGTTTCTGAGTCTGATGGTCTTGCGGATTCAATATCATTTCAACCTCAAAGAGCGGGTGTTGAAGATGCATGGATCATTAGAGTTGATAAAAATAACGGAACCCTCGAGAAAAGCACTTATTTCGGAGGGATGGACTCGGATTACGGGTTTTTAGTTGCACATAATAAAATTGGATCTTTTAAGGCAGTGGGAGACTCGAATTCCATTGTTATAGTTGGAAATAATAAGAGTAACTTAACTTCTGTAAATAGTTCTTGGTTTCAATCATCTTCATCTCAATATTTTTTGTGGACTAATAGCGATTTAGACTCTATTTATAGAATACAAACATTTGGGAGTGGTAACTTGATTGACCAGAATGTCTCTCCTACAGCTTTAATGATCGATGAGTGCGGCAGTCTTTACTTTTCCGGCTGGGGAGGTGCCACAAATACCGGAGGGTCAACTAATGGGCTCTTTTGCACGACAGATGCTCTTCAGAAAAATACTGATGGTAGTGATTTTTATTTTCTGGTCATAGGGAATAATAGTAACCCTGTTTATGCAAGCTATTTTGGAGATCCTAATTCTTCCGAACATGTCGACGGAGGGACTTCACGGTTTGATCCTAATGGAGTTATTCATCAAGCAATTTGCGCAGGATGTGGAGGAAATTCCAATCTTCCAATATTTCCTCATAATGCATATTCGAATACAAATGGTTCGACTAATTGCAATATGGCTGCAGTCCAGATTGCTTTTGAAATGCAAAAAGTTGATTTAAATTTATCGTTAAATGCTGATACAATTTGTACCGGCTCAGTTGCGGAAATATTAGGACAGGCAACTAGATGTGACTCTACTTTTATTTCATGGGGGGATGGACAAACTTTATCCAGAGTAAGTCCGATAGGTGAAAAACATGTATTTAGTCAGCCTGGATTTTATACTATCTCCATTTATGGAAGTGACTTTTTATGTGGAACTGATATATCGACAAACCTATCGATATACGTAACTAGTCCTGAACCTCCTGTGGCAAGAATGGATATATATTTTGACTCTTGCGATGCCTCATCTGGTATTATTTTGATCCCATCAGACAGTGCTAAAGGAGATTTTTTCTATGTTTCCTGGGGTGATGGAGTGGATACATATTATTCATATAATGACTCAATTTTTCATGTCTATAATGAAATTTTTAATCCAATTGAATTGACAATAGTGGCATTAGATACAATCTGTAATTTGAGCGATACCGTATCATATTCAATTCAATATCGAGGACCTCTCGGGGAGATAGATTCAAAAATAATTGTGAATCCATGTGCTTCGATCCCTTTGGTAATTGCCCAAGCTTCCGCCACAAATGCTACCAAAATATTTTGGTATTTAAATGGGTTTTCTTCTCAGCCATTAACTGGAGCTGAAATAGCCTGGGATATGCCAGCATCGGGTGAATATTTAATAGATATTATTACATGGGACAGTATATGTTCAAATTGGGATTCTACAGTAGTAACTTATATTTCTTTTTCACCCAATGGAGATTCAATTATTTTTCCAAATGTATTTACTCCAAATAATGATGGCTACAATGATTTTTTGAAATTATCATCTTTTGGGGCGTCGGGTATTGCAGATTTTGTTTTTGAGGTATATAATCGATGGGGTCAGAGAGTTTACTCTACTCAAGATCCTGGATTTCTTTGGGACGGTCGCTACAAAAATAAAAACTTATCTTCCGGAGTGTATTTTTGGTTATCAAAATGGACAACGATTTGTGGCTCCGATGGCGAATCCCATGGAGATGTTATGATTAATACTCATTGAATTTATTAAATAAATGAAAGCAATTATTTACCATAATAACAGATGTGCAAAAAGTAGGGAGGCAATTGTATATTTAAAAAACTTAAATTTAGAGCTGGAAATAATAGAATATTTAAATTCCCCTCTAAGCTATTCGGAATTGGATAACTTAATTCAGTTACTGCAGGTTTCCCCAATTGATATTATCCGGAAAAATGAAAATGATTGGAAGTTAAATTTTGCTATGAATGAACTCCAGGACGAAGAATTAATATATGCAATACTTGAATATCCCAAGTTAATGCAACGACCTATTGTTATTATCGGCGATAAAGGAATCATTGCTAGACCTATCTCTTTGATTGATAACTTATTGAAAGACTAGTTTTTTATGAAGTTAGCACATATCTTCAGGCCTTACCCAGGCATCAAATTCATCTTTTGTTAAAAATCCTAATTTTAATGCTGCATCTCGTAATGTGATATTTTCATCATATGCAGTTTTCGCAATTTTAGCTGACTTATCATATCCGATATGGGTATTAAGAGCTGTTACTAGCATCAACGAATTCTCCAGATGATTTTTAATAATATCACGATTTGCTTTTATTCCTTCTACACATTTATCTGCAAAACTCATACTAACATCACCAATTAACCTTCCGCTTTCAAGAACATTAGAAACAATCATAGGTTTAAAAACATTCAGCTCAAAATGACCAGATGCACCTCCAATATTTACAGCTACATCATTACCCATTACCTGAGCTGCAACCATTGTCAGAGCTTCTGGTTGAGTGGGGTTTACTTTTCCTGGCATTATTGATGATCCCGGTTCATTATTTGGAATACTTATTTCTCCTATTCCTGACCTTGGACCAGAGCATAACATTCTTATATCATTCCCTATCTTGAATAGTGATACAGCTATTCGTTTTAAGGCTCCTGAAAGCTCCACCATTGCATCATGTGACGCGAGAGCTTCAAACTTGTTCGGAGCACTTATAAAAGGCATTTTTGTTAGTTCTGCGATTTTTATTGCAACTTTTTGTGAATAACCTTTTGGGGTGTTTAAGCCAGTTCCAACTGCAGTTCCGCCGAGGGCTAATTCTTGAACCATAACAATGGCATTATCTAATGCCCTAATGCCATTATCTAATTGTTTCACATATCCACTAATTTCTTGACCCAAAGTAATTGGCGTAGCATCCATAAAATGAGTTCTTCCTGTTTTTACAATGTCTTTAAATTCTATTGCCTTTTTATGTAGGGTGTTTCTCAGATGAATAATTCCTGGTCTCGTTATATTCATTGCCTGACTGTAACATGCGATATGCATAGCAGTGGGGAAAGTATCATTTGAGGATTGTGATTTATTGACATCGTCATTTGGGTGCAATATTTTTATTGTATCCGTTAATTTTCCACCATTTATTTCATGGGCTCGATTAGCAATCACCTCATTACAGTTCATATTAGTCTGAGTTCCAGAACCAGTTTGCCAGACGACAAGTGGAAACTGTTCATCCAATTTCCCTTCTATTATTTCTTCGCAAACTTGACTAATTAAATCTGATTTGTTAATCTCTAGCACCCCAAGTTCTGAATTGGTTATAGCAGCTGCTTTTTTTAGATATGCAAAGGCATGAATAATTTCTTTAGGCATACTGCCTTCAGTTCCAATTCTAAAATTGTTTCGTGACCTCTCAGTCTGCGCTCCCCAGTAGGCGTCTAATGGAACATTAACTGGACCCATTGAGTCGTTTTCAGTTCGGGTTTTCATGGCAAAAAATTAAAATATTAAAATATAATTTCAAGTAATGCAAATGTAGGGCCTAAGATGAAGTCAGTTTGAACTGTATATTTGCCTAAATTTAAACGATATCTTCAATGGCTAAATTTATTGGTTTTCTTATTGCTTTATTGATTATTCTCACTGGGTTCAGCATGCTCATTTTCCTTGGCTTGTTCGTTGGTTACTGGCTTACTCTAGTGGGATTAGAGCAGTTTGCTCCAAAAGTGCTGTACAAATGGATAGGACACAAACCAGAAAGCGATTCATAAAATTAGCTTAGTCTCAGGTTAAACTAGATCCTCGCCTAATTTCACTTTAACATCGGTAACAAATCTTTTAATGTCTTGCTCACTTTTTTTTGGGCATATGAGTAGTCTATTATCGGATTGCACAACAATATAATCCTCAAGCCCTTCAACAACTGCAATCATCTTTTTGGGTAGAGAAAAAATGTTTCCAGAAGAGCTGTATGCAAATATATTGTTTGTTATACCTGCGTTTTCATTATTATCCTTCTCAATTTGCAAATAAACTGCTCCCCAAGATCCTAAATCGCTCCAGCCGAAGTCTCCCGGAAGAACATAAACCTGAGCAGCTTTCTCTAAAATACCGTAATCAATGGATTCATTTGGACATTGGGCATAAATAGTTTCTAGAAAATCAATTTCTTCAGGACCATTAAATTTGTCCCAACCCTGGTCAAAAGCGCCATACATATCGGGCATGTGTTTTTCAAATGCACTCAATATGGCATTTGAATTCCAAATGAATATGCCAGAATTCCATAAGAATTCTCCAGTAGCGATAAATGATTTTGCCAACTCTAGTTGAGGCTTTTCTGTAAAAGTCTTTACTGCTTTAATTTCTTTGTCGAAGTTGTGTTCTTCAGATTTAAATTGGATGTAACCATATCCAGTTTCAGGTTTATTTGGAGAAATTCCAATTGTTAATAGAATATTATGAGCAGATGTTGTTGACAGCCCAAGTTTAATGATTCTTTTAAACTCTGACTCGTTAGTTATTAAATGATCAGCTGGTGTTATTATAAAATTAGCTAAAGGGTCACGCTTCTTTAATTTAAAGGCCGCTAGAGCGATACATGGCGCTGTATTCCTTCTCAGGGGTTCGGATATGATATTCTCGTTAAGAACTTCGGGTAGTTGGTCGATACATATTTTCTTGTAATCAGACTTGGTGACAATTAAAATATTTTCTGCTGGAATAACAGAAGATATTCTTCTAAAGGTCTGTTGCAACAAGGTTTCACCGGTATTCAAAATATCAAGGAATTGCTTTGGCTTTTCAGATGTGCTTGTTGGCCAAAATCGACTCCCGACTCCTCCAGCCATTATAATTGCATAGTTATGTTCCATTGCTTTTCTTCTAAAATCAGATAAAGGTAAAAACAATAAGGGTTGTACATTTGCTTTTTCTTATTAGATCCATGAAAAACATAGTTCTTTTTGGCCCTCCAGGAGCTGGTAAGGGTACCCAGAGTGAATTCCTAGTTGAGGAGTTTGGATTCATACATCTCAGTACTGGTGATATTTTCAGGTACAATATTTTAAATAAAACAGATTTAGGTGTTTTAGCGAAAAAGTATATGGATGAAGGTAGGTTGGTTCCAGATTCATTAACGATTGATATGCTAAAGTCAGAATTTGTCAAATATGTAGATCCTTTGGGGTTTTTATTTGACGGCTTTCCAAGGACTGAGGCTCAAGCGACTGCATTAGATAGATTTCTTGCTCAAGAAGATTTACGGATTACTGCGATGCTCGGTCTTGAAGTTCCAGATGAAGAGCTGATGTCCAGGTTGCTAGAGAGAGGAAAAGTATCGGGACGTCCTGATGATGCTAACTCTGAAGTTATCAAAAATAGATTAGCTATTTACTATAAAGAAACGGCTGTTGTTCAGCGTCACTACGAAAACCAGGGAAAGTATATTGCTGTCAATGGTGTCGGTTCTGTTAAACAAATATCTAGCGTTTTAAAAGCAGAAATAGGTCAATTTTGATAGTATCTGATGGCAGATAATAACTTCATAGATTATGTCAAAATATACTGTGCATCCGGTAAAGGTGGAGCAGGATCTGCTCACCTGTATCGCGCACGGGGTGTTCCTAAAGGTGGTCCAGATGGTGGTGATGGTGGCCGGGGTGGGCACATTATACTCGAGGGAAGCCCGCAGATGTGGACACTTTTACACCTCAAATATAAAAAACATATAAAGGCTCTTCCAGGTGGGGGAGGGAGTCGAAATGACAGGCATGGTGCAGATGGAGAAGATGTGATAATAAATGTACCTCTAGGAACTTTAGTAAAAAATGCAGATTCGGGTGAAGTTCTTTTTGAAATAACTCAAGATGGAGAAAGACAAACATTACTTTCTGGGGGTCGCGGTGGACTAGGGAATACTCAATTTAAGAGTCCAACAAACCGGACTCCAACAAATGCTCAACCTGGAGAAGAAGGTAAAGATGGTTGGTTTATTTTGGAATTAAAAGTTTTAGCAGATGTAGGACTAGTTGGCTTGCCAAATGCAGGAAAATCAACACTTTTAAGTGTTGTTTCAGCTGCAAAACCTGAAATTGCAGACTATCCATTTACCACTTTAGTTCCCAACTTAGGAGTTGTTTCTCACAGAGGTTATAATTCATTTGTTATTGCTGACATTCCGGGAATCATTGAAGGGGCGAGTGAGGGTAAAGGCTTGGGGCATCGTTTTTTGAGGCATATAGAGCGTAACTCAATATTACTTTTTCTTGTTCCTGCAGACTCTCAGGATCATTTAAAAGAATATCATACCTTATTAAGCGAATTACAGAATTACAATCCTGAACTAAGTAAAAAGAGAAAAATATTAGGTATTTCAAAATCTGATATGATGGATGATGAATTGAAATTAGAAGTGTCAGCTATATTGCCCTCAGACTTACCGCATATCTTCTTTAGTTCTGTCAGCGGAGAAAATGTATTAAAAATGAAAGACCTGTTGTGGGAAGCCTTGAATCCCTAAAGCTTTTAGATGAAGCATTATTTCTTCACCTCGTTAATTGGGGTTCCAATAGTGTAGACCAATTCTTTCGTTTGGTTAGCCTCAGTATTGGAAGTTACGTTTTTGTTGGACTTTTTCTCATTTATGGTTTTTTAAAACTTAAGTTAAATGATGCTATTATTTTAGCTTCTCTAATTATCGCTTCAGTTGCAATAGCTGACCTTGTATCCGTTCATGCATTTAAAAATGTTTTTGAACGGTTAAGACCCTGTCATGTTCCGGAATTGATGATGAATTTCCAACTGGTTGCAATTAAATGTGGCGGAGAGTATGGATTTGTATCTAGTCACGCCTCAACTGTTTGGGCGATTTTTGGAATTATAAATTTCTCACGTCCAACCAAAGGTTTGACTATCTTTTTTTTAATTTGGGCGATTACTGTTTCCTATAGTCGAGTATATTTAGGAGTACATTATCCAGGAGATGTTATTTGTGGAGCTATGCTAGGATTGTTCGTTTCATATTTTCTCAATAGATGGAGAACAATCCCTAGATTTAAATAATAATGAGTCAATTAATAGCAATATTCTTTGGTGGAGGGATTGGCTCTATTGCTAGATACTCTATGGGTGAGATGATGCAAAGTTTTTTCCCAGAATCCCCTAAATCTGCTATCATAGGAACTCTTCTCGCGAATATTATAGCCTGTTTAGTATTGGGATATTTGTTAGGTAAAGAGATTCAACCAAAGAATATTTTTTTCTGGAGTGTCGGGTTTTGTGGTGGATTTTCTACATTCAGTACATTCTCAAATGAGGTTTTGCAGCTCATAAAATCAGGACAATATTTACTGGTAATAGTTTACTTAGTTTTTTCAGTAGGACTTGGCTTGACTGCTTTAGTTTACGGTTCGAAATTATCTTAGTTTTTCATCGGTATAACAGAACTTTACCATATTCTTGTTTTGGGGAATTTGCAAAGTCTAAAATAAAAAGTCTCCATGTATAAATATCTTGAGGACATTCTATTCCAGAATTATGAATTTTACCATTCCACTCCTCATATGCGTCGATGGACTCAAATACTATATTCCCCCACCTATCAACAATGGAAAGATGATAATTGTTGAATCCCGTGACTACGGGTCGAAAGGTTTCATTTTTTCCATCATTATCTGGAGTAAATGCTTTTGGAGTCCAAATATTTAAAACTGGGTCTACTCTAATTAATTGACCTAAAGTGTCCCAGCAACCAAATTGGTTTACAGCAATTCTTTTTATTATGAAATTGCCAGTGTCTTGATACTTATGTAAAAAAAAGTCTTGCTGACTGTAAACTGTGCTATCTCCCATGTCAAAATAAAATATTTCATCTATATTAAATCCACTTGCTTGAACTGCAACTTCTGGTTTGTAGATATTTACTTTTAGTGGAGAAACAGAAAATGGAAAATCAGGACGAGGATTCACTAATATTGCTCCTATATAATTGCCATAGATCGTGTCAATGCAGCCGTCAATAGTCCAAATCATTAGTTTTACGTCAAATAATCCTGGCGAATTATATGTATGAGTAGGCGTTTCTAGATGAGAGGTGTCACCATCTCCAAAATCCCATAGATAGGAGAGATTAGTCGAACCAGTAGCTTTTGCGTCAAATTCATATGTAAATGCGTCACAGCCAATTATTCCGCTAAAGTCGCTAACAATTTTAGGTCTATCATAAACTTTTACTGTATCTATATATGTCTCTTCACATGCTTTAGATTTTATAAATAGTTTAACAGGGTAATTTCCTGCCTTTGTAAAAGTTATGGGCGGAGGATATTCGCCCGTGAATTGAAAAATATTCGCATCTATAATGGAATTTCCAAATGTCCACTCGATGGTTTTATCGGGATACCAGTTTCCGTTGGGTGTAAAAATAAATGCCTGCTCATCGGTACATACCCCTCCATTAATTTGAAAACTGGCATTTATAGGTGGATAAATATGAAAATCTACTTGATCCGTGTCAGCACACGGCCATCCTGGGTTTGCAATTAGTGTTACAGTATATACTCCAGTATCAGTAAAAGTATAAGTTGGATTTGACAAGTTGGAGGTGTCAGAAGTACTATTTGGGTCACCAAAATCCCAATGAAAGAAAGTTGCGTTAAAACTGTTTTCAGAAAATGGTACGGTTGTGCCAATACAAAGTTGTGTTGGATCATCAACCTCAGAAATTATATCAGCCCAAATTGAAACTGAACAAGATGTCACATTGAACTGATAATCTCTTCGAATAGTATTTAATAATACACCATTTCTCCATTCCTCTACACAAATAACTACAACGTATTGACCTGTAACTGATATTTTTCCCGAGAGTATCCCTGTTTGTCCGTTTATTGAAAGTGGGGGAGTCCCTGGAATTGGATTTGATATGGTGTTAGGTAAACTATATGGGATCACGACATACGGAGGTGGTCCTGGGGGATTTGGTTGTGGACTATTTAAAGATCCTTGCTGATTTGATTTGCCTCCTCCGTGAAGAACTTTGCAGAGACTATAATGTAATGAGTCATTATCAGGATCATTCGCCGTTACTGGAATATTTAAGTTTTCTTGGCTACAAAGCACAATTGGTGGTGTTGTATTCCATTGCGGGCTATTATTACAACCAGAATCATTTGGGGGTATTTTGGCAGAAATAGTCATGCCCCAATCATCAGGGTTATTTATGTTAGTAATTGTTGCGTTTCTGCAGCATCTTTGATAAGCTATAGAATAGCCCTGAGAACTTACGGGTAAAGTCACCAGAGCAATATATTTAGCATATTCTGTGCAAACATTTGGAGGAGCTAATAAACAAGGATTCCCCGTATTCGAAGGTAATGATTGGGTAGGCCCTTTGTTAACTTGTATATTATTGATAAGAACACCCGAGGTGGCATTAAAAATACCGATTGAAGCACTATTATCTAATTGTGCTCCAGATGAATTACAGTCTCGATAGACTATTAATTCAATTTGGTAAACATTATTCCCAACACAAGTATAAGTTATTTCCCCACCTACAAGATGAGCTGCATTTGATTTTAGATCTAAAATTAATGCGATTGCGAAGAGAGTAATTTTAAGTGCTTTCATCGAATTACTTCATTCCAGGAAAAAAATGTTCTTGGATTATTTAGTTTAAGATAATCAACTTGTTGCTTGTTTGGAATAATTAACAGTGCAAAGTCACCTCCCCAAGCCCCTAAACTTTTCATGCCAATTGTTGAGTCTTTAAATATTGATTGAAGCGGTGACTCTTGACCTAGGTGTTCACTCATTAATAATTCATGTTTATTAACCAAATTTATTAAGGTTTTTATTTTTGATGCTTTAAACATATCTTCTGTTAAACGAGTAAAAGCTTCAATATTTTGAATAGGTTTTTTATTATACTCTTTTACAGCTTCTGAACTTTCTTTTTTTTTACCTAAATACTGAAAATACATATTTTCAGTTGGCCACTGATTCAATTTTATGGGTGTAATTTCAATATTATTTTTTAGTCTCCGATAAAAAATAGGTTGTTTAGCCATTGCGCACGCTACATCATAGCCAGATCCATTTGAAGTTTTGAAATGAAGTTCTAAAGCATCTATGGAAAACCACTGGGCAATGAGCGAGGTTAAAGAGGATGAGCTACCCCAGCCCCATTCCTGGGGAAATTCAAGCTTTGTGAATACTTCTCCTCTTGGGAAGTCATTTCTATGAGCAATTTTCATTGCTTCTGTGATGAGTTTTTTTACCTGTCTAAGATTTTCAGATTTCCCCACAAAGCCTTGAATCCAAACGCTACCATCATTTTTATAAGCAGTCCAAAATAGAGATTTATTTCCTTGAACATAATTGAAAGTTTGACCTAGTTTAGTTGGGATAGCAATTGATTTAGCTCCTCTAAGAACTGCATACTCAGATGTAATAAGGAGCTTTCCATTTGCGCGAAAACTAATCATTCAGATTCTATTTTACTCTTTGAAGAACTTCTTAAATCATTAAAGGCATTTACAACCTCTGCATGATGGGGTGCGGATTTTGAAAATATTCTCTGTAAAATTTCTTTTTCGATATCACTTGCTCCTAATTGATTCAAGATATTTAGCAAATGCATTTTCATATGTCCTTTTTGAATGCCTGTAGTAGTAAGTGCTCTTAGCGCGGCAAAATTTTGAGCTAAGCCACTAGCAGCAACTATTTTCATCAACTGATGCGCATCTGGACTTCCCAAAACATCAAGAGAGAGCTGCACCATAGGATGCAGTTTGGTTAAACCTCCAACTGTACCTAATGAAAGAGGAATTTCAATCCAAAATTTAAAAATTCCATCTTTTATATCGCAATGTGTGAGACTTTTATATTGCCCATCCTTTGATGCATATGTATGGCAGGCTGCTTCAACGGCTCTGAAATCATTACCTGTTGCTAGAATAACTGCATCAATACCATTCATTATTCCCTTGTTATGAGTAGCTGCACGATAAGGTTCTATTTTAGCAATGTCAACCGCGAGTTTAAATTTCTTGGCAAATTCTTCTGAGGAAAAATTAGGACCATCTATTAAATCGCTAACTGGACAGGTCACTTCACAACGAACTAGACATTCTGGGGTATAATTTGAGAGAATACTCATAATAATGTCAAGTTTCGAAGTAGAATTTTCAAATTGATTTTCAGCAGATTCTAAAAAATATTTAGACATCTCCTCGAGACAAGAATTTATGAAATTTGCACCCATAGAATCACAGGTTTCAAATTTTACCTCTAACTGATAATAATGAATCAATTCATCAGTTTTATCGATCAAATTAACATCTAGAATTCCTCCTCCTCTGTTTCGCATGTTTTTCGTTAAAACTGAAGTTGCAGATATTAAATCCTTTTGAATAGTTGTAAATAAACTAAATATTTCTTTTTGATCTCCATCGAAAGTAAAGTGAATATGTCCTATTTTTTTCGAAGAGATCACATGGCTTTTAAATCCCCCGCGGGATATCCAAAATTTTGCAGATTTTGCTGCTGCAGCAACTACAGAACTTTCCTCAATCGCCATTGGAATGGTATATAATTCCTCATTAATTAGAAAATTTGGAGCAACACCTAGTGGTAAAAAATAATTAGCAACAGTATTTTCAATAAATTCATCATGCTTTTTCTGGATAAGAATATCATTGTGCATGTAAGAGTTCATTAAATGAATTCCTTTTTCTGGATTATTGAGATGAACCTTTGCTAGCCACTCCATTTTGGCTTTTTTTGAAAGCTTAGAAAACCCTTGAATTTTGCGATTCATTTATATGATTATATCTTGAATTTGAATAAAGCTGAATGTAAAGTAACTGCTAAAACTCCATTTATGGACAAGGGTGTGAATCAATCTAAAGTAATAGGCCCTTATCATTGGGAGCTTCTTTTTCATCTTCAAGGAATATATTTTCTATGAAATATTAACTCCAAAAAGCGGCATATATGACTGCTAATAATATCATAATTCCAAATGCCCCAATATTATAAATTGGATCCGTCTTAAACGTCTCCTGACTAATAGATATTCCTTTTTTGTCATTTGCTCCCTTGAGTTGATACCAACTAATTATTGCTATAACAAGCATGGTAATTATTGTAGTTAGCCCCATTTGGTTCAAGAAAGGCAAGTCTACAAACATAGGGCTGTCAGACCAGCCTTTGGGGCTAACTTTAAAGTACATGGCAATCGGAATTGAAGATAAGGCCCCCACGATTGCTCCTTTATTGGTAGTTTTTTTCCAAAAAAGACCTAACATGAAGACAGCTAATATTCCTGGACTGACTACACCTGTGTATTCTTGAATGAATTGAAATGCTTGATCAATCCCGCCCAACAAGGGGGCCATTATCGAAGCTATAATCAGAGCAACTAAAGCGGAAATTCGTCCCATATTCACCGTTTGTCTGTCATCAGCCACAGTGTTAATGTACTGCTTGTATATGTCCATGGTAAAAATTGTTGAAGTGGAGTTCAACATTGAAGCGAGAGAAGAAACTATGGCAGCAGTAAGTGCTGCAAAGGCTAATCCTCTTAATCCAGTTGGGAGTAATTGTAACAACCATGGATATGCCTTGTCAGCTGTATTCATGTCTGGTAAATTATTCATAGCTACGTCACCTAATCCATTCATTATTTCCGGGTCTTTGATGATAACATAAGCTGCGATTCCTGGTATAACGACAATGATGGGCAAGATCATTTTTAATGCTGCGGCAAAAAGGATTCCTTTTTGTGCCTCTTTGAGAGACTTTGCTGCCAAAGTTCTTTGAATGATATATTGATTAAATCCCCAATAATAAAGATTAGCAACCCACATTCCTCCGACTAAAACGCCAATACCTGGGAGGTTATTATATTCAGGATTGCTTTTGTCCAAAATCATCGAGAAATGGTCTGGTGCCGCCTCATAAATTGTCTTAAATCCCGCGAGAAAACCTTGACCGCTTGACACCAAGTCTAAAGCCAAATATGTTGTTGCAAACCCTCCAAGAGTAAGAAAGAAAACTTGAATAACATCAGTCCATGATACTGCCGAAAGTCCCCCATATAATGAATATGCTGCTGCAAAAGCTGCCAATCCAATTACCCCATACATTTGAGGAATACCCATTATCGTCTCAAGCGCTAGGGAACCTAAATATAAAACAGATGCAAGGTTTACGAAAATATACAAGGCTATCCAAAACACTGCTAAAATTGTTTTAAGATTAGTAGAAAACCTTTTTTCTACAAATTCAGGAATTGTATATAACCCTTTTTCGATAAATATGGGAAGAAAGTATTTTCCAACAATTAATAGCGTAAGCGCTGCCATCCATTCATATGAAGCAATGGCCAAACCCAGTTTATATCCAGAACCGGACATTCCTATAAATTGCTCTGCTGAAATATTTGCAGCAATTAAAGAGGCTCCAACGGCCCACCAGGGAAGGGATTTGCTAGCTAAAAAATAATCTTCAGCATTTTTTTGATGTCCTTTTTTATCTCGCGACATAAAAAGCCCAACACCCAGTATGAGTAATGCGTATGAAATAAATATCACATAATCTAAAATTTCAAATTGTGTTGTCATATTATGTTTATAATTAGCGTTATGAGTCTCCTTTAAAGTTCAAAATGAAAATTTCTCTTGGTTAAATCTGCATATCGTTCAGAATCAAAACGATACATTCTCGCAGGACGATGTCTGACTGCTTTTTGCATTTTTTCCAAAGGAATAAGTAAGTCCATACCAAGTATTTTTTTCCTAAAATTGGCTTTATCGAATGTTTGATTCAATAATTTCTCATAAAGGTCCTGGAGCTGTGCTAAAGTAAATTCTTCCGGAAGTAACTCGAATCCGATAGGTCGGCGACGTACTCGCTCCTGAAGACGATTCAAAGCAGATGAGAATATTTCAAAGTGATCAAAAGCCATTTCTTTAATATCTTGAATTGAAGTCCAAGTGGCGTCAGTAGCCCATGAAGAGGGTTTTGGATTGTAGTCATCAATTTTTATCAGAGAATAATATGCAATGGTCACAACACGACCCAAGGGATGCCTATTTACGCCAGCAAATGCTTTGAGTTGTTCTAGATAAATATTTTTCAGTCCGGTTAGCTCATTAAGAACTCGTTTAGTTGCGTCAAGAGGGTCTTCTTGTTCATGGACGAGGTCGCCTGGAATTGCAGAGAAGTCTTTGAAGGGTTCGGTTCCTCTTTTAATAACAAGAACTTTAACATCTGAACCATCAAACCCAAAAACCACACAATCTACTGAGATTCCAAAAGTGAAATGAGTGGATGATTTAGCACGTTCTTTTTCGTACATGAACTTTCTTTATTTATTGGACAATGGTCAAAGGTAATAGTGATATCTACCAAAACAAATTGTTTTGCAATTAAAGTGTTATGATAACACTTTAATTAGTTTTTGCTGCTTACCCTGAAAGTTTAAGTCAAATAAACCAGTTAAGTTAAACTGACCTGAATGATGATATGAGATTTTCTGGGGTTAGTCAAAATATGTTTAGAAGTTTTTTTTCAAAAATTATAATTAAGTAATTGATATTAAGTTTTTTATATTGATTTTTATCGGTCTAAATTTTAGTTGGTATCTTCGTATCGAAATAATTAGGGATCTGAAATAAAATTCATAAACTCAAAAAGTTTTATTAAATCCAAATATTTCATTTTTCAAAGTAATAATTAGAAATTTTTCAAGTTGTACGATAATTCACAAGTTTTAAAAGACATAACTAGTAGTGTCCCAAATCATCAGTCTGCATGGGAAGATATGATTTCAGATCTCACACGAAAAGGGTCATCGTTTAGTTCTCAGGAATTACGAGATTCTAAACCTAATGGAGCTGTTAAGACAATTTTAGCCAACTGGGAAAAGTTTAAAGGTAAATCTGATCTATTCATTAAATCGAATCTGGTGATTCAAGAGCCAATCCTTTCTAAGTATAAAGAAAAAAGCAAGCAGTCGGCAAAAGAGTATTGTGAAAATATATGGCAGCATCTTAATCGAGGAATTGATAAATCAAAGTGGAGCGGTAGTCGTATTGC
The DNA here is from genome assembly GCA_913043005.1 of uncultured Cryomorphaceae bacterium. Taxonomy (GTDB): domain Bacteria; phylum Bacteroidota; class Bacteroidia; order Flavobacteriales; family Schleiferiaceae; genus TMED14. The sequence continues at coordinate 57,227 of CAJWKU010000003.1, forward strand.
TCTTCCAAAACCTTATTATGTCTCTTCTGAGACAGCTCAAGATGTTACTTACTGGGAAAGTTATTTTACAATTTTGGGTTTAGTTGCAGCTCAAAAGAAGCAGGCCGCAATTGACATGGTTGACAATTTTGCCTATTTGCTTGAAAAATTTGGATTAATCCCTTCTCAATCAAGGTATTATTCATTGTCATCGTCCCAACCTCCTTATTTCTCTTTAATGGTTGCAGTCATTGTCAATAAAGGTTGGGCTAATTGGTCTGACTACGCTTTAGCCTTAAGAAGAGAATATCAGTTTTGGATGGAAGGAGCGGACGTAGAAGCCGCTGACGGCTTTGCATATCGTCGTGTTGTCAAGGTTAAAGGTTATGTTTTAAATCGATATTGGGATGACAAATCAGATAAAAAGCATAGAATTTTAGAACATCATTCAGATCTGTTAGATGTTGCAAAAAAGTCAGGAATTTCTGATGAAGAAATTATCGAGCATTTATGCTCAGCAAGCGAATCAGGTTGGGATGTCAGTAGTCGTTGGATGTCTAAACCATTGGATTCTTCTTCCATAAAAACAGCTCATATTATTCCTATAGAATTGAATGCACTTTTGTCTCACCTTGAATTCGCTCTTGGAAGAGCTTTTCCAGCAGAGAAAAATCAGTGGAGTGCAAGGGTAAGAGAGCGTCGTTCTGCTTTAAATACATTATTTTGGAATGGTGAAACTTACACAGATATTGATTTGGATGGAATGGGACGCAGTGAACATCTCAGTGCCGCAATGTTTTATCCGCTATGGATTGGAGCCCCCGGAGTGAAGCAGGTTGATCGTGTTTTAGAAATTTTAGAAGTTAATTATTTAACAAAAGGTGGAGTTGTTACCAGTTTGTCGGATACGGGACAAGAATGGGACTTCCCTAATGTTTCACCTTCGATCCAATGGGCGTGTATAGTTGGCGCCCATCGTTGTGGTAATATTGTTTTAGCCAATAAAATAGCGCAATCATTTGTTCACAACTGTGATATGTTTTTTGAAAAAAACAAAAACTTTTTAAAGACATACAATTCCGATATAAACAATAATTCGAATGATACATCGGAACAGGGATATGCTTGCTCCATTGGAGTGTATTTAGGTTGTGTTGAATTCATAGAGACTGGAAATATCATTGGTTGATATAATATTTAGCTGCTGTAATAATGCCTAATTTAACCTCTGAGGATTGAATCTATTTCAAGTTTTGTAATCAGATAAAAGTATTTCTAGTGTAAATATGTGCACCAAAGAAATATGCAAAACAATCATAAATATCTGCAGTAAATCGGTGATCAAAATTGGGTATGATAAACTCAAACATTATCGCAGTTATTCCTGTGTAGGTAAAAATTGGAATTTTTTTGATCCTGAAATTAGCTACAAAAAAAGCGATTAAATACTCTATACTCCCCAGCAATGTCGGAATAAAAACAAGAGGGTCTAAATATGAATCAAGAAATGAGTTAGAAAAATGATAATAGATTAATGTTTGATGCAGTAAAAAACATACGGAGCTGATTATCCAAACATTTTTTCTATTCATATTGCCACCCAATAGACAAAGGCACTACCCAAACCTGCTAGAAACATTGAAATCCATTGTAAAAAGTTGTTTTTGAGTGATTTTTGCGGGAATAGAGTTGTTTTGAATAAATATAGAATCCTAGTCATAAAGCGGATAAAGTAATTTCAGTTACAAAACTACAAAAGGTTCATATTTCAATTATGGTAGTTTCTTATTTTAATCAAAGCTCAAATTTTTTGATCAAAAAAGCCCTTCTTTGAATGAAGGGCTTAATTTGAAGTGGTTCGGGGCGGGATTGAACCGCCGACACATGGATTTTCAGTCCATTGCTCTACCAACTGAGCTACCGAACCTCTCAATTTGGAGGCGCGAAGGTAAAACGGAAAATCATTTTTTCGAGTTTTTTTTTCTAAGTTTTGAATCAATTCCTTTGTTCATTGCTGAAAACAGGAAAAAAATATTTAATATCGCTAACCATAATTCAATATTTTTTTGCTTTTTTAAAACGATCATAGATGAAATTACTTTTTCTTAAAGGTATCTTATATAAAAGAGGATGGAATTATATCGGAATCTTACCCAATGAGTTAGAAAAATTTATATTGCTGGTAGGACCTCATACATCTTGGCGAGATTTTTTTATCGGTCTTTGTGTGCGATCAGATTTAGAAATGTTTAGTATGAAGTTTTTAGCAAAAAGTAATTTATTTATTTGGCCGTTTTCGATATTTTTAAAGTCCGTAGGTGCAATTCCCGTTAAACGAGGAGATTCCAGCGGTAATGTAAGTCGTTTAATTCAATACTTTGACTCAAAAAAAACCTTTATTTTAGCTTTAGCACCTGAGGGAACTAGAGCGCGTGTTGATTCTTTAAAGACAGGATACTATAATATTTCTAAAGCCTCAGGGCTTCCAATTATTTGCCTCGGTATGGACTTTAAACGAAAAATCATATCAATATCAGAACCTTACCAGCCATCCACGCTATTGGAGTCAAATAATTACATCATTAAAATATTTGGAAGAATTGATGGAAAGAATCCGGATTTAGGTTTGACTCATCTCTTAGATAAAAGCAGATAAAAGATCTATTTCAAACAATTAATAATGTCAAGTAATATTTAATGAATACTAAATTTGTATTGTGATTGCGATTGTTGAGCGAGGAAATTCGAGAACGAAATTATGTCTATTTAGTCTGACAGGAATCATAATTGACGTAAAGTATTGGAGTCAATTTATATTGAGCTCAATTCTAGATGAAATACCAAATTCCGTGAAACATATTAGATATTGCAATACTTCGAAAGGATTAGAATCCGTACCAGCAAACTGGATGGAAATAAACGCTGATTCGAAATGGCCATTTGAACTGAATTATTCTTTAGAAGTAGGTGTTGATCGATTGGCTCTAGTTCTAGGGGCAAAATTAATCTCTGAGACATTGCCGGTATTAGTTGTTTCATGTGGAACTTGTTTAACTTTTTCTTACTTAGATTCTAAAAATATTTTTCAAGGAGGTGCTATTTCTCCAGGTTTATCAATGCGACTAAAAGCTATGAACTCTTTTACAGGAAGTCTTCCTTTGTTAACTCCAAAATATGAACAAGACATTAGTCAAAAAACTTTTGATACTAAATCGAGTATGCAAAAGGGTGCTTATGAGGGAATGATTTATGAAATAGAACAAAGAATAAGATCATTTCAAAGACTGGATAAGAAATTAAAATGTTTTTTAACAGGTGGTGATGGTCCGGCTTTTGCTGAATCACTGGAAAGCGGCATCTTTGCCATTTTAAATTTGGAAGCAATAGGGCTCTATGCCCAATGGAAACATGAACAGAATCAATAAAATTGTTATATTCTTGGCTTTGCCCTTTAGCATTAATGCTCAGAGTAGTGGCATTAGTCCATATTCCATATTTGGATTAGGCCAAACACAAATATCCTCATTTACCTACGGTGAGATTTTGGGAGGCACACAAATTGGAAATAATTCTGCTTTTTATGTAAATAGCTCCCAACCAGCTAGTTATTCTCAATTAAAGTATACCACATTAGATATTGGGGGAAGTTATAAAGCTGTTCATCAAACCTCCGGAAGTGGGGACTTATGGAATACTACAGGTGGATTTCGCAGTATGGGGATGGCTTTACCCTTAGCAAAAGGTCTAGGTTTATCAATCGGCATTTCTCCATATACTCAAGTAGGTTATGACATGCGTACTGCAGGAATTGATAATAATTTTGGCAATTTTGTTCAGTTATTTAATGGAAAAGGAGGAATAAATAAAGCTCATGTAGGTTTTGGTTATATGCCTTTTTCAATAATGAGTTTTGGAGTCAATTTTAATTACTTGTTTGGTTCTTCCGATAGAAGTGCAAAAATGGTTTTTGATGACAATCAGTTGAATTCAATAATGAACAATGAAAGACTTTTAGTTAGTGATTGGTCTCTTGATTTTGGCTCAATGATACATATTCCTTTGCAGGGTAATCGTTTAAATATTGGATTTACCTATTCTCCTTCGCAAGATTTATCTGCTTCTCATGATAACTCGAGTTTTACATATATCCCCAATTCTTCTGGTACAGAGACTCCACTTGACACTGTCTTTTCCGCTTATCGTCCTAATGGATTTATAACTCTTCCATCTGCTTTAGGAATTGGTTTACAGTATGAGAAGTTAGTTAAGGGTCTAAACTTACCCGCATGGTCTATTTCTTTCCAGTACAAATTTACAGGCCAGAAAGAGCTCAGAGATTTTTGGTATGAGAATAAACCTAATTCTGGCCCGTACGAAGAAAATAGTCAACTGATTTCTTTTTCAGGTTCTGTAATTCCTGTCTTGGCTTTTCCTGAACGCAGATATAAGTCTGCAACATCGAATTTAGCTTACCGCGCCTCTTTTAGAATTGGGAATACTGGCTTAGTCATAAACGAGAAATCAATAAACTCATGGCAAGCAGGTCTTGGTTTAGGTATTCCACTAGGAGGTAGGACCATATTACCTGGAGACATTAAATTTGCTACTATGCATTTTGGATTCCAAATGGGTAACTTGGGTACAAACAATAATCAAATGGTTAATGAATTTTCTTTGTTAGCACTTTTAGGTGTTACTCTTAATGATCAATGGTTTCTTAAATTTAAATATCGATAGTTTCATGAGACATTTTTTAATTTCATCTTTTTTAATAATCTCAATTACTTCATTTGGTCAAGAATCTAAATGGGGAAGTAGCGAGGCCGACAGCATTAGGTGTTACGAGAATTATAATAATTTCGGATCACTCTACAATGGTAGGTCTTATGTTGAAGCATTTGATCCGTGGCTTTTTGTTTATAACACTTGCCCAGAGGCTAAAGAGGTTATTTATAAAATTGGTCCCAAGATTATTAATGCTAAAATTAAGACAATAGAAGATTCTTTGAAACGTCATGAATTGATTTCCTTACTCTTAAAGGTTCATGATGATAACAATATATATTTTCCAGGAAAAGAGGCTTCTGTTTTGGCAAAAAAAGCCTACGATTTTTACAAATATTATCCTAAAAAACATTATGAAGCATACAAAATGTTCAACGATGCATTGAATCTTGATCCGGCGTCACTGCAAACGGCCTATCTCAATAAGTATTTTAATGCTGTGGTGAACCTTTACAGAATTGATAGTTTAGATACTGAGGGGCTTCTCAACGGCTATAGCAGGGTTGGTGAGTCAGCAGAAGCGCAGACTAATAACTGGAATCAACGAATCACAATTTTAATAGAAAAAGACACTTTGGGGACAATCTCCTCCAAAGAAAAGAGAATTTTAGCTAATGATAAAAAGAGATTGAATCAAGTGAATAGTTTGTATCGAAATATCGAGAAGAAGATCGCGCCGCTATTGACTTGTGACCGTTTATCTTTAATTTATAATAACGAGAATCTGCAAGTTCATATCCAGGATGCTTCTTGGCTTCGTCGTGCTGAAAAAATGTTGTCTAAAGAACGAGTTGATACTGCTGGATTGACTGACTGCTCGGATAATCCTATTTATTATCTTATTGCTCAATCTTTGCATGATTTAGACCCATCGCCGCAATCAGCTCGATCGATGGGGTTGTTGAGTATTAAAAATGAGAAATGGGATGAAGCAATAGCTTACTTCTCGAATGCTATTGATGGTGAAGTAGATCCTCTAAAAAAATCACGTGATCACATGCGCATCTCTCAAATAAACCAAAAGGTTGGTAATCTTTCATCAGCAAAGAAAGAAATTGTAAATGCATCTAAGCTTAATCCTTCATCCGGAGAAATATATTTAATTTGGGCTAGTATATATGCGCAAGCTGCTGGTCAATGCGGAAATAACGTTTTTGAAAAAAATGCCGTGTATTGGGCAGCTGTGAATAAGTTAAACCAAGCAAAAAATATTGATCCTGAAATAGCCGCTCGGGCGAATAAGGCTATTGCTAATTATAAAAAAGGATTTCCCGATAAATCGATATCCTTTCAGTTTGGCTATAAAGAGGGTGATTCATATCGAATTCCTTGTTGGATAAATGAGACAGTGAGAGTTGCGTTTTAAGGGATTTTTCTGCAACAAAAAAATAAGTCGTTTTGGAATGCTATTGAAATACATATTTCATTTAGTTGTTATTATTTTTTTATCCGCTTGCTCAAATGAAATATTGAATTCGGAATCAATTGAAATTTCAGAGAATCAACCTTTAATTGAGCATTATAACACTCAAATCAAATATTCAGATAGCGGATTAGTAAAGATTGTGGTTGTCTCGGGACATATGAAGGACTTTACCGAAGAAAAAGAGACTTCACGACAAGAGTTTTCGAATGGTTTTCGAGTAGGGATTATCAATAAAGATGGCTTAGAATCAGGCCATATTAAGTCCATTAAGGCCTTACGGGATTTAAAAACTCAAATATGGACGCTAATTGGAAATGTTGAGGTTATTCATAAAGGCGGCAATCAACTTTATACGGATAAATTATACTGGGATCGAAAAGCAAAGCAATTTAATACTGACTCTCAAGTTAGAATTATCGATAAAGAAGAGGAAATAATTGGTTTAGGTTTGAAAGCTGAAGATGATCTTTCGGAATACACGATATTTGACGTTAAAGGGCATTTTGAAAGTCAAATTATACAGGAATGAAAAGAAGTTTTGCAAGAAAATCCCTTAAAACCATAGAATGGATTTGGTTAGTAATAGCTATACTATCCCTTGAAAAAGTATTTAGCCAATGGAATGACGACCGTCAAAAGGCATATATTTTTACCATATTTACCTTTTTAGGGATCTTTATGTTTCTTTTGCGAAGAATCCAAAGAAAGAAAATGGAATCATCCTCCGAATCTAAAAAAGATAGCCCAGGTAAAGCATAATGATGGAGGTTTTACAACTAATAACGGCATTGATTTTATCTGCTTTCTTTTCAGGAATGGAATTGGCATACTTAAGTGCGAGTAGATTAAAAGTTGAGATAGAATCAAAAAGGGGAGGGTTGTTTGGGTCTTGGTTAGCATTTTTAATATCGAGGCCTTCAAATTTCATTGGTGCAATGCTTATGGGAAACACGATATCTCTTGTTTTTGTTGGGTTTAATACAGCAGCTTTATTAGATCCATTTTTATTTAGGTTCTTAAGTCCCGGAATAGCAGTCATACTAGAGACTATACTTTCAACATTAGTCGTTCTTTTTATCGCAGAGTTTTTACCGAAAGCTTTTTTCAGAAATAGATCAAATGAATCATTGAACTGGTTTATCGTACCTCTTGTTTTCTTTTATTTTGTTTTTTTTCCAGTTGTTGGTGTTTTAACGAGTTTGAGTCATTGGTTATTGAATAGCACTGGAAGAATAGTATCGTCAGATTATAAGCCTGTAGTTTTTGGAAGAGCAGATTTAGATCATTACATCGATGAGGGTTCAAATTCACAGAATGTTGAGACTGAGGTGGAATTATTTCGGAATGCTTTAGATTTTGGGGATACTAAAATTCGTTCTTGTATGGTGCCTCGAACTGAAATAGCAGCAGTACCCAGCACAATTAGTATGGATGACCTACGTGAAAAGTTTATTAAAACTGGGTTTAGTAAGTTAGTCGTCTACAGAGATAATATAGATGATTCATATGCTTATGTTCATGCATTTGGTTTATTTAGAAGGCCAAAGCGTTTAGCTTTCATTCTAACACCATTATCTTTTTTTCCGGAAGCGATGAGTGCTCAGGAGGTTTTTAAAATGCTTATTAGAGAAAAAAGAAGTATGGCCTCAGTTGTAGATGAATTAGGTTCATTGACTGGAATATTGACATTGGAAGATGTTGTTGAAGAACTTTTTGGAGAAATTGACGATGAGCATGATACCGATCTCAGAATTGAAGAAAAAATAAGTGATAACCTCTGGCGCATAGATGCTTCTTTGGAAGTAGATTATTTAAATACAACATATTCTTTTGATTTGCCAAAAGATGATTCATATTCAACTCTTGCTGGATTGATCGGTTCTAGAATTGGTCATCTTCCCTCTGTTGGAGAATCTATTAATCTAAATAATTGGGAATTAACCATTGAATCAATGGATGTTCAAAGAATTGGTAGAGTCTTAGTGTCTAACATTAATTCCAAGTCAAAATAAAAGAAGCAAAGGGTATTTAGGGGATGCTTACAACTTTGTATATTCGCAACCTTAATTTTTATTACATATGGCTATTTTCGAAAAAATTCGCCGTCGCTCAGGATTAGTTATTTTAGTGATAGGTACAGCTTTAGCGGCATTTATTCTTGGGGAGTTTTTAAACTCTGGTTCTAGTATGTTTGATTCTGATCAAGATGCCGTAGGGTTTATTAATGGTAATAAGATCAGTTATTTTGATTTTAATGAAGACATTGAGGAACTCAGACTGAACAATCAGCAAGTTTCCTCTTTTAGTGCGATACAACTTTCTGAAATTGTATGGAATCAAACGTTAACAAATCAGATAATTGGGGCAATACAAGATGAATTGGGCTTTACCATTTCAACTCAGGAGTTATGGGATCAAATAATTTTAAACCCTAGTATCCAGCAAATGGAGGGTTTTAGAGATCCAAATACAGGATTATTTGACCCTGAATTATTAAAATCGACTTTAGCCAATTTGCGCGATAATCGAGAGAGTACTCCTGAGGCAAGCGAACAATGGATGAATTGGGTGAATTTTGAAACTAACGTCAGAAACGAGGCTCTAACAAATAAGTTTTATACTGCTGTTAAAAACGGGCTGAATATCCCTGTAAATATGTATAATTCTGAACTTTCTCTAATGACCACTGAATCTGAAATCGAATGGGTAGCTTCACTTTCGTCTGAAGTCGAGGATTCCCTAATTATGCTTACGGATTCTGATTATGAGGCTGTCTACCAAGATAATAAAGCAGATTTTAAGGTGAATTCAGAATTGAGAGATATGGTATTTGCAGATTTTCCAATTGAGCCTTCCGATCTGGATCGTTTGGTTGCAAATAATGAGCTTCAAGAATTGAAAAATGACTTTATTGAATCAGGCGATGATAGTTCTTTTGTTATGGCAAATAGTGATTTGCCCTATCAAGATGTTTATTTTGACATCAATCTTCTTGATCAAAATCTAAGTTCCGCAATTGATGGCCAGGATGTAGGTTTTGTAAGTAACCCTCTACAGACCGGCTCGGGTTTCCAAATGATTAAAATTATGGATCGTCGAGATTTACCGGACTCGGTTCAAGCTCGCCATATTTTAATATCTTTTGCAGGTGCTGAAAGGTCTCAGGTGTCCAGAAGTTTTGAAGAGGCCAAGCTCATTGCAGATTCAGTCTTAGATCTCATAAAGTCTGGAAAATCCTCTTTTGAGTTAGTCAATAATTCGTTAAACGATGACACTTTTTCTGGAGCCCAGGGAGGGGACTTAGGATGGTTTCAAACGAATCAAATGGCAAAGGAATTTGAGAATTTCTGCTTTAGAAAAGCTAAAGGTGATTTAGGTTTGGTCTTTACCAATTTTGGTTTTCACATTATCAATATAATTGATCAGAACGGTAGAGTTCCTTCAATAAAAATTGCTCAAGTTTTTAGAAGAGTAAGTGTTAGTAAAGAAACTGAACAAGGTATCTACAAACGAGCTGCTGAATTTGCGAAAGCATTACAATCTGGAGAAAGTGCAGAAGAAGTTGCACAGCGTTATCAAGTGATGCTCTTGCCTAATCGGAATACTAATTCCACCGATCAGTCAATTGCCGGTCTTGGTGACTCTCGACAAGTTATCCGATGGTTATTTAATGATGAACGAACAATAGGTGAAGTTGGTATTGTTAATAATGGATATAAGAATTATGTAGTTACAGAATTGACTGCCATTTATAAACCTGGGTATAAGACGGTAGAAGATGTCAAAGATGAATTGAAGTCTTTAGCAATAAATAATTCTAAGATTAAATATCTGCGCAAATATTTTATTGATAGTGCTGATTTGAAATGGGAAAAAGCTACGGTTTCCATGGCTAATAGTTTTTTATCTGGTGCTGGACGAGAGAGTGGAATAATTGGACGGGCCATTGGTTCATCATTAGGTTATGAGTCTGAATTACTAGACGGTGAAAATGGTATATTTAAGTTTAGGGTCTTAAATAGTTCACCAAACCAAAATGTCAATATATCAGCTGCAGATGTTGCTGCTCAATTGAATCAGTTGCGATCAAGAGTTCAGACACAACTATTCGATGCGTTAGTTGATGTTTCGCAAATTGAAGATAATAGAGGCAAATTCTATTGATTTTATTGCTCCTAGATGAGACTTTTTATAACGTTTCCCATCTATTCGCATCCATTCTTAGAAAAATAAATAGCATTATCGTAAAGGCTAATAGTGATGATCCTCCATAGCTAAAAAATGGAAGTGGTATTCCTATAACAGGAACCAATCCAAGGGTCATACCAATATTTACAGTGAAATGAACAAATAATATTGATGCTATACCATATCCAAAAATGCGTGCAAATGAATCTTTTTGCCGCTCAGATAATATGATTATTCTTCCAATTAGCAGAGCAAAACAAGATAAGACGAATATGGAACCCAAAAACCCCCATTCTTCTCCAACTGTGCAGAAAATATAGTCAGTAGTTTGCTCGGGTACAAAATTTAATTTGGTTTGAGTTCCGTTCATATAACCTTTCCCAAATAACCCTCCGGAGCCGATAGCAATTAGCGATTGAGCAGTTTGATATCCTATGGCTGATTTATCTTCTAATTGGCCAAATAAAAGTTTGATTCGGACTTGATGGTGAGGTGCAAGAAGTGGGAGTATAATATTTACCAATTGAGCGTATACAATTGCAATGCTGGAAAATAATATTATTGGATGTTTTATAAAATCATAAAATCTTATTCTCTTTTTCCTCCTATCAATAATAAAAGCGACTAAAGAAAAGAAAAGAATTATTAGAATTGCTGTTTTCATTTCTAGAGCTAAAGCAAGAACAGACACTATTAAAAGGCCGATCCCTGTGTAAATAAAATACCCAGGAAGGCCTTCTCGATACAAAACGAATATAAATCCAACAAATACTAAAGCTGAACCAGTATCTGGCTGTAAAAGAATTAAAAATATCGGAAAGGCAACGCATAGAAAGGGAAGCCATCTATGCTTCCATTTTTTCAATTCAACATCTTTTTTAGATAAGATTCGCGCCACAATCATTATTGTTCCTAATTTCATAAATTCTGATGGTTGAATTCTGAAGCTACCCAATGAAAGCCAATTTTTTTGGCCTCCAACTTCTACGCCAAAAAAAAGCACACAGATTAATAAGGTAATTGTAGCACCATATATAGGGATTGCGATAACTTCATAAACCCTTGCATCACTTAGTAGTAACAAGAATATTACAAGACTTCCAAAACCAATAAAAATTAGCTGTCTTCCTGCTTGATTGGTCCAATCCCATGAAAAGCCGTCTATTTCTAAATTGACGGTGGCGTATATATTTATCCATCCAAAAATCAATAAGAATACATATAGGGCAAGGATTAAACCATCAATCCGTCCAAATAAATTTGATCTATTCCTCATCAATATTTTGGTAGAAGCGTTTCTACGCTAGGTATATTATACTCTTTTGCTAAGCTTCCTGAAATCATTTTATGTTCTAAATCCTTTCGACTGGATTCCCCTGAAATATAACGCTCTATCATTAAACTTGCTATTGGCGCAGCCCATCTAGAGCCCCAGTATCCATTTTCAATTATTACCGCAATAGCTATTTGAGGGTCTTCAATTGGCGCAAATGCTATAAAAATAGAATGATCTTGCCCTGTTGGATTTTCAGCTGTGCCTGTTTTCCCTGCTATGTCAATTCCTATTATTTTTGAATTTTTAGCTGTCCCAATTTCAAATACATCCCGCATTCCTTTGATTACAATTTCAAAATTATCTCGTGAAATTGTTGTGTAATTTGGAGTTTCAAATTTGATACTATCAATTTTTTTATCACCTACGGACTCAACAATATGTGGAATGTACCAATAACCTCTATTCGCGATTGCGGCAGTCATATTTGCCAACTGAATAGGGGTTACGCCGAGCTCTCCCTGACCAATAGCAAGAGAAATAATTGTAGGAGCCTTCCAGCGATTGTTATTGTAATATTTATTATAAAAATAAGAGTCAGGGACAAAACCCTTATTTCCGGAAATAAAGTCTACTCCAAGATAATTCCCGAGTCCAAAACTTTTCACATGAGTTTTCCATTTATCTAAACCTTCTGAAGATGATGGGAATTTATCTAGGGTTTTTTTAAAAATTTTACAATGATAATTATTGCAACTAAATGATATGGATTCACGAAGATTTACACTACCTGACTCACAATGACAACTAACATGAAGATCACCAAAGTGATAACCATCGATACAACTATACCTCGTTGATGAGTTAATAACTTCTTCCTCAAGAGCAATGAGTCCATTTATTATTTTAAAGGGAGATCCTGGAGGATAAACAGCTAATAGACCTCTATTATAAAGAGGTTTGTTAACAGAGTCATTGTAGAGCAAATTATAATTTCTTGATCTATGTCGACCGACCAGAGAATTGGGGTCATAATTTGGTGAAGATATGAGACTAAGAATCTCTCCTGATTTCGGCTCAATTGCTACAATGCTACCCCTTTTACCTGACATGAGAAGTTCACCATAAGATTGAAGCTTTGAGTCCAGTGTCGTAATTATATTTTGTCCAGGTATTGGATCTATATCATACTTCCCCTTTTGAAATGGCCCTAAGTCTCTATTTAAATTATCGACAGTGATATATTCTATACCCTCCTCACCTCTCAAATATTTCTCATAACTCGCCTCTATCCCAGATATCCCAACATAATCTCCCAGTTCATATTCTGGTTTTTTCGATAATATATAATCATTAACTTCTCCTATATAACCAAGGGCATTACCTGCAGAGGGGCTTGAGTATTTCCGAAATGTTCTCCTCCTCATTGAAATTCCGGGATAAAATCCTATTTCTTCTTGAATTTCCGCATAGTCATTTGAAGTTAAACTCTTAATTACGGGACTTGGACGATACGGAGAATATTTTTTTGCTTTTTTAAGTGCTGAGGTTATTTTTTCATAACTAAGGTTCAATAATTTTCCTAACTGTAAAGTATCTAAATTACTTATTAAGCTGGGAGTTACTTCGATGTCATAGGCAGCCTGATTGGTAGCTAGAAGAATGCTATCTCGATCATAAATAATACCTCTGGGGGCGAAAACTTTCTGGATCCTTTGCGCGTTATTCGCCGCGTCAAGAGTATACTTTGGATCTATAATTTGGATATAAAATAATCTTGCAATAAAGACCAGTGTTAGACCAATTAGTAAAGTAAGAAATAGCCTACTGCGCATTACTTATCTAATTGATTTTTTGAAAAATATAAAACGGAGGTAATTAATAATGTGCTTGCAATTGAGGAAATAAATGTGCGCCATATCAAGAGTAGAGGTTCATTCAAGCTATGGGCATCCACGGAAAACAGGTAGGCGTGATGCAATATGATTCCAATCCCTGCATATATCAACCACTTCCCTATACCAATATCAATTGGTGAAAAGGCTAAATCTTCTTCATCTGCTCTGGGTATTACAAAATCTAAAATTTTTGGACGGAAATAGCAAAGTAAACTAGATGCCATCATATGTATTCCACCACTCATTATCTGAAAATCTATCCATGCACCAATTACTGCTCCAAGAAATAAGAAAGATATTCGGCCTAGATAAGTCGGAGCTAATAGAAAGATTCCCACATATATGTATGGGTTTAAAAATCCATAAACCTGAATTTTGCTTATGATGAATGATTGTAAGATTAAAAGAAAACCACTCCAAATTAACCATGTATTTAATTTTCTCATGGTTGAATTATTTTTTGATATTCTGATTTTAAATTATTCGAAACAATATATGCAGGTTGTATTTTTTTGTAGTCAACAAATAATTCAATAATTGCAGATTGAGTATGGTTTGAAGAGTCTGCAATGGTATAAATTATTTTTCCAATAGGCCAGCCTGAAGGAAATATATTGGACCTAGGGTCTGTTACGACTTCGTCTTCAGAATTTAAATTTATCTCTAAAGGCAAATCAATAATTTCAGCTTTATTTGAATTTCCTCCTTTCCAAACAATTGTGCCAAAATGTCCTGTTCGTTTTATTATTCCAGAGATTCTCGATTCACCATGAATGATGGGTATAATTCTACTGTAGTGAGGTGAGGTTTTATCTATAATACCCATAACCCCTTTAGGGCCTAGAACTCCATCTCCAGGTGTTAAACCATCATTTTCACCTTTATTGAGAATAAGTGAATTATTTTTCAAATTAACACTTGAATAAAGAATATCTCCACAGGTCCACTTAAACTGAGAACTATCTATTATGTTGGCGGGTAACTTAGAACCATTATTTAATTTTTCACGTAAGATGGTGTTTTCTTTTTGAAGGGCATTATTAATATCCTTTAGATCAAAATAACTCCTCCAGCTTCCTGTAAAGTGATGCCACTTGGCTTGATTTGTTAATACTCTTTCCCAAAAAAATGTTTGATGTATTAAGGAGTTTCGATAAGTAATTGAAAGTCCCAATATTTGAATGATAATTAAAATTGAGGCTACGCGGTATCGAACCGTAAACCGTAAAATATTTCGCATCCTTTTAGCGCATCAATAGAGTACGGTATTTATCTAAGTTTTTAAGTGCTATGCCTGTACCCCTGACAACTGCTCTTAAAGGGTCTTCTGCAACATAAACAGGCAAATCTGTTTTTGAAGATATTCTTTGATCTAGCCCTCTTAATAGAGAGCCACCTCCAGCCATATAAATACCAGAATTATAAATATCTGCCGATAATTCTGGTGGTGTAAGAGCCAATGCTTCCATTACGGCATCTTCAATTCTTGTAAGAGATTTATCAAGGGCTTTTGATATTTCCTGATATGTTATATCAACTTGTTTAGGTTTTCCAGTTATTAAATCTCGGCCTTGAACCGATATATTTTCTGGAGGATTACTTAAGTTGTCTATAGCTGCTCCTACATTTATTTTTATGGATTCAGCTGTTCTTTCACCTACGTATAAATTATGTTCAGATCGCATGTAATAGGCAATATCATTCGTAAATACATCACCAGCTACTTTGATACTCTTGTCACAAACTATGCCTCCAAGAGCTAGAATAGCAATTTCGGTTGTACCGCCTCCAATATCTATTATCATATTACCCTTGGGCTCCAGGACATCAACACCAATTCCAATGGCAGCAGCCATAGGTTCGTGTATCAGATATACCTCCTTCGCGTTTGCATGTTCTGCTGAGTCACGAACGGCTCGTTTTTCAACCTCAGTAATACCGCTCGGGATACAAATAACCATTCTTAGTGAAGGAGCAAGGAGCTTCTTTTTTAGAACGGGAATACTTTTTATCATTTCCCGAATCATATGCTCTGAAGCCACGAAATCAGCTATCACTCCATCTTTTAAAGGTCTTACTGTTCTGATATTTTCATGAGTTTTTCCATGCATTTGCATCGCTTCATGACCAATAGCTAGGATTGCATTTGTAGATCGGTCAATTGCTACAATTGAGGGAGCATCCACAACAACCTTGTCATTATGAATGATAAGAGTATTTGCTGTGCCCAGGTCAATGGCTATATCATAAGTTAAAAAGTCAAAAAGTCCCATTCTCAATTAATTAGTGTTTAAAATGGCGTATACCTGTTGTCACCATTGTTATTTCATTATTGTTACAAAAATCGATACTTAAGTTATCTTTTATGGATCCACCAGGTTGAATTACAGCTTTAATACCTTGGGCATTTGCTAGTTCAACACAGTCAGGAAATGGAAAAAACGCATCGGAAGCCATTACAGCTCCTTCTAATTTCATTCCAAATGATTTTGCTTTATGTATCGCCTGATTTAAAGCATCAACTCTCGATGTTTGTCCGGTTCCACTTGATATTAATTGTTGATCCTTAGCTAAAACTATGGTATTACTTTTAGTGTGTTTGCAAATTGCAGAGGCCAATATTAAGTCATCTATTTCTTTTTCCGTGGGGCTCCTCTTTGTTACTACTTTAAGATCTTCGATGCTATCTCGGTGATTGTCTCTGGTTTGAAGAAGTAATCCATTCAAAGATGATCGCACTATGGTCTCTGGAAATATTACTGACTTGCTCTCTAAGATTATTCTATTTTTTTTAGATTTTAAAATTCTCATGGCATCATCTGAAAATCCAGGAGCGATAATAACTTCAAAAAATAGAGAGCTAATTTTTTTTGCTGTTGCTCCATCGATATTCACATTACATGCGATGACGGAGCCAAAAGCTGATACTGGATCTGATGACAGAGCCTTGTCCCATGAGTTTTCAAGAGTTTTAGTAGATGCAAAACCACAAGCATTATTATGTTTTATTATCGCTACTGTGGAATCTTTTCCTTCAGCGCAATAAGCCATAGCTGCATCAATATCTAGAAGGTTGTTGTAGCTTAATTCTTTTCCGCTGTGCTGAGTGAATAATGAATCTAAGTCTCCAATGAACCAAGCTTTTTGATGAGGGTTTTCACCATATCTAAGTTCTTTTCTTTTTCCATTTATTTCTGAGAATGGTTTTTCTTTATTTTGAAGCCAATCTGAAATTAACGAATCATAGTTAGCAGAAACATCAAAGGCTCTTCCAGCAAATTCCTTTCTCTGCTTTAAGGAACTCTGGGCTCCTTGTTTACCAAGAATATTTATTAATTCCGGGTATTCTGCCATTGAGGAAACAACCCAAACATCATTAAAGTTTTTTGCCCCGGCACGAATCAGAGAAATGCCTCCAATATCAATTTTTTCAATAATCTCTCTCTCCTCTGCACCAGAATTCATAGTTTCCTCAAAGGGATATAAATCAACTACAACCATATCTAAACTCGGGATTTCCATCGAATTAACTGTTTCGGCATCTTCTTGATTTGATCTTCTCCAAAGTATTCCTCCAAACACCTTAGGGTGAAGGGTTTTAACCCGTCCATCTAATATACTAGGAAATTCTGTGACTGATTCAATTGGAGTAGATGAGATTCCTAAATTTTCAATAAATTTTTGAGTCCCACCAGTTGAAAAAAGTTTTACTCCTTCTTTGTTTAAGGTCCTTATTATGGGCTCTAAGCCTTCTTTGTTAAAAACAGAAATTAAGGCAGATTTTACAGGATTTAGTTTGGAATTCATTTTATATTGATGGGTAACAAAAAAATCAAAAAACAAATGTAGGGATTCCTTGTCATGGACTTTGTAATTTCGCCCCGTGATGTGGAAAATTTTTACGCTTATTTCAGAGTCTTATCGATTTGCCTGGAATGTGTTAATAAATAACCGATTGAGAACCTCCCTTAGTTTGTTAGGTATAGCAATTGGAATATTCGCAATCATCTCAGTTTATGCAATCGTAGATAGTCTGGAAAGGAATATTCGTTCGAGTGTGGATACTATAGGTACGGATGTTGTATTTGTTCAAAAATGGCCCTGGGGTGGTGGAGATGGCGCCGATGGATACGAATGGTGGAAATATTTTCAGAGATCTGAAGTGAGTCATGAGGATTTCAAAAAATTACTTAATCGCCGTCTTAATTCAGCCCAATACATGGGCTATGCGGCGGGCACTAAAGGAACTGTAAAATATCAAAATTCAAATGTTGAAAATGCAAGTATTGAAGGAATAACCTTTGAAGTAGGATTAATATTTTCTAAAGCTGAGCAATTGGAAGTTGGAAGATACTTTTCTGAAAAAGAAACGAGGCTAGGAAAACCTGTTTGTATTATCGGTTCAGACGTTTCTAGAGGACTCTTTGGGGATAAAGATCCGATTGGAAGAAGCATAATAGCATTTGGCAGACAGTTCAGTGTTATCGGAGTTTTAGATAAGCAAGGTAGTAGTCTTGTGGGTGAGTCTGATGACTCCAAAATATTTATTCCCGTATCATTATTGATATCAATTAGGGGAGATAAGTTATCTGGATCATCAATTCAATTTAAAGCAAAAGAAAATGTTTCACTTGAACTTCTTAAAGATGAGGTCAAACAAAATATGCGGGCAATAAGAAGACTTAGCCCAAGGGCTGAGGATGATTTCTCGATAAATGAGTCATCTATAATCAGTGGAGGTCTGGATACAATGTTTTCGGCTATTGGTATTGCAGGAACTATTATTGGAGGGTTCTCAATTTTAGTCGGAGGTTTTGGAATTGCTAACATAATGTTTGTTAGTGTTCGTGAGAGGACTGGACAAATAGGTATTCAAAAAGCTCTTGGAGCAAAAAACTCCTTTATCCTTTTACAGTTTTTAGTTGAAAGCACTTTGTTAAGTATTCTTGGAGGAATACTTGGAATACTATTCGTATCTATTTTAATTTCTGTAGCTTCCCTTTATTCTGAATTCGAATTAGCAATGAGTCTAGAAAATATATTTACTGGTATAGGTCTTTCCGCATTGATTGGATTAGTGTCTGGCCTGGCGCCAGCTACAATGGCTGCAAAGTTAGATCCCGTTGATGCAATAAGGTTTAATCAATAATTCATGGCATTATATCATCAGCCACGGATTCACATATTTTTTCTAAGAGAGCTTTATCACTTAGATTGAATGGATTAATCGAGTGGCTATCAATATCTAACTGACCAATAAGTTTTTCATTTTTATAAATGGGAACAACTAATTCCGAATTAGTTTTCAATGAACAGGCGATATAGTTACTTGCCTCATGGATATTCGGCACCTCAATTATTTTTCCAGAGATAGCTACTTGACCGCAAATCCCTTTTCCGTATGGTATAAGGGTATGCTCAGTATTTGATCCAGAAAAAGCGCCAAGCTCCAATGTTTGGTCAATATCATTCATCCAATAAAAACCTACCCAATCAAAATAATTTTTTTGTAATCTCAATGAATCGCAAATTTTTTTATGCTCAGGTTTATTTTTGTGGATTGATTTTTTGTATCTCATATTTAAAGCTGAAAAAGATGTTTTTTCAGATAGGGTGCAAAAATAATTGCTCCAACTATAATTGCAGATAAAGCAGCAAAAATAACTGAGCTTGCCGCTATGTCCTTGGTTTTTTTGATTCCTATATTAAAATCTGGATGCAGAGTGTCGCACAGTGTTTCAATCGATGTATTTATTAACTCACTGACGAAAACCAGACTAATAACAACGATGATTAAATTCCATTCCATAGAGGTTATCTCAAAAAATAATCCCATTGAAATAATAAGTAAAGCGGATACAACCTGTAATTTTAAATTTCTCTCTTTCACAAAAGCAGTTTTAAAACCCTGTAGAGCGTTTCTGAAACTTTTAAATATGTTTTGTCTCTTCATTTAGATTTTAAGATTTATGATGAGTTCTGCTTTGTCATGTGAATTTAAAATATTTAGCAATTTGATAAAAATTATATTAACTACTGAACCTAGTTTAAAAAATCGAAATCTCATTCAATTGCCTCGTAAATCATATTTATGTAACCTTTATCAAGTATTTATGTTTTTGGCATAGATCTTGAGCCCTATCTTTACGACTTAAACCAACGAAAAATATTTGCATGTCATTTGTACGATTCTTCGCTACAGCATTGGGAATTTCCATTTCCTTCTTAGCTAACTCTCAATCTATCGACTTAACCCAGGTCCCCAATTTATCAAAGTGTACAGGCGATTCTTTGAAGTTGACTCTCACCATTGGAACTCCAGGGATGAATGTAATTAATGATTTTCATATACTTCTTGCTGAGGGTCAAAAAAGTGCATTTACCCTAGGTCAGAGTGATACTTTGCCGATAGTTAAATGGGAATCTGTCACCCCTGCGCCCGTGGGCACCGTAGCAGATACAATCTCTGCAGGTGTTAAATACGCTTGGGTTTTAGTTCCTGATACTATTTCAATAAATAACTTTTATGGGCTTTCAGTTAAGTCTTCAAGTCCATCTCTATGGTCTGATACCATTCAAATGTTAGTTAATGTTGCTCCTTCAGTATCAATTGACTCCATTATTGGCGGTTTCGTTAATAATCACACCCCCTCTAATGATTGGGGAATGTGCGAAGGAGATACGGTAGTCATATATGCGAGTCAAGGATTAGACGGATATCAATGGACTTTATCGGGGACACCAATTCCGGGAGCAACGGCTGATTCATTAATAGTTGCCGCTAGCGGTGATTATGGAGTTATCGGTAGTTCTGGTAACTGCGATCTTGCAACACTAGATACAACAATTAATACTTTTTCTCCAGTTACATCCATCTCCCATGTTGCAACAGGAATGTTCACATTGACAGTTTTAGATAAGGATTCTCAAATTGACTCATTACAGTTTTGTGAAAATGAGACAATAATGTTAAGAGGTCCTCAAGCAGGAGCTGGGGTAACTGTTTCTTATCAGTGGTTAAAAGATACTGTTGATATGTTTGGAGTTATTCAACCCATAGCTATATCCGGTGAAACAAGTTCTAATTTTGTCACCGGAACCTCAGGAAAATATGCTTTGGTTACATCCTGGAATCCAGGAGGGTGTCCAGATACAAGTTACAGTGTTGAGATCTTTGTGGATACTGTACCTGACACTTATATCGAAAACATTATGTGGGCTGGGCAGTCAGTTGCGTCACTAGATATTTGTCCTGGTGATTCTACATTGTTACGTTCTCATGATCAATCCTTTTTGAATGATTGGACTTATCAATGGGAGGTGATGTACCCAATTTCATCAGGGGCATGGCAATCATTACCAAATGATACCACTTTTGAATTAGTTGTTGATACTGCTCTAATAGCTGGATCTGCTCAATATCGTTTGGTGATTAATAGCAGCGCATGTAATTGGACAACTGGGCCTCTTCAAGTAAATGTCATTCCTTTACCCGTAGTTAATGTTGCTCCAAGCGATAGTCTAGGGTTGTGTGCGGGTGATTCGGTTCTAATCGGCGTAACTGGCTCGGGTCTTTCGTATCAGTGGACATGGCCTTTGGGTTCATATACAGGTAGTTCGTTCTATGCGAAAGACTCAGGGGTATATCTAGTCCAAGCGACTGGATTAAACAATTGTACCAGTTTTGATACTCTTCAAATTACTGAAATTATAATTACTCCAAATGCAGGCTTAGATCAAACTGTAATGCCAGGAGAAGTTGTTCAACTTGGAGCTAGTGGAGGTAATACGTACTATTGGTATGCTGATAAACCGGTATACTTCAGTGATCCAACGAATCCATCTCCGTTGACCAAACCTACGTCAGATACAACAACGTATTATGTTGAGGTTCGAAGTTCATTTGGCTGTTTTGGAATTGACTCCATGATGGTAATACAATTTGACCCATCTACACTTGATACAAATTTTGAAAATGTGATGAATGTCATTACCCCGAATGGTGATGGTTTTAATGATGTTTTTGATCTTTCAGAAGTTGTTCAATCTGATTCATGCGACATCCTGATATTTAATCGCTGGGGCGCAAAAGTATATGAACAAAATAAATATATGTCAGGATGGGATGGAACAACTATCGGAGGTGATCCACTTCCTGACGGGACATATTATTATATTTTATTATGCAATAATAATTATGCTCGTTTTAGAGGAGCAATAACTGTAATTCGTAATCAGCAATAACCGAAATCGCAATTAAAAGTCTAAAGCAATCATGAAAAAGGCAATTCTATCCATAACTCTATTGGTTTTTGGTTTGACATCTATTCAAGCTCAGCAATTACCACTTTACGCCTCCTACTTCTTCACTCCTCAAATAACCAATCCAGCATTGTCTGGAGCGGAAGGGTTTAGTTCATTGACAACTATGCACAGACAGCAATGGCAGGGCATGGAGGGAGCTCCAGAGACATCGGCATTAGTTTTTAATGGCGCGTTGAACAAAGAACGGATAGGTTATTCGGTTTATGCATTCAATGACGTTACTGATATTGTTTCTCGCTCTGGTATTTATGGTAATTATGCATACCATGCTCAGTTAAGTGAAAATTCTGTGTTAAGTTTCGGATTGGGTTTAGGTTATTTAAATAATTCATTTGATATGGCGAGTGTTCGTGTTAAAAATGAAGGTGATCCATTTCTATTTCCTACCAATCAAAATGGAACATTAGATATGAATTTGGGTTTAAATCTCCAGGTTAGTGATTTTCGCATAGGTTTAAGTGTTCCGCAGCTTCTGAACCCAACTATAAATTATTCCAACAACTACAGTGGGCCGGTTGCATATCATTTGATACGTCATTATGTGGCTTCTACTCAATATGATCTTCAAATTCAAAAGGATAGAATGGTTCTTAGTCCAATGGTTACAGTAAGGGCGGCTGCATTTGTTGCTCCACAGGTTGATGCTGGGTTAATGTTTAACATGAAAGAATATGGTTACTTAGGGGCAATGTACAGAAGTAATTATGCTGCTACTTTAAATGCTGGAGTTCATTTGACTCCATTGTTATCTGTTGGTTATTCTCATGAGTTTAGTACAAATGCTTTTGCTTCATCGCTAGGTTTGTCAAATGAATTTATGCTGTCATATCGATTTGGTGATAATAAGAGAAACTCAAGGCTTGAATCTGAGGTTAAACGTTTGAAAGACAAACAGCGACAGGCTTCGAAAGAGACAGAAAAATTGTTAAATGAGAGACTTGAAGAGTTTAAAGATGAATTAGGTGCTGCTCAAAAAGTAGAACTTGAGAAACAAACAGAATCTCTTAAAAAGAATCTCCAGGAAGAAGGACTGAAACTTCAAGAAGCAGGAAACCAACGCAGATCTAGAAAGGAAAAACCATCCATGAATCCTTCTATTTCCGATCAGGATTGGAATTCCAATTCGAATAGCGCTCTGCAAAGTGAAGGTGTGATTCGAGGTTACCGTAATGAGAATTACGCAAACAATGTGACTCCTGGATCTCCTGGCTATTATGTGACTGCAGGAGTATATGGGGAATCGAGTAATGCCAATCGTATGGCGTCAAAACTAGGAAACAGGGGTATTCAAGCGAATGTTTTTAGAGATACAAGAAATGATATGTTCTACGTTTACTTGATGAAGTTCCCAAGTTATCAACAGGCGGATTCTGCAAAATCCTCTGGTTTACGTGGTCAATACTCAGGTAAGCTTTGGATTAAAGTAGTTAAATAAATTAGATGCTTTCTAATCTTAAAATCTGGTATTTCGCCCTAATTTTATGTGGCTCTGTACTTTTTTCATCTGACCTCAATGCTGCTCATTTGGTAGGTGGAGAGATAACTTACACATGTTCTGGAAATAATAGTTATCAAATAAAACTAAGGATTTACAGAGACTGTAATGGAGGTGGGGCAGCATTTGATCAGTCTGTTAATTTCACAATATTTGATGATCAGGGTAATGTTCTTTTTAACCCCTCAGTATCAAAAGGAGCGACTGTTCAGGTTCCGTCAGCTACAGGTAACCCATGTTTGACTACGCCTCCAAATATTTGTACCGAATATGCGGAATATATTCATATCATGTCTCTTCCTGCCAGATTAGGAGGGTATACCATTTCTTACCAGCGATGCTGCAGAAATGCTAGTATTGCGAATATTGTCTCCTCAGGAAAAGGAAACACCTACACCATCCAAGTACCATCTATGGATAATTGCAATAGCACGCCTCAGTTTACCACTGTTCCGCCAATAGTACTTTGTAAATCTGATGCTCTGAATATTGATGCTTCAGCAGCTGATTCTAATGGAGATTCTCTTTTTTACGAGTTCTGCGATATTCTGAATGGTGGTTCTTCTTTTAATCCAAGTCCTACTTCTTCTGACCCACCTCCATATTCGTCTATTCCATTTATTCTGCCTCAGACAAGTTCAATGCCAATACCTGGTACTCCAGCTTTAACAATAGATCCTCTTACTGGTTTTATAACAGGCGTTGCTAATACAACAGGTCAGTTTGTCGTTGGGATATGTGTTTCTGAGTATGAAAATGGAACTCTACTTTCAAAAGTTCGTCGGGATTATCAATTTAATATCACGAGCTGTATTAGTAATGTCGTTGCGGATATGCTAACGCAAATAGAGAAACCGAGTTTATTGTGCACAGGGAAGACAATGTCCTTTCAGGCTCAAACATCAGGAGCAATATCATATCTATGGGATTTTGGTGATACCACGACTACAACGGATTCGAGTTCTTCACCTTCGCCTTCATATACCTATTTAGACACAGGGGCCTATACGGTAATGTTGATCATCAATCCTGGACTTGTTTGTACTGATACTGTGTATGAGGTCTTCAATATTTTTGATGCACCGGATTATTTGATTAAATATTCCGGAAAATCTTGTTTTGAAGCCCAGAATTTGCTTTTTTATGCTGAAGGTGGAACTCCAAATGATGCTTCATTTAAATGGGACTTTGGTAATTTATCAAATACTTTCGGGGCTACTGGAGATAGTGTGGCAGGAGTTTCATGGTCGTCACCTGGTGATTATACAGTTCGGCTGATAGTTTCTTCATCAACTTGTCCTGACACAGTGTATGACACAATATCGGTTATACAATGGTCGGTAAATGTTGATTTAGGAAATGACACATCAATAGTTAGAAACGATACAGCATATCTCGACGTTTCAGCCGGCTCCTTTTATCAATGGCTTGCTGATAAGCCAGTTTATTTTAACAATTCAAGGCAAAAAAATCCACAGGCTTGGCAATATCAAGATTCAACTACATTTTTTGCAATTGTCACAGATGAATATGGGTGTCAAGGAATTGATACCGTGTTAATTTATTGGCTGCCAGATTTGACGGCACCTGACTTCTCAAATGTTCAAAATGTCATAACTGCGAATATGGATGGAATAAACGATGTTTTAGATTTATCCGAAGTATCTTTTGATGAATCTTGTACTTTACGCGTTTTAAACCGCTGGGGTGGGCAAGTTTATTATCAAGATAATTACGATGACACCTGGTCGGGAGTCAATAATAATGGTCAACCGTTACCTCCATCAACTTATTATATTCTTTTGCAATGCGATAAACAATTGCGATATTCAGGCCCTGTAACAATCATTGGTCGGGGGCAATAATATTTTAACAGATAGTTTAATTTATTTAAAATGAAAACAAGAACAATCTTACTAGTAGCAATTGTCGTGATGTTTACGAGCTCAAATTATAAAGAGATAACTATTCGGCCGAATAATGTCAGTTATGATCAAGTCGCTAATGTTAAAATCGGAGATCAGGCTCCTGAATTGGCTTTTTTAAACCCGAATGGGGAAATCATGAAATTAAGTGATCTAAAAGGTAAATTGGTATTGGTTGACTTTTGGGCGTCATGGTGCGGGCCATGTCGTAGAGAAAATCCAAATGTTGTAAAAACTTATGCAAAGTTTAAAGATGAAAAATTTAGTGTTGGTAAGGGCTTTGAAATTTATTCGGTTAGCTTAGACCAATCAAAAGATCGTTGGGTTCAGGCGATAGCTCAAGATGGACTAACATGGTCTAGTCATGTTAGTGATCTCAGGGGATGGCGTGCTCAAGGTGCTGCTATTTATGGTGTAAATGCAGTTCCAATGACCTTTCTTGTAGATGGTAAGGGTAAAATAATTGCTAAGGGTCTAAGAGGCGGGGCTCTTGAGAATGCTTTGAGTTCTTTGAAAAAATAAAATCTACAGAAATATACGCAGTCTGCCAATATGACATCTGATCATGTTTGGCAGACTGTTTGCTTTTTCGGGAATACACATTTGGATTTATCATGGCAAAAGAAAAAAAGACAACCAAGACTGAGAAAACCTCGGCAGACCCAAAAATTGAGGAGGTAACAAAAGGGGTTGAAGATACTGATGCTCCAGAACTTACTGGTGAAGAACAAATTCAGGAGCTCAAAGATCAAAATTTGAGATTATACGCTGAGTTTGAGAATTTTCGAAAGAGAAATGCTCGTGAGCGACTTGATCTTATGTCAACGGCAAGTGAAAAGGTGATAAAAGCTATTTTGCCTGTTATAGATGATCTAGATCGGGCTCTAAAAAATTTCCCAAAAGAATCTGAGGAAAGAATCGGTCTAGACCTTATATATGCTAAACTTATTGGAAGCTTGAAAATTGAGGGGTTGAAGCCCATGGAATCTGCTGTTGGTAAAATTCTGGATGTGGAAACTATGGAAGCCATAACTACTATTCCACCTCCTTCGCAGGATCAAAAGGGAAAGGTGATTGATGAGATTGAGAAAGGTTATATGCTAGGGTCAAAAATAATTCGCTATTCCAAAGTGGTAGTAGCGGATAGCACAAACTAATTATGGCACAAAAACGAGATTTTTACGAGGTTTTAGGTGTAAGTAAATCTTCATCTTCGGATGAGATTAAAAAAGCTTATCGAAAATTAGCAATTAAGTATCATCCAGATAAAAACCCAGGAGATGCTGTCGCTGAAGATAAATTTAAAGAAGCTGCAGAAGCATACGAAATTCTATCTAATCCTGAAAAAAAGCAAAAATATGATCAATTTGGTCATCAAGCCTTTGGTCCTGGTTCGGGTGGTCAAGGTGGTATGAATATGGATGATATATTTAGCCACTTTGGAGACATATTTGGAGGAGGCGGTTTTGGAGGTTTTGGCGGGAATAGTCGAGGTGGAGCTGCTAGGGGTGCAAATCTAAGAGTTAGAGTAAAACTTAATCTATTTGATATTGCCTCAGGAGTTGAGAAAAAAATTAAAATTCGCAGAGCTGTACCTGCTGATGGTATAACATTTAAAACTTGTACTGTTTGTAACGGCTCCGGCCAAATATCAAGAGTTCAAAACACAATTCTTGGACAAATGCGCACTGCGAGTGCTTGCAATGGCTGTAATGGTTCGGGAAAAATGATAGACAAACGACCTGCTGGAGTTGGAGCAGATGGTCTAGAAAGAGTTGAAGAAGTTGTAAGTGTAAAAATACCACCCGGTGTTCAAGATGGGATGCAATTGCGAGTAGCAAGTAAAGGTAACCATGGTCCAGGAGGAAGTCCTGCTGGAGACCTTATTGTTTCGATTGAAGAAGAAATTCATGAGTCTTTAATACGAGAAGGCCAACATTTACACTTTGAGCTTTATATTTCATTTCCTGATGCCGCTTTGGGTTCGTCAGTTGAGATTCCAAGTGTTACTGGGAAGGTGCGAATGAAAATTGATGCAGGGACTCAAAGTGGAAAGACATTGAGGTTAAAGGGTAAAGGTTTGCCAAGTGTTGAAGGTTATGGTATTGGTGATCTTTTGGTCCATGTTTCTGTTTGGACTCCAAAATCAATAACTAGCAAGGAAAGATCTTTATTAGAGGATTTGAAAGAGTCGAAAAACTTTAAACCAAATCCTGGAAAGTCAGATAAAGGTTTTTTTGAACGTGTTCAAGATTTGTTTAATTAATTCTTTCAATTTCAGCACCGATATTTCGTAATCTGACATCGATCGCTTCATATCCTCGATCAATTTGCTCTATATTATATATTGTGCTGGTGCCTTCTGCACTAAGAGCGGCAATCAAAAGAGCTATGCCTGCCCTTATATCTGGAGAGGTCATTGTTGTAGAGCGTAATGGAAATTTTCGATTCAAGCCAATTACTGTGGCTCTATGTGGATCGCATAAAATAATCTGAGCACCCATATCAATTAGTTTATCCACAAAGAATAGTCGGCTTTCAAACATTTTTTGGTGGATTAATACCGAGCCATTGGCTTGAGTTGCTGTAACAAGTATAATACTCAAAAGGTCGGGAGTAAACCCTGGCCAAGGAGCATCACTTATTGTAGTCATTGATCCATCTAAATATGACCCTATCGAATAATTTTTTTGACTGGGAACGTGAATATCATCTCCTAATATTTCCAGTTCAATTCCAAGTTTTTTAAAAACCTCGGGAATGACTCCAAGATATTGAACACCTGCATTTTTAATCGTTATTTCACTTTCTGTCATTGCTGCAAGTCCAATCCAACTGCCGATTTCAATCATGTCTGGTAAGCATTTATGATCAGTACCTTCTAAGCTATCGACTCCAGTAATATGCAATAAGTTGCTCCCAATTCCTTGAATTTTAGCCCCCATCCTCACTAGCATATTACAGAGTTGTTGCAGGTAAGGTTCACAAGCTGCATTGTATATTGTTGTGATCCCTTTTGTGAGTACCGCAGCCATTATAATATTTGCAGTACCAGTTACTGATGCCTCGTCCAGTAGCATATAGGCACCTTTTAATCCTGATTTTGGCGCTTCTACTCCGTAGAAATTTGAATTCTCTTCAAATTTAAATTTGGCTCCAAGTTTCATAAAACCAATAAAGTGGGTGTCTAATCTTCTGCGTCCAATCTTATCTCCACCTGGCTTGGGAATATAGCCTTGTCCAAAACGAGCAAGCATTGGTCCAACCAACATTATTGAACCTCTCAGGGAGGATCCTTTTTCTTTAAAAGCGGTAGAATGTAAATAATCCAAATCAATATTCTTAGCACAAAATGTGTAGTCCCCATGACCATTTTTAAGGACCAATACACCGAGGTCTTCTAATATTTCTATCAACTTATTTACATCTACGATATCTGGAATATTTGATATCCGTATCTTTTTCTCTGTCAATAAAACTGCACAAAGTATTTGAAGCACCTCATTTTTTGCACCCTGCGGCTGTATTTCTCCCTTAAGTTTTTTACCGCCTTTTATTTTAAAACTGCTCACAATATTAGGGTTTTGAACGAGAAGAGAAATTTGCTTTCCGTTTAAATTGAGGTTTTTTCTTCTTTTTCGATTTTGTATTTAGAGGGGCATTTTGTGATTTAACACCCTTTGCTACGGTTAAAGTAGTATCAATATTGCCAAGCTTTCCTGCTGATAAAATTCTGAGTTCAGAAAATATTATCGAGTCATCGACATTGTCTTTGTTCCAGGATAAATATGCTCGTTTCATCTGATTTGCAATATCAAATTCCATCAGGTCTCTCTCCTCGCTTGATTCAATTTCTGACACTGTCTTAATCATGGCTTGAAGAACATTACCGTAGTATCTGTGTGTTCGACTCTTTTTTGGATATCCTACGAGATCAGGGCGCTCACTTAGTTTTTCTTTTGTTAAAATTGGATAAGGACTATCTACATCTAAGGAGAAATTTGACATAACAAACAGATGATCCCAAAGTTTATGGCGGTAATCTGGATTATCTCGTAATTTGGGATTTAGATTTCCAATTATGTCAACTATACTTGTTGCCACTTTAGTTCTATGATCCCTGTCAGTTAAAGTTTGACAATATTCAATCATTGATTGAACATGTCGGCCATATTCCGGCATGATTAGATGTTCTCTATCTGTATTGTAGTCAAGCGCTAGAGCAGCTATTTTCGTGGTGTCCATTATTTAATTAATTGCAATTTAGCAAACTTTAGTAACAATTTTTTCTCTCCTGCATTATCAAATGCAATTGTCGCTTTTTGATCCATGTGGTCCCCATTTATTTCAGTTATCGTCCCAGTGCCAAAACGTTCATGAAGAACGCGATGCCCAGCTTTTAATGTATCGTTTGCCATTGACGCTGGATCACCAAATTTTTTTGAATCCTTTAGTGGTTTTAAATTTGCGGGTCGAATAAATCTAACAGTATTCGGGTGTTTATCAGGTTTTGCTGGTTGCTTTTTTTTATTTGATTTGGAATAAAAATGTGATTGTTTCGAAGGTACGTCAAATGCATTTATTTTTTTTGAAAAATTTTGTCCTGAATTATATTCAGGAACATGCGCATCTATGTGTTCTTCATCAAGTTCATCAAGAAAACGGCTAGGTTCACAGTCAATAAGTTTTCCCCAACGATAGCGTACATGTGAATATGTTAAATGGGCACTTTTCTTTGCACGAGTTAACGCCACATAAAATAGACGCCTTTCTTCTTCGAGGTCACTTCGAGATCCTATACTCATCATGGATGGAAAAAGATTCTCTTCCATTCCTACAACAAAGACATTTGGAAATTCTAAACCCTTTGCAAGGTGAATTGTCATAAGACTTACTTTGGGTCGATTATCGTTTTCTTTTTTATCAGCGTCCGTGATAAGAGCAATATCTTCCATATAGGATTGAATGCTAGCGTTCCCATTTTCTATTTCTTTTTGCTCCTCTGTAAAATCTTTTATACCATTTAAAAGTTCTTGTACATTTTCATATCTACTTACTCCCTCTGGTGTTTTGTCATCACTAAGAAACTTAACGAGGCCCGAAGATCGAGCTATATGTTCCACTATATCAAAAGCATCTTTTTCATCTGTCAATATTCTGTAGCTTAGAATTAAATCACAAAATGCCAGGAGCTTCTCTTTTGTTGGTTGATTAATTTTAATTTGCCATTCTGAAGCATTTTGAGCAGCTTCCCAGATAGAGGTTTTATGATCATTTGCTGCCAAACTTAGACGTGCTAATGTTGTTTCACCAATTCCTCTGGCGGGGAGATTTATTATTCTTTTAAATGCTTCATCATCTTTTAAGTTGACCACCAGTCGAACATATGAAATTAGATCCTTGACTTCTTTTCTTTGATAGAATGATAAACCACCATAAATGCGATAAGGAATATTTTTTCTCCGAAAAGAGTCTTCAAATGCTCTTGATTGGGCATTCGTTCGATATAAAATAGCAAAGTCGTCATATGCTACGTGATTTCTAATATGGGCTTCCCAAATAGTTTGAGCAGCATAATTTCCTTCGTCAGAGTCGCTGACACTTTTATGAATTATAATTTTATCCCCCAAGGGGTTTGCTGTCCATATATTTTTCTCTAATTGTTCTTTATTATTTTTTATTAATGAATTTGCCGCTTTTACAATACGTTCAGTACTTCGATAATTCTGCTCAAGTTTAAAAAAAATGGCATTATCGTAGTCTTTTTGAAAATTTAGAATATTTCGAATATTAGCACCTCTAAAGGCATAAATACTCTGCGCATCATCACCTACCACGCAAATATTTTCATATCTGCTGGCTAAGGATTTGATAATTAAATATTGAGAGTGGTTTGTATCTTGATACTCATCCACTAGAATATACTTAAATCTTTCTTGGTACTTGGCAAGCGCATCTGGAAATTTCATAAATAATTCATTTGTTTTGACAAGTAAATCATCAAAGTCCATAGCTCCTGCTCGAAAACACTTTTCCATGTAAGAGGAGTATATTTCGCCAAGTTTTGGGATTCGCGCAGATGCGTCAGCCTCCTGAAGTTCAGCTCTGCTTAAATAAGACTTGGGTGTTATTAGATTATTCTTGTAGGAGGAAATGCGATTTGCTATTGTCTTTACTTTGTAAACTTCTTTATCAAACCCTGACTCCTTTATGATGGCTGAAATAACCTTTCTTGAGTCTTCGCTGTCGTAGATAGTGAAGTTTGATGGAAAACCAAGTCGATGTCCCTCAATTCTGAGGATTTTAGCAAAAACGGAATGAAATGTACCCATCCAAAGATTTTTTGCTTCCGATCCGTCTAAAACATTTTCAATTCTTTCCTTCATCTCTCTGGCTGCTTTATTAGTAAAAGTCAAGGAAAGGATATTAAATGGGTCAACTCCCGATTTCATTAGATGTGCTATTCGATAAGTTAAGACGCGAGTTTTTCCAGAACCAGCCCCAGCAATAACCATAACGGGTCCTTTAGTACATTCTACAGCCTTTCTTTGGGCTGAGTTTAGAGCTTCGAGATAATTTAACATATTTGGATTTCAAAGGTATGTTTTCTAGTGTCTGATAAAAAGTTGGAAAAAGCGATTTCAAATGTGCGTTGAATGTTAGATAAAAACAGCTACATTTGCAGTCCCCAAAAAACTAGGGGTAAAAATATTGTAGCGACGACAACCAAAACAATTTAAAGAATGCCAACTATTCAACAACTAGTCCGTAAAGGAAGAGTCAAATTACAAAAAAAGAGTAAGTCAGCAGCGCTAGACTCTTGCCCTCAACGTAGAGGAGTATGCACTCGTGTTTACACAACTACTCCGAAAAAACCGAATTCAGCAATGAGAAAAGTTGCACGTGTTCGGTTAACTAATGGTAATGAAGTAAATGCCTACATAGGAGGAGAAGGTCATAATCTTCAAGAGCACTCCATTGTCTTGGTTCGCGGAGGTCGAGTTAAAGACTTACCGGGAGTTAGATATCACATTGTTCGTGGCGCACTAGACGCTGCTGGTGTTGCCGGCAGAATGCAACGTCGTTCTAAATATGGTACAAAACGTCCAAAAGCAAAAAAATAAAAGGAAAATATGAGAAAGACTCGTGCTAAAAAACGTCCACTTTTGCCAGATCCAAGATTTAATGATCCCTTGGTAACAAGATTCGTTAACAATTTAATGTATGATGGTAAGAAGTCAACTTCTTACTCGATTTTTTACGATGCAATTGATCTGATTTCTGAAAAGTCTGAGGAGGCCAATGGTCTGGAGCAATGGAAGACGGCACTGACCAATGTTATGCCTCATGTTGAAGTTAGAAGTCGCCGAGTTGGTGGATCTACATTTCAAATTCCTCAACAAATTCGTCCTGAACGAAAAATATCTCAGGCTATGAAGTGGTTAATAGGTTATTCTCGTGCTCGAAACGAAAAAAGTATGGCAGCTAAATTAGCTGGAGAAATCATGGCTGCTGCGAAAGAAGAAGGAGCTGCAGTTAAGAAGCGCATGGATGTTCATCGCATGGCTGAAGCAAATAAGGCATTCTCACATTTCCGTTTCTAAATATATATTTAATGTCAACACGCGATCTTAAATTCACCCGGAATATTGGTATCATGGCCCACATTGATGCCGGAAAAACTACTACCACCGAGCGTATACTTTATTACACTGGTGTTTCTCACAAAATTGGTGAGGTGCATGATGGTGCTGCGACAATGGACTGGATGGTTCAAGAGCAGGAAAGAGGAATCACGATTACATCTGCAGCAACAACTTGTTTTTGGAGGTTTCCGACTGATCAAGGTAAGGACCTGACTGATACCGAGGAATATAAGATAAATATTATCGATACCCCTGGGCACGTGGACTTTACAGTCGAAGTTGAGAGGTCTCTTAGAGTATTAGATGGAGCAGTAGCTTTATTGTGCGCTGTTGGGGGTGTTCAGCCTCAAACTGAAACGGTTTGGAGACAGGCAACAAAATATAACGTTCCAAGAATAGCATTTGTAAATAAAATGGATAGAACGGGTGCTGATTTTTTCAGCGTAGTTCGTCAAATTGATGAAAAATTAAAGGGACACCCAGTACCGCTTCAAATTCCTATAGGCGCGGAGATGGAGTTCAAGGGTGTTGTTGACTTGCTGGATAACAAGGCAATCATTTGGGACGATGAAACTCAAGGAATGACCTACAAAGAGGTAGATATTCCCGAGGATTTAGTTGAGACGGTTAAAGAATACCGTGAAAAATTAGTGGAATCAGTTGCAGAGTTTGATGACTCATTGCTCGAGAAATTCTTTGATAATCCAGATGCAATTACAAGAGAGGAATTGGTTTCAGCTATACGAAAAGCGACTGTAGCTCAAAAAATAACTCCTGTCTTGTGTGGTTCGGCTTTTAAGAATAAGGGAGTGCAAACAATGTTAGATGCTGTTATGTCTTTCATGCCATCACCATTGGATGTTGAAGGTATAGTTGGTACAAACCCAGATACAGACGAGGAAGAAATGCGAAAGCCAGATTCCAACGAACCTTTCGCAGCTTTGGCATTCAAAATTGCTACGGACCCATTTGTGGGTAGGTTATGTTTTTTTAGGGTTTATTCTGGAAAAACGGATGCTGGTTCCTATGTTAAAAATATAAGAACTGGAAATAAAGAGCGTATTTCTCGCATTTTTCAAATGCACTCTAATAAACAAAATCCCATAGCTTCTATTGAGGCAGGCGATATTGGTGCTGGCGTTGGTTTTAAAGATATCCGAACAGGTGATACTCTTTGTGATGAAAAGCGTCCTATTGTTCTTGAATCAATGACATTTCCAGAACCTGTTATCGGTTTAGCAGTTGAGCCCAAAACTCAAGCAGATATGGACAAAATGGGAATTGCCTTAGCTAAATTGGCAGAAGAAGATCCTACTTTTAGAGTTGCAACTGATGAAGAAACAGGCCAGACAGTTATCTCAGGAATGGGTGAATTACATTTGGATATTCTCGTAGATAGAATGCGTCGTGAATTCAAAGTCGAATGTAATCAGGGAGCTCCTCAAGTTCAATATAAGGAGGCATTAACTTTTGAGACAGGACATCGTGAGCAATACAAGAAACAAACTGGTGGTCGCGGTAAATTTGCTGATATCGACTTTAAAATTGGTCCAGCCGACGAGGATTTTGAAGCTGGAGGTTTGCAATTTATAAACAAAATAAAAGGAGGGAATATTCCTCGTGAATTTATTCCAGCAGTTGAAAAAGGTTTCAAAGAAGCTATGACAAATGGTCCACTTGCTGGATATGGTGTTGATTCCATGAAAGTCATTTTGGAGGATGGATCATTTCATCCAGTAGATTCTGATGCTCTTTCTTTTGAACTGGCGGCGAGATTAGGTTTCCGCGAATCTGCAAAAAAAGCTAAGCCGATTATTCTTGAGCCATTGATGAAAATTGAAGTGGTAATGCCTGAAGCCTCTATGGGTGATGTTGTTGGTGATTTGAATAAAAGACGTGGTATGGTGGAAGGTATGGATACAAAAGAAGGAGATTCTGTTGTTCATGCGAAAGTTCCTCTTAGTGAAATGTTTGGTTATGTAACAACCTTGAGGACCATTACATCGGGAAGAGGAAGTTCATCTATGGAGTTCAGTCACTATGCAGAGACTCCTAAAGGGATTTCAGAAGAGGTAATTGAAAGTGTACGAGGTAGTAAATAATTATTAGCGAACCTATGAGCCAGAAAATTAGAATTAAACTCAAGTCTTATGATCACATGTTAGTGGACAAGAGTGCAGAGAAAATTGTGAAAACAGTGAAGAGTACGGGTGCCGTGGTAAATGGTCCGATACCCCTTCCAACGAATAAGCGCATATATACTGTGTTACGTTCACCTCACGTTAATAAAAAAGCACGCGAACAGTTCGAGCTGTCAAGTTACAAGCGTCTATTGGATATTTATTCTTCATCCAGCAAGACAATTGATGCATTGATGAAGTTAGAATTGCCAAGTGGTGTGGAAGTAGAAATTAAAGTTTAACTCAGAACCGTAAATATCATGCCTGGACTAATTGGCAAGAAAATCGGAATGACCAGCATCTTCGACGCGGATGGTAAAAACTACCCGTGTACGGTCATCGAATTGGGCCCTTGTGTGGTTACCCAAATTAAAAATAAAGATGTCGATGGTTACGCTGCTGTGCAGGTTGCGTTTGGCGATAAAAAGCGCCCAAATAAATCTGCTATTGGCCATGCCCAAAAAGCAAATACCATTGCAAAACAAAACTATGTAGAGTTTCGAGACTTTACTGAAGGCTCAGTTGTTTTGGGAGATACATTAACTGTAGATATGTTCAGCGAAGGTGAATTCGTTGATGTTGCGGGTACTTCCAAAGGAAAAGGTTTTCAGGGCGTTGTGAAACGACATGGCTTTGCAGGTGTTGGTCAAGCGACCCATGGACAACATAACCGTCTAAGGGCTCCAGGTTCTATTGGTGCTGGTTCAGATCCATCTAGAGTTTTTAAAGGGACTCGGATGGGTGGAAGAATGGGTAATGAAAGAGTGAAGATCCAGAATCTTCAAGTTTTAAAAGTTGACTTAGAACAGAATGTTTTAGTAGTAAAGGGCTCTGTCCCTGGCGCAAGACAATCTGTCGTAATTGTTGAGAAATAATGGAGATAGGCATTGTTAACCAAAAAGGAAAGGATACTGGCCGGAAAGCCGTATTAAATGATGATATTTTTAGTGTAAAACCTAATGAACATGCGGTTTACTTAGATGTTAAACAATATCTTGCAAATCAACGTCAAGGTACACACAAAGCGAAGGAAAGATCGGAAATATCAAGAACTACGAAAAAACTGCATAAACAAAAGGGAACAGGTGGCGCGCGACACGGAAGTATGAGATCTCCTTTATATCGTGGAGGTGGAACTGTATTTGGCCCAAGGCCGCATGAGTATGGCTTTAAACTTAATAAAAAACTTAAGACGGTTGCACGTAAGTCTGCTTTAAGCATGATGGCGTTGGATAACCAAATTATGGTTTTAGATAAATTTACACTTAAGGCCCCAAAGACTAAAGAATATGCCTCTGTGCTAGATGCTTTGGGCTTTTCAGGGAAGAAATGTACTGTTGTGTTGCCCGAGTCAGATAAAAATGTATATTTGTCATCCCGCAATTTTGAGGGATCAAATGTTGTAACTGCTTCAGAATTAAATACTTATTCTATTTTGAATGCAGGCACATTGATACTCTTAGAAGGGTCAATAGAGAAAATTCAAACTGCATTAACTACAAAGTGATGGAAAGTATTTTAATTCGACCGGTTATAACTGAGAAGGCTTCTGCAGATTCGGAAAGAATGAATCGCTACACTTTTGTAGTTGCGAGAAAGTCTAATAAGGTTGAAATAAAGAAAGCAGTTGAGGCAGCCTACAATGTAAATGTTGAAAGTGTGCGAACTCTTATTGTTCCTGCTAAAAAAGTTGTTCGATTTACTAAGGCGGGAACGCTGTCTGGTAATAAGCCTGCCTACAAAAAGGCTATCGTTGACGTCAGAGGTGGAGAGTCCATTGATTTTTATGCTAATTTATAATCGAAAATGGGTGTACGTAAATTAAAAGCTATTACTCCGGGACAACGTTTCCGTGTTGTTAATGACTATGGTGCCGTTACTGCATCATCTCCAGAGAAATCTTTGACACAGTCGAAAAAGCGCAGTGGCGGCCGAAATAATTCCGGTAAAATGACCATGCGCTACATCGGAGGCGGAGCGAAGCAACGATACCGGGTTATAGATTTTAAGCGTGAAAAGTTTGAAATTCCTGCAACTGTCAAGACTATTGAGTATGACCCGAATAGATCAGCTTTTATTGCTTTGGTAGTATATGCTGATGGAGAAAAGCGCTACATAATTGCTCCAAACGGATTAGATGTTGGACAGAAAATAGTCTCCGGTCCTGGTTCAGCACCAGAGGTTGGAAACGCTCTAAAGCTAGCTGATTTACCATTGGGTACTATTGTTCACAATATTGAACTCCGACCTGGTCAAGGAGGAATAATTTCTCGCTCTGCTGGTTCATTCGCTCAGTTGGCTGCTCGAGATGGCAAATACGCAACCTTGAAAATGCCTTCTGGAGAAACGCGTATGATTTTAGTAGAGTGTATGGCTACTGTTGGAGTTGTTTCTAACAGTGATCATGCTCAACTTGTTGGTGGTAAAGCTGGAAGAAGTCGATGGCTTGGACGTCGTCCACGTACTCGTGGTGTAGCTATGAATCCGGTCGATCACCCAATGGGTGGTGGAGAGGGTCGTGCGTCTGGTGGCCATCCTCGATCGCGTAATAGCATTCCTTCGAAAGGATTTAAAACACGCGCTAAACAAAAAGAGAGTAGTCGGTATATTATTGAAAAAAGGAAGAAATAACTAATGGCACGTTCACTAAAAAAAGGACCATACATACATTACAAGCTTGAAAAGAGGGTGATGGAAAATGTAGCAGCAAGCAAAAAAAGTGTGATTAAAACTTGGTCAAGGGCCTCGATGATTAGTCCAGACTTTGTTGGTCAAACAATTGCTGTTCACAATGGGAAGACATTTATACCGGTTTACGTTACAGAGAACATGGTCGGACATAAACTAGGTGAATTTTCTCCAACGCGTACGTTTAGAGGACACGCTGGTAAAAAAGATAAGGGTAAAAGGTAAGTTATGGGATCACGTAAACATAATACAGCAATAGCATTGAAGGAATCACGTAAAAATGTTGCTTCAGCTAAATTGAATAATTGCCCAACCTCTCCAAGAAAAATGCGTTTAGTAGCCGATATGATTAGAGGTATGGAAGTGACCAAAGCACTTTATTCTTTAAAGAATAATGGTAAGGAGGCATCTATTCGCTTGGAAAAACTTTTGGTTTCCGCACTTAGTAACTGGGAAACAAAGAATGAAGGAGTTTCAATGGACGAAAAAGAGCTGATTGTTCAGACAATTAGTGTTGATAGCGGGCGGATGTTAAAGAGAGTGCAACCTGCTCCTCAGGGTCGTGCGCACCGTGTTCGTAAACGATCCAACCATGTAACGATTGTCATAGGTGAGTCAAACACTACAGAAAATTCGAGTATAACTGAAGTTAAAGAAGTTCAATAATGGGTCAAAAAGCTAATCCAATCGGTAATCGTCTCGGTTTTATTCGAGGTTGGGATTCAAACTGGTACGGTGGTAAGAACTACGGTGATAGAATAGCAGAGGATGCAGCTATCCGAAAGTATCTGCATGCCCGTCTATCGAGAGCGAATGTATCGCGAATAATAATTGAGCGTACGTTGAAGCTTGTCACTATAACAATTGCAACTGCCCGTCCTGGAGTGATAATAGGTAAGGGTGGTTCTGAGGTAGAGAAACTAAGAGAGGAGCTAAAAAAACTTACCAAAAAAGATGTTCAGTTAAATATCCATGAAATAAAGAGGCCTGAATTAGATGCTAAACTGGTAGCTGACTCTATTGCTCGTCAAATTGAAGGGCGTATTTCTTTTAGAAGAGCAGTTAAGATGAGTATTAGTTCAACAATGAGAATGGGCGCTGAAGGAATAAAAGTTCAATTGAGTGGAAGATTGAATGGTGCAGAAATTGCACGTTCTGAAAAGTTTAAAGATGGTCGTACTCCTCTGCATACTTTCCGAGCAGACATTGATTATCATTGGTCTGAGGCTCATACTACATATGGTCGTATAGGAGTCAAGGTATGGATAATGAAAGGTGAGGTATACGGAAAACGAGACTTGAATAACGTTTTAGGTGTGTCTGGAAGACCAAAATCAGGTGGACCAAGTGGCGGCCCAAAGGGTCGATCAAATTCTAATGATCGTCGCAATAATAATGATCGTCGTAATAATCGCAAAGCATAATTCGCACAAAGAGATATGTTACAACCGAAAAAAACTAAATTCCGGAAGACCTTTAAAGGTAAGATGAAGGGTAATGCTCAGCGCGGAGCTACCCTAGCTTTTGGAGCATATGGTATAAAGTCCATTCAAGAAGTATGGATGACCGCCAGGCAAATTGAAGCTGCACGTATTGCTGCTACTCGTTACATGAAGCGTGAGGGACAGTTATGGATTCGTGTTTTTCCTGATAAACCAATCACAAAGAAACCCTTAGAAGTTCGTATGGGTAAAGGAAAAGGTTCTGTCGAATATTGGGCAGCTGTTATTCGCCCAGGTCGTATGTTATTTGAATGTGATGGAGTATCTAAAGAGGTTGCTTTAGAGGCTCTTCGGCTTGCGGCTCAAAAGTTGCCTGTCAAAACCAAATTAGTTACCCGTCGAGATTTAGTTACAAATTCCTAATTGTTAGCATTATGAAAATGAATGAAATTCGGAATCTAAGTCAAGAAGAACTCTCAAAGCAATTTAGCGCGTTGAGCAAGGACCTTGCGGATATGAAAATGAAGAACCGTATTACCCCCTTAGAAAATCCCATGAGAATTGCCAGTACAAGAAAAATAGTAGCTAGACTTACTATGGAAATGTCTAATCGTAACTCCAAATAAATGATATTGATGGAAGATAAACGAAATCTCCGAAAAGAGCGAATTGGTGTTGTTACAAGTGACTCCATGGATAAAACTGTAACTGTTATTGTTTCGCGTCGCGTGAAGCACCCTATGTACGGTAAATTCATAACCTACACTACGAAATTGCATGCTCATGACGAGAAAAATGATTGTAACAGTGGTGATACGGTGAAAATTATGGAAACACGTCCGATGAGTAAAACCAAAGTTTGGCGTGTAATAGAAATTATAGAAAGAGCAAAATAAGATGTTACAAACTGAATCACGTCTCCGAGTTGCAGATAATACTGGTGCCAAAGAAGTTTTGGTTATCCGTGTTTTAGGTGGAACAAAACGTCGTTACGCTAGTGTTGGTGACAAAATTGTTGTTACAATAAAACAGGCTTTGCCTTCAGGTAGTGCAAAGAAAGGTACGGTTGCAACTGCGGTTGTAGTGCGTACTAAAAAAGAAGTTCGACGTCCTGATGGATCCTATATCCGTTTTGACGATAATGCTTGCGTTCTTTTGGACCCAACTGGCGAAATGCGA
This sequence comes from uncultured Cryomorphaceae bacterium, assembly GCA_913043005.1. Lineage (GTDB taxonomy): Bacteria > Bacteroidota > Bacteroidia > Flavobacteriales > Schleiferiaceae > TMED14. The sequence goes on from CAJWKU010000003.1 coordinate 97,656, forward strand.
GGTACTCGTGTTTTTGGTCCTGTGGCGAGAGAGTTACGTGAAAAGCAATTCATGAAAATTGTTTCCTTGGCACCAGAGGTGCTTTAAGACTATACTATAAGATGGCAAAGTTTCATATAAAAACAGGAGATACGGTAATGGTAATCGCTGGTACTTCCAAAGGTAAGTCGGGTAAGATTATTCGTATGATACCCAAACAGTCAAGGGCTGTTGTAGAAGGTTTAAACATGGTTACAAAACATCAAAAACCTTCGGCTAGCAGTCCCCAAGGTGGAATTGCTAAAATGGAAGCACCTATTCACGTTTCAAATCTGATGTTAGTTGATGGTGCAGGTAATCCGACACGTATTGGACGAAAAGTAAATGAAAAAGGTGAAACAAGTCGTTTTGCAAAAAAAACCGGTGATACAATCAAGTAATGGAATCAAAATTAAAAGTTGATTATCAATCCAAAGTAATTCCTGCGATGAAGGAACAATTTGGCTATTCTCACAATTTACAGGTTCCGAGACTTGATAAAATTGTTTTGAGTCAAGGTATAGGAGCTGCTGTTTCAGATAAAAAGTTAGTTGATGCAGCTGTTGAAGAGATGACAATAATCGCTGGTCAGAGGGCGGTTGCTACAAAATCCAAAAAAGACATATCAAATTTTAAATTGAGAAAAGGTATGCCTGTAGGAGCTCGAGTTACGCTTCGCGGTTCCAAAATGTATGACTTCTTAGAGAGGTTATTAGTATCCTCTTTGCCAAGAATAAGAGATTTTCAAGGAATAAAAGAAGGTTTTGATGGTAGAGGAAATTTTACTTTTGGTATTACAGAACAAATTATTTTTCCTGAAATTGAAATTGATAAAGTGAGTCGTATTTCTGGAATGGACATAACGTTTGTTTCAAGTGCGAAAACAGATATGGAGTGCAAAGCGCTTCTCCAAGAATTTGGAATGCCTTTTAAGAAATAGTATTATGGCTAAGGAATCAATGAAAGCGCGCGAGCGCAAACGTCAGGCAGTTGTTGCTAGATATGCTGATAAACGAGAGGCTCTGAAAGCAGCTGGTGATTATGCAGGTCTGCAAAGGCTACCAAAAAATGCTTCTCCGGTTAGGTTACACAACCGTTGTAAGCTCACAGGTCGCCCTCGGGGCTATATGCGTCAGTTTGGACTTTCCAGAGTGACGTTTCGTGAAATGGCTTTATCTGGTTTAATACCAGGCGTTAAGAAGTGTAGTTGGTAATTTACAATTAGAATAAGATGTATACAGATCCTATAGCAGATTTTTTAACACGCATACGTAATGGTGCTAAAGCTGGACACCAGGTGGTCGAGTTGCCATCAAGTAACGTCAAGGCTGAAATTGCCAGAATTCTTCAGGACCAAGGCTTCATAGCAAGTTATAAAGTGGTTACTGATACGGCGCAAGGAACTCTAAAGGTTGCTTTAAAGTATGAGAGATTATCCAAGCGTCCCGTAATAAGAGGGATTGATCGAGCTTCAAGTCCGGGTCTCCGTAATTATAAGTCCTCAACTGATTTACCTAGGGTAAAAAATGGTTTAGGTATTGCAATTGTAAGCACATCACATGGAATGATGACCGATAAAGAAGCTCGCGCCAAAAAAATTGGTGGTGAGATTATATGTTACGTTTATTAAAAGGTATAGATAATGTCAAGAATTGGTAAATCCCCCATAAATGTGCCTTCAGGTGTAACTGTGACTATTAATGAATCAGTTGTAACCGTTGAAGGTAAGGGCGGCACATTATATCAGAATATTACTGATGGTATTGAGATCTCCGTTTCAGAAAATGTTGTGACAGTTTCTCGTCCTTCTGATTCCAAAACTCACCGTGCTGCGCATGGTCTTTATCGATCATTAATATTCAATATGATAATGGGTGTTAATGAAGGTTGGACTAAAAAACTTGAGCTAGTTGGAGTAGGATATAGAGCTAGTAATCGTGGCCAAGTTTTAGATTTGGCTTTAGGTTTTTCTCATAACATTAGTATGCAGATACCATCTGAGGTTAAGTTGATTACTGTCAGTGAAAAAGGTAAAAATCCGATTGTAGAATTAACCTCTTTTGATAAGCAGTTAGTTGGAATGATTGCATCAAAGATTCGTTCATTTAGAAAACCAGAACCTTATAAAGGAAAGGGAGTTCGATATGTTGGTGAAATTGTTCGTAAGAAGGCTGGTAAATCTGCCGCTAAATAGTAAACTTAGAGATAATGGCAATAAAAAAAATGAATCGTAGACAACGCATACACATGCGGATTCGGAACGTGGTTAAAGGGACAGATAAGCGTCCTAGATTAGCTGTTTATAGAAGTAGTAAAGAAATATATGCTCAGCTCATCGACGATATAAATGGCAAGACCCTTGGTGCTGCCTCATCATTATCAAAAAATGGTGAAGTGCTCACAGGGACTAAAATTGAGCGTGCTTTTAAAGTAGGGAAAATGATCGCTGAAGTGGCAAAAGGAGTTGGAGCAGAATCCGTGTCCTTTGACCGTGGAGGTTATCTATATCATGGACGTATTAAATCTCTAGCTGACGGAGCCCGTGAAGCTGGACTGAAATTCTGATTTAGAATATGAAAGATAAAAGTGTGAAAAAAGTAAAACCTAGTGGTCTTGAATTAGTAGACCGATTAGTTGGTGTTCAGCGTGTGACTAAGGTTACAAAAGGTGGACGAACATTTGGCTTTACTGCTATTGTTGTTGTCGGTGATGAGCACGGTATCGGTGGTTACGGTCTGGGTAAAAGTAAAGAGGTATCCGAAGCTGTAAATAAGGGTATTGAAGATGCAAAGAAAAACTTGTATCGTTTTCCAGTTGTTAAGGGCACCCTGCCTCACGAACAAGATGGTAAATTTGGTGGTGCAAGAGTGTTTCTTCGCCCAGCATCCTCAGGGACAGGAGTGATTGCAGGAGGTTCTATGCGTCATGTTTTAGAATGTGTCGGTATTCACGATGTTCTAGCCAAGTCAAAGGGCTCTTCTAATCCTCATAATTTGGTTAAAGCTACTTTTGAGGCTTTGCATTCTTTAAGGGATGCTAAGCAAGTTGCCAAGTCAAGAGGAATAAATGTTTCACAAGTTTTTAACGGTAAATAAAGCTTTAGTATGACACGCATTAAGATAACTCAAAAACGGAGCGTAATTAATCGTCCGCCCAATCAAAAGGCAACTATGGTTGCTCTGGGTTTACGAAAGATTAATCATAGCGTTGAACATGATAATAATGCTCAAATTGCAGGAATGGTTCGAACTGTGAATCATTTAGTGTCTGTCGAAGAAATTAAATAAATATTATTAACAATATGTCACTCCATAATTTAAAGCCAGCAGCAGGTTCAACATTCACCAAAAAACGACTTGGTCGTGGAGAGGGTAGTGGTTCAGCAGGAACCGCAGGGCGTGGCCATAAAGGTGCTAAGTCTAGATCTGGTTACAGTAAAAAAATTGGCTTTGAGGGTGGTCAGATGCCACTGCAGCGAAGAGTTCCAAAATTTGGTTTTACGAATCCTAATCGGATTGAATATCGTGGAATTAATCTTGATACTATACAAATGTTAGTGGATGAAAAGTCTGTAAAAGAGATTAATCTTGATACCTTGATGGATAACGGATTGGCAGGTAAACATGACCTCGTAAAAATACTGGGACGTGGAAAAATCACTTCTGCAATTGATGTGAGAGTAAATAAAGTAAGTGAAAGTGCCAAGAAGGCTATTGAAAAAGCAGGAGGTACAATTTACATTATTACAAACCGCCCAGAAAATGAAGAAGCCTCTGTTCCCAGCAAGTCTTCTGAAAAAGTAACTAAACAATAACATGAACCGGTTTATCCAAACTCTAAGGAACATTTGGGGCATAACAGAGCTCCGGGAAAAGCTACTATTGACTGCGGGTTTGCTTCTAGTTTACCGCTTGGGTTCAAACGTGGTTCTTCCGGGTATAGATCCTAGTAGTTTAGAGAATCTACAGAGCCAGGCCTCTGAAGGTTTAATTGGTTTAATTAATGCTTTTTCTGGAGGTGCTTTTGCTAATGCTTCTATCTTAGCTCTTGGTATTATGCCTTATATCTCAGCCTCGATTGTAATACAGCTTGCAGGCCTTGCGGTTCCAGCTGTACAGAAAATGCAAAAAGAGGGTGAGTCAGGTAGACGAAAGTTAAATCAGATAACTAGATATTTGACAATATTGATTGTCGCAGCTCAGGCTCCCGGTTACATAACAAATTTGATTTATCAGGGTGTAAATATTACTTTGCCAATGTCAACATTTTGGATGGCTTCATGGGTGGTGATAATAGCAGGGACTATTTTTGCCATGTGGTTAGGGGAAAGAATCACCGAAAAAGGCGTAGGAAACGGTATCTCTTTGTTAATAATGATTGGAATCATTGCTAATTTCCCTCAGGCTTTTTTCCAAGAAGTTGCTACACAATTAAGTCCCTCAGGAGGAGGTTGGATAAAGTTCTTAATTGAAATTGTGGCTTTATACTTAGTTTTTTTATTCGCCATTGCTATTACCCAGGCAGTCAGAAAAGTTCCGTTAGAATATGCAAAGAGAGTTGCTGGTGGAAGTAGTAAATCTTTGGGTCGTAGCTATCTTCCAGTTAGGGTAAATGCATCAGGTGTGATGCCAATAATATTTGCTCAGGCTTTAATGTTTGTGCCACTTACTGTAGTTCAATATGCTGGGCTTGAAGGTTCAGGAGCTACTTGGGTGGTTGATGTGTTTGGCAATATTCAAGGGTTTTGGTACAATTTTGTCTTCGCAATGTTGATTTTAGTATTCACGTATTTTTACACTGCTATTCAGATTAACACCACTCAAATTGCTGATGATCTAAAGCGCAATGGTGGATTTGTTCCTGGTATCAAACCAGGCGAGGCTACCGGGAATTATATCGATGATGTTTTGGCGAAAATAACATTGCCTGGAGCTATTTTATTGGCTTTAATTGCGATACTACCATCCGTTGCGATGACATTGGGAATTAATATGCAATGGGCTCAGTTTTATGGTGGAACATCTCTTTTGATTATTGTTGGAGTTGTATTAGATACTTTAATGCAAATAGAGAGTTACTTGTTGAATAGTCATTATGATGGCCTTATGGAAGGTGGTCGTATGCGTGGCAGAAATACTTCGATATAATGGCAAAAGAACCAGGAATTACTCAAGACGGAACGATTACTGAAAATCTTTCAAATGCAATGTTTCGTGTAGAATTAGAAAATGGTCATGTCGTTACAGCGCATATCTCTGGTAAAATGAGAATGCACTATATAAAGCTTCTTCCGGGGGATCGGGTTAAGTTAGAGTTATCACCATATGATTTGTCAAAGGCACGTATAACTTATCGATATTAAATAGATTTGTTTTAAGTAGAATATTATGAAAGTAAGAGCATCACTAAAAAAACGCAGTGCGGATTGTAAAATTGTCCGCAGAAAAGGGCGTTTGTATATTATAAATAAGAAGAACCCTAGGTTTAAACAACGTCAAGGTTAATTCATTTTAGAAGAAAGAAATGGCGAGAATAGCAGGTATAGACCTCCCGAAAAATAAGCGTGGAGAAATTGGATTGACATACATCTATGGTATTGGTCGATCACGATCTCGTGAGATTCTCACAGAGGCAGGTGTTGATTATAATGTAAAAGTTCAGGAATGGACAGATGAGCAGCTCCAAGGTATTCGTAACTATATAACAGATAATGTTAAAGTGGAAGGCGAGTTACGTTCTGAAACTCAATTGAATATTAAGAGATTAATGGATATTGGATGTCAGCGTGGTATACGACATAGACTAGGCTTGCCACTGCGTGGTCAGCATACCAAGAACAATTCTCGTACCCGAAAAGGTAAGAGAAAGACAGTAGCGAATAAAAAGAAGGTAACGAAATAATCATATAACTGATGGCACAGTCAACAAAAACTGCAAAAAAGCGAAAAGTAAAGGTAGATGCCGTGGGTGAAGCCCATGTGAGCTCTACGTTCAATAATATTATAATCGCTTTGACTAATACTCAAGGTCAGGTAATATCCTGGTCATCTGCTGGCAAGATGGGGTTTCGAGGTTCAAAAAAGAACACCCCTTATGCGGCTCAAATGGCTGCTGAAAATGCAGCAACTCCAGCTTTAGAAGCGGGTTTGAAAAAAGTGAAAGTCTATGTTAAAGGCCCAGGTAATGGTCGTGAAAGCGCTATTAGAAGTTTGAATAATAGTGGAATAGAGGTTACTGAGATTGTGGATATTACTCCCATTCCTCACAATGGTTGTCGTCCACCAAAGCGCCGTCGAGTATAATATTTATAAATAAGAATTAATAAGAAATGGCACGTTATAGAGGTCCCCTAACAAAAATTGCACGTCGATTCGGTGAACCGATTTTCGGTCCAGACCGTGCTCTTGACAAACGTAATTACCCTCCCGGACAACACGGTTTCCAGAGGAAACGCGGTAAAAAATCTGAATATTCTGTTCAATTGCTTGAAAAGCAAAAGGCAAAATATACTTATGGTATTCTTGAACGTCAGTTCAAGAATTTGTTTGATCGCGCCTCGCGTTCAAAGGGAGCTACCGGTGAGGTGCTTCTTCAACTATGCGAGGTTAGGTTAGATAATGTGGTTTATCGTCTTGGTATTGCACCGACCCGACGTGGTTCGCGTCAATTAGTTTCGCATCGCCATATTACGGTAAATGGTCACATTGTTAATATCCCTTCTTTTCATGTTAAACCTGGCGATGTTGTTGCCGTTCGTGAAAAGTCAAAGACCCTAGAGGTTATTACAGCTTCCCTTTCAGGTTCTGCTCACCAATATCCATGGATTGAGTGGAACGAAGCTACCATGTCTGGCTCATTAATGAGCATTCCCCAACGCGACATGATTCCTGAAGGCATTAAAGAGCAACTCATCGTGGAACTTTATTCAAAATAAGATTATGGCTATTCTTCAATTTCAAAAACCTGAAAAGGTTATCGTTAATTCAACAACAGATACATACGGTCAATTTGAATTCCGTCCACTCGAGCCAGGTTACGGTTTAACCGTAGGTAACGCCTTGCGCCGAGTATTATTAAATTCTCTCGAGGGATTTGCTTTTACCTCTGTTAAGATTTCAGGCGTAAGCCATGAATTCTCAACAATTAAAGGCGTTGTAGAAGATGTGACAGAGATTATTCTGAATCTAAAGCAAGTGCGATTGAAACGTCAAATTGATTCTTCTGATTCGGAAAGTGTAAAAGTTAATCTTTCCGGTAAAGAGGTGATAACTGCAGGCGATCTAGCTTCGTTTATGACTTCATTTCAAGTTCTTAACCCAGATTTAGTTATTTGTAACTTAGATAAATCTGTAAATGTAGAAATGGACTTGTTTATTGAAAAAGGACGCGGATATGTTCCTGCAGAGGAAAATAAGAGACTTGATAGTCCTATAGGAACTGTTGCATTAGATTCAATATATACTCCTATCAAAAATGTAAATTATCATATTGAGAATTTTAGAGTTGAGCAAAAAACTGATTTTGAGAAACTCATAATGGAAATTGAAACTGATGGTAGTGTTGTTCCTCAGGATGCTCTTACTGATGCCGCGCAAATTTTGATTCAACATTTCTTGTTATTTACTGATGAGCGTATGATAGCTGATGTAGCTCCAATTCAAGAGGTTGAGAGTTATGATGAAGAGGTTATGGAAATGCGCAAGCTTCTATTAAAGGCCCTCACAGAGCTAGAGCTCAGCGTTCGTGCATTGAATTGTCTCAAGGCGGCGGAAGTGGAAACAGTAGCTGATTTGGTTTCTTATACAAAAGCAGATTTGATGAAGTTTAGAAATTTCGGAAAGAAATCACTTACAGAACTTGAGGATCTTGTTGCAAACTTGGGTTTATCCTTTGGTATGGACACAAGTAAGTATAAACTGGATAAGGAATAATTGAAAAATGAGACACGGTAAGAAATTTAATCACTTAGGTCGAACAGCATCTCACCGCAAGGCTATGCTGAGTAATATGGCTTCTTCTCTTGTTATTCATAAGAGAATAAATACTACTGTAGCTAAAGCAAAAGCTCTTAAAAAGTATGTTGAGCCTCTAGTTACGAGATCGAAAACAGATAGTACTCATAATAGAAGAATGGTCTTCAGCTATCTCCAAAGTAAAGATGCTGTGACTGAACTTTTTAAAGAGGTGTCATTAAAGATTGGTGATCGTCCAGGAGGTTATACACGTATTATTAAGACAGGTAATCGTCTTGGTGATAATGCAGAAATGTGTATGATCGAACTTGTCGACTATAATGAAATTTACGGACGGGACGAGAAAAAAGAGGGTAAAAAAGCCACTAGACGACGCTCGAAAAAAGCAGCTGATTCAAAGAAAATTGAAAATGAGAATGTAGCAGAAATTCAAGATAATGAGGTGATTGATAAAGATTCCACAGATGTCGATTCCAAACAAGAAGAAAAAGAATAAATGATCGAAGAATAATGAATTGTCAGCTAACTTGCAAAGGATAAGGGGTAAACTCTTATCCTTTTTTTGTGTCTGCTATAATATTTTTAAAAAAAATGAAAAATAAAGCCGTTGTTCTTTTAAAAGATGGAACCGTATTTCATGGAAGCTCAATTGGTCTTGATGGTACAGTGAGCGGAGAGATATGCTTTAACACGGGGATGTCTGGTTATCAAGAAATTTTCACAGACCCAAGCTATAAGGGACAAATAATGGTCACTGCTAATGTTCACATTGGTAATTATGGAATTGCCGATGAGGATTCGGAGAATCTAAAAGTTCAGATTTCTGGATTGATTACTAGAAACTTCAGTGAAGTTCAATCAAGAGTTAAGGCGGAAGGAAATACATTAAAAGACTTTTTGTATAACCAAGATATTGTTGCGATTACTGACGTTGACACTAGAGCGCTGGTTAAGCATATTCGAGATAATGGTGCTCAGAATGCTTTAATTAGTACTGAAATCGACGAAATCGATTCCTTAAAAGAAAAATTGAAGAATACGCCTTCTATGGTAGGCCTAGAATTATGCTCCTTGGTTAGCACTAAAGAACCATATACTGTTGGAAATGAGAATTCTAAAATAAAGATTGTTGCCTTAGACTTAGGCATCAAAAAGAGTATTTTAAATTGCTTCATAGACTTGGGTTGCTATATAAAAGTTTTCCCTTATGACACTCCCTTTGAAACACTAAAATTGGAAAATCCAGATGGGTATTTTTTATCTAATGGGCCAGGAGATCCTAGTGCTTCTTATGATGTAATGGAAGTGACAAAAAAAATTATTAGTTCGGGTTTACCTACTTTTGGTATATGCTTGGGCCACCAAATGATAGCTCTAGCCTCTGGATTAAGAACATACAAGATGCATAATGGTCATCGTGGAATCAATCACCCAGTAAAGAATCTAGATACAGGTAAAGGAGAGATAACGAGTCAGAATCATGGCTTTGCAGTTGTTAAGGAAGATGTTGAAACAAATTCCAAAATTGAGTTAACTCATATACATTTAAATGATAATACGGTTGCGGGAATAAGACGTAATGATTATCCTGTCTTTAGTGTTCAATACCACCCAGAGGCATCACCAGGACCTCATGATTCGCGTTACCTCTTTGAAGATTTTATAAAAATGATTAAAAAATAAATTAATATTATGCCTATAATTACTGCTATTCATGGTCGTCAAATCCTTGATTCTAGAGGGAATCCAACAGTTGAGGCTGAAGTTTATTGCGAAGATGGCTCATTTGGACGCGCAGCAGTCCCAAGTGGTGCTTCTACAGGTGTTCATGAGGCTGTGGAGATGAGAGATGGCGATAAGACTATTTATCTGGGTAAAGGTGTTCTGACTGCAGTAGAGAATATTAATACAACTTTGGCGGAATCTATTGTTGGTCTTGAAGTTACCGATCAAGCTGAAATTGACCTTGCGATGATTGAAGCGGACGGCACGGCTAATAAAAGTAAGCTTGGTGCTAATGCTATTTTAGCAGTATCTCTTGCAGCTGCTCATGCTGCAGCACAATCATCTAATCTTCCGCTTTTTCAATATATTGGAGGAGTTACAGCTAGAACTTTACCTGTTCCAATGATGAATATTTTAAACGGAGGAGAGCATGCTGATAATTCTATTGATTTTCAAGAGTTTATGGTAGTGCCAGTTGGTGCAGAAACATTTAGTGAGGCGCTTAGAATGGGCACAGAGATTTTTCACAATTTAAAATCATTATTAAAAGAGAAAAAATTCAGTACTAATGTTGGTGATGAAGGCGGTTTTGCTCCGAATATAGGTAGTAATGAAGAGGCTCTAGAAATAGTTATGGAAAGTATTCATAAGGCTGGTTATGTTTCAGGGGAAGATGTTTTTATAGCAATGGATGCTGCGATGAGCGAATTATATGATAAGAAGACAGGACTTTACACATTTAAAAATTCCTCTCAAGAATCTCGAACATCTGATGAAATGATCTCTTTCTGGTCAGATTGGGTAGATAGATATCCAATAATTTCGATTGAAGATGGTTTAGCTGAAGATGATTGGTCTGGCTGGGCTAAGATGAATAATTTATTAGGCAATAAAGTTCAGTTAGTTGGTGATGATCTATTTGTTACGAATGTAAATAGAGTAGAGCGCGGTATTCAAGAAGGTTCAGCGAATTCTGTTTTGGTAAAGGTTAATCAAATTGGTACATTAACGGAAACTATAACAACTGTTCAGAAAGCCCAAAGAAATGGAATGACTTGTGTCATGAGTCATCGATCAGGAGAGACTGAAGACACTACTATTGCAGACCTATCAGTGGCATTAAATACAGGGCAAATAAAGACGGGGTCTTTATCTAGGTCTGATCGAATGGCAAAATACAATCAGTTGATTCGTATTGAGGAAATGCTGGGAGATACTGCTATTTTTAATGGACAAAATTTCAAATAACAAACAATGGACCGTATTCAAGAACACTTCGCTGCTAAAATTCCAGCTGCACAGAAAGAAATTAAAGACTTTCTCTCTAAACATGGAAATGAGGTAATTAGTGATATTAAGGTTTCTCAACTTTATCAAGGTATGCGAGGAATGCCAGCATTGATAAGTGAGACGTCTAAATTAGACCCGGATGAGGGAATAAGATTTAGAGGTTACAGTATTCCAGAACTTCAGAAATTGCTTCCGAAATATCCTGGGGGAGAAGAGCCTTTACCTGAAGGTCTGTTTTACTTAATTCTTATGAATGAGTTGCCTACTGATGACGATGTTAGGAGAGTTAGTAATAATTGGGCGAGAAGGGCAATCGTTCCTCCACATGTATTTAAAACTATTGACGCCTTGCCGTTTAGGGCTCATCCAATGACTCAGTTTGTTATCGCCATAATGGCTCTTAGGACGGAGAGTGTCTTCGCTAAAGAATATGCTTCCGGATGCCCTAAATCTGACTTTTGGATACATACATATGAAGATTCTATGAACTTAATTGCGAGGTTGCCTCGAATTGCAGCATATATCTATCGAAGAGCTTATAAAAATGATCAGCATATTGAGCCGGATACTAAATTAGATTGGGCGGGAAATTTTGCTCATATGCTCGGTTTTGATAATGAAGAATTTCGTGAGCTGATGAGGCTTTACATTACTATTCATAGCGATCATGAAGGTGGTAATGTATCGGCTCATACCGTTCATCTTGTGGGGTCTGCTTTGTCTGATGCTTATCAGAGTTTTGCCGCTGGAATGAATGGACTTGCAGGTCCTCTTCATGGTCTAGCGAATCAAGAAGTTATAAAATGGACGATGGAAATGAAAAACTCCATCGGGACTGAAGTTCCTTCTAAAGATCAAATCAAAGAATATTGTAATTCAACTTTGGCAAATGGAAAAGTGATTCCTGGTTTCGGTCATGCAGTTTTAAGAAAAACTGACCCGCGTTATACCGCTCAGCGTGAATTTGCACTAAAACACATGCCTGAAGATCCACTTTTTAATCTGATTTCTAATATTTTCGATGTAGTCCCTGATGTTTTAGCGGCCACTGGGAAAGTGAAAAACCCATGGCCCAATGTTGATGCGCATTCCGGACAATTATTGATGCATTACGGTCTTGTAGAATATGATTTTTACACTGTATTATTTGGAGTTTCAAGGTCTATTGGCACTTTAACTAATTTGATATGGGATCGTGCAATGGCTATGCCATTGGAACGACCGGGTTCGGTAACTACCGATTTATTGAAAAAAAAGTTTTTAGATTAAGAGAAAAATAAAAATTTATATCTACAGATTTTTATTTTTACTCTATTCATTCGCAATATATTAACTACTTTTGCATTCCTTTTTGGTAAGCATCGTGATAGGTGCCAAAATTGGATGCTGTTTTTAATTAAACCCTTTTAATCAAAAGCTTAATCCTATCATTGATTAAAATACAAATCTGAAGCTCATGTCTAAAGAGCAAGAAAACGAGAAAGCCCCAGAAGTCAATAAAAAAGGCGCCAAAACAACTACCAAAGAGGTTAAATCATCTTCTGATGAATCTGGGAAAAAGTCAGCGACTAAAAAGCCAGCAGCTAAAAAGCCGGCAGCTAAAAAGCCAGCAGCTAAAAAGCCAGCAGTTAAAAAGCCAGCAGCTAAAAAGCCAGCAGCTAAAAAGCCGGCAGCTAAAAAGCCAGCAGCTAAAAAGCCAGCAGTTAAAAAGCCAGCAGCTAAAAAGCC
>CAJWKU010000004.1 GCA_913043005.1 uncultured Cryomorphaceae bacterium
TTATTGCTTTTACCTGATCCACGAATTTATCAACTTTAAGAAGTGTGGTGTCCTCGTGGTATGTTGACAAGCCTCCACCAAGCTGATCCATTAGTATAATAGGGCGCTCATCAGAGATATTATTTAAATAGATTCCTCCCTCACTCTTTCCTCCTGGTCCGCCATGCAGATAGAGGTATGGAGTTTTTTCTCCTTCACCAAGTATACCGTACCAAATTTTTCCGCCTTCAACATCAACATAGCCAGATCCACTTTTCAAATATGGATTCTGACCATTTAATGAACCACAACAAAGGGTTATAATAAGAATGAAAAAGTATATTGATCTGAGCATTCAGCTTAATTGATCGGATTTAATTCCCAAATTAAATAATCTTAGCTAAGAAGATCATTCTTTAGTACAAATAAATCGTTTGTATTTAGATGTTCCGCTTTCAATCTGTTGAAAGAGTTCAGTTCCTTCCAGACCTGCGAATTCGTAAAAGTACTTTCTCAAAAATTTGGGCATTTTTTTATCAATTTCTGATTTTTTAAGAGAGCTCTCTTCTTTTAATGCTTTGAGAACATTACCTGATATATCCTCTTTTTCTACTCTAAATGACAAAGCATTCATGGCTTTTTCAAAATTAGGCCACAAATGATTTTTTCTAAAGTCGACAAGTAAAAGTTTACCTCCAGGCTTGAGTACTCTTAAAACCTCACTCAAAAATTTTGATTGATTTGCATATGCATGGCAAGATTCTACGTTTATTATCACATCAAAGTGATTAGACTCAAAATCTAAATTCATTGCGTTTCCTTCAACGTAAGAAAGATTAGGTGAATCAAACATACTTTTTGCAAGCTTAATTGCAGAGGCAGAGAAATCCAAGCCAATGATTGATTTGGGTTGAAAATTATTTGCTATATAATTTGCTCCACCGCCACGTCCAGAGCCCACTTCAAGTAGGTGTAATTCTTTGATAGAAGCACAACACGCCAAGTAATGGTACATGTTCAGAGGGTGTTGTTGCAGTTTATTTTCTAACGGTTTTTTGTTAGTTGATTCTTCTTTTTTAGTAGGAGAGTAACCATAATTCATGAATTGCCAATCACCTTTTCCATTCACTCTAGGTAATACTTCATAAAGAGCCTTAAAAAATAACTTACGCGTCCATGAAAATTTAAAAAATGCCCAAAGGCCTTTGTACGCCATAATAATGATTACGTTTGAATCTAATTGAAAGGAAATAAAGATGCCTGGTAAATATAATATTAAGTGTGTTGAATACACCATTTAAAATATAATTCAATACTATAATTCTTTTATTTTATCTAGCATTTATTAAAGTGGTCTCTTGGTGTTGAGCTTCAACTACCTTTGTTATCATATTAAGATGGCTTGAAGTAAAAATAATTAGATGAAATTCACGGAATTCGAATTAAATGACACTCTTCTGGATGCAGTCTATTATGCAAACTTTGATGAAGCCACAGAAATTCAGGCTAAAGCTATTCCTCTGATATTAAATGGTCATGATCTTATCGGTTGTGCTCAAACAGGTACAGGTAAGACTGCCGCTTTTGTGTTACCGATGTTAAATCAACTCTCAGAGAGTAATACAGTTGGTGTTAAAGCATTAATATTATGTCCGACAAGAGAATTGGCTATTCAGATTGATCGACAAGTACAAGGTTTAGCCTATTTTACAAATGCAGTTTGTAAAGCTGTATATGGTGGTGGAGATGGGGTCGCTTGGGATCAAGAGCGAGAGGCTCTTGAAGGTGGAGCTGATGTTATTATTGCTACGCCTGGGCGGTTAATTTCTCATTTGGAAAGGGGTTATGTGAAGTTTGAAACAATTCAACATTTGATTTTAGATGAGGCAGATCGAATGTTAGATATAGGTTTCTTTGATGATATTATTAAAATCATTAAAACTATTCCTGCAGAACGGCAAAGTTTAATGTTTAGTGCAACTATGGCGCCAAAGATTAGAAAATTAGCTAATGAGATACTTAAAGAGCCTTTAGAGGTTTCCGTAGCAGTGTCTAAGCCCGCTGAGGGAGTTTTGCAAGAGGTTTATATGGCTCATGAGGAGCAAAAGATACCATTAGTAAAACATCTTCTCTCGGATAAATTAGAGTTTAACTCAATAATAGTATTCTGCTCAACAAAGAAAAAAGTAAGTCAGCTCACAAGAAAACTTCAGAAAAATAGGTTAAATGCACAAGCTATTTCATCCGATTTTGAGCAAAAAGAGCGTGAGCAAACAATAAGTGACTTTAGGAGTGGTAGAACTAGAATTTTAATAGCCACAGATGTTATGAGTAGGGGCATTGATATAAAAGGAATTGACTTGGTTATAAACTTTGATGTCCCCACTGATGCTGAAGATTATGTTCATAGAATTGGACGTACGGCAAGGGCAAATACAAAAGGAATGGCGATAACCTTAATTTCTGAGGATGATATGTATCGCTTTAAAAAAATTGAGAGATTAATTGAAAGAAAGCTCGATAAAAAACAACCGCCAGCTTCTATAGGAGTTGGTCCATCATGGACTGAAGCGCGGCAAGCGAAGACATCCAAAAAGCGGTTCGGTTTTAAAAAAAAACCTAGTCATTTTAGAAAATCTACATAAACAAGGGTACAGTAACTGGATAAGGACTTTGCCCAAGATAAAATAGGCAAACTCGTTAGAAAGATCTAATAAGAGTATATGTGTTAGCCTTAGTTTCATTTAATTACCTTTGGTAGAGATGTTAAATATGATTCTACTATATATCAAAATCTATGAAGCAATCGTTTAGAATGAAATTAATCCCACTTTTAATACTATTTTTTTCGTCGAATATTTTATTTTCTCAAAATATCCTACTTGAAGAAAAGGTATTAATTGGATCTTCTGAATCTAACATTATGATTGATGATGAGCATAAAACCATCGCAATCATTGACTCATTAGAAAGTGGTTATCAGATCACCCATTTTGATATAAATTCTGGTGCGAAAAGAATAGTCTTTATCGATTCTTCTTTACTTCCAGACTCCCACATATATGGACTTTATGGGGATTCAATAATCTTTAATACTGATGTGAGATTTGTGAATATCCGTGAAAATGGAATTGCTAAAATGAATATTTTCACCTTGGAGAAAAAAACAATTCAAGCTAAACATCTTGAATCCAAGATTGTCCAGGGTTATTATCTTGAAAAGAGACCGATAGCTCCTTTTGTTGAAATTTCTACAAATGATCTTTACACCAATGAAAAAATTGAGAGTGTGCTCATACCGGATACATTGGATTACGAGTTTATAGCTCATTCAGATAGCACTTGGATTCTTGGTTTATCAAAAGGTGCTCGAGGAGGAGCATATTTTTTTAAGGAGGATCGTTGGAGCCCTTTCACATACCCCATAAATGACAGTACAAGCGATCACATTCTTGAGGTTTCCATTTTGAATGATGACTCTCTTGTTGTTGTTAGTGAAGATGATACGAGCAGATATGTCAGTATGTTTACAATAAATGAAAATCTTCTTGAATCTGACTCAGATTCAATTGATAAGATCAGGATCGGAACCTTTGATTTTTTCATGAGGAAGCAAGTAGATACAAATGCGGTTGTGAAAGTAGATTATTCAAAGCCCAAGAGTGGACTTGGTCAAGTTGTTCCTGTTAAGGAGGATGTTACTTACGAAGTAGAAAAACAAAAAGGAGCTTTTTCTCTATTATTTCAGAAATTCAGAGATGCTGAAGATGCTTACAGTTTACTTAATTCATTATTAAAAGTTTTCCCTAAAGCATTTACCTCAAAAAAAGGGGATGATATTGAAGTTCATGGCCCGAGGCGGACTTCCTTAAGAGATATTGAAGCAGACTCAATTATTGCAGTAAAGAATGATATCCCAGTATTTTCTATGGATAGTGCAGATTATTCTAATTGGTCAAGCTCGGAGGTAATGGTCACCTTTAGTTGTATTGATTCGAAAACAATAAAAAGTCTCCCGGTAACTATATTTTTCTATAACCGTTCCACGGGAAAATTAATTTTACAAGATACTGTTGTGAATGGAAGAGTTAGATTCATTTATCCTATTGAATCTGATCTTGGGGTGACATTAAACTCTGAGGGGCATTATCCAAAAAGTATTAGGTTAAATCCAGCAGAGTCATTTTCTGGCAAGTCAATATATCGACAGGTGATTTTTCAAGAAATAGAAAAAGATGCAATTTTAGCACCTCAGCTTAATTTTCAAAATATCTTGTTTGATTTTGATTCGGATGAGATTAAGAAAGTCAGTTTAATTGAACTCAATAGTATAAAACAAGTTTTTGATGAACTAGGAGAAGACGCTTCGATTACCATTGAAGGGCATGCAGATAGTGTTGGTTCTGATAAATACAATTATAAACTGGCTGAACGAAGAGCAGCTGGTGTAATGAAATATTTTTCTGAAAAGAATTCTGCTATATTATTTCAAACTAAATCAAAGGGAGAGAAAGATCCATTGATGTCAAATAGTTCAGAGTTTGGAAGGTCTGTAAATAGAAGGGTCGTCATAATTCAGGACTCTAGCGAAGCCAATAAGGTTCAAAAGAATCCCCGCACAGTTATAATTAGTCAAGACACCATTGATTTGACATTATTAAATCAGAAATGCTTTTTAAATATGTGGAGTCATAATCCACTAATTTCTAAATCGAAATATAAGTTTAATTATTCTACTTCAGACAATTCTTTAAATGGCATTCGAAGCGAGGATATGAGATATTCTGAAAGTTGCTGAATCAATGATATATCAAAATTAAAAAGGCCTTAAGTATTGTACTCAAGGCCTTTTTAATATTCATTATTTCAGATTAAAGTGCTTCTGCCTTTTCTTTTGATACTTCAGCAAAATCCGGATGCATTTCTGCCGCCTTGAGATACATTTCTTTTGCTCCGTCTTTGTCTCCTTTTTTAACTAAAAGATCACCCATGCTATCGTATGAATTAGCCTCGTTGTGAACAGTCATATATACTTTTAAGTGTTGTTCAGCTTGGTCTAGATCACCCTCTTCGTTGCGATCCATTAAAACATAGGCCATCATATTATTCAATACACTAGAGTTAGGCTGTCTTTTGAGTCCACGCTCTAAAACTGCAATTTTATCATCGGTATCTTCTAATCCCCATGTATACCAGAATCGGACATGGAAGTCATCTCCCGCAAAACTAAGTGCTTTTGCTAGCATAGCTGTGCGTTCAGATCTTGTCAATTCAGGATTATAAGCTGAGATGACCGTTTGCTCTGCTTTTGAGGCGCCATCAAATTTTGAATTTGCAGCATTAAGAGATTTCTCAAGGTTTTCTCTATCTCCTGCAAGTATATAATAATGCAGCTGCCCCAGGTGAGCAGATGCCCAATCAGGATATAGACTAACTAAAGAATCTGATATTCTCAAACCATCAGAATTGCGAAGGTTTACCATAGCATATCTCATATCTCCATAAGCACTTCTTGCTGATGCTGAATCTACTGAAGGCCAAACCAAGTCCATCGCTCGAACTCTTTCTGGAGCCCACATAAAGCGTTTCCAAACTAGCTTTCCATTTTCCTTTACTACAAGACCCATCCATCGAGACTTTGCAGAGCGTATTCCTGCGATATAATCACTAGTGCTACCCATTACAGTTGCGGAGCCACCTTCAATATTAATATCATATACTTCACTAGTAACTGAATCTTCATAGAACCATTCGCCTTTGACGGCATCGTGGTCATAGTCGCTTGCTTCTCCCCACATGCCATTCATGACTCTTAAGTCATCACTTAGGTCCTCTAGAAAAGGTTCTACAGCAGCATCAAGACCAACTTTTTCAGCAAAGTGAGTCGTTACAAAATCTTGAATTTCTTTTTCGTTTAAACTACCTCCGGGTTGACACGCTACTAGAACGGAAATTGCCATTGAGGACAGCAATAATTTTGATATTTTCATTTTTAATTTGTTTAGGATTTTTATTTCAGAATAAAACTAGATAATATTCTTTGTCTAAAATAAAGGGATTTTAGTTATTTCGTTTTTAGTTGGATGTATTTTTAGTATTATTTCTTAAAAAACTCAAAAAAAAGCCCGAGTGTTTCACCCGGGCTTTTTTAGAAAAATAGTTTATTAAGTCATTTATTTATAATAACGGTAAACGAAGATTTCTTTCCATTATTAAGATCAATGTTAAAGAGGTATGAGCCTGAAGCTAAGCTTGAAACATCTAATCTCATAATCTCACCGTTGTTTTCGATATTTAATTCTGTCATTACCAGATTTCCCACCATATCATAAACTTTAAGATCACCTGCACCTTCGATGCTTGGTAACGGGATATTTATGAAGTTTGATGCTGGGATTGGGAAAGGTTTGATCGATACATCGATATCTTCTCCTATCCCTACAGTGTTTTGCTCCATGATTAATTGAATAGTTGGAATTGCCCCACTAGAGAATCCATTTACATAATAGCTATTATCTACTCGAAGAACCTCTTTTGGCTGTGCTCCTGGGCTCACGTCATTCAGCTCATATGCTGGAGCTCTAGAATGATTCAAATACATGTTAGCATCTGAGGTGTTCAAGCAAATAAGATAGCGCTGATAATCAACTAACGGGAGAACAGAAGTGAAATGATGACTCACCGTTTCGTCCTGTTGCGATTCTGAAGTATACACATATGTATCATAAACTAGACCCGTTGTGCTAGTAACAGCACAATTTGGATCAGACAGTCCAGCAAAGTAATCATCCCAGGTGTCAACGGTAATATCAATTGTTTTACCAGGAATTGAATCAGAGGACCAATTTGCAAAACGTATACCTTTCATTTGCATTCTTGATGCATTCTGATGCTGGAAGTTGATACATTGTGCCCAACTCGTTGTAAATGCACTAGATTTCAAAGAGTTTTGATCAATTGCAATAAAATCAACATCCGAAACTCTGGCATACGTGAAAATAGAATCATTTATGTAAACATCTGTTGTAATCTCATTATCAGGAGAGAAGTCATCGGTAAGTCCAGTTAAACTGTATGTTAGTTTATATTGTCCAGTTGGATAGGCACCTTGAGCAAAGGGCGGGAAGGAAATATAACTAGAGTCCAAAGAGTTTAATCCAAATGGAGCAGTTGATTGAGAATATACAGATGTTCCATTATACAAAACATCAGCATTTGCAACAACCGCTGTTTGATTATTGGAGCCGTCGTTTCTTGCCCAGAATCCAAGATTCATAGCATAATCTAAGGAGTCTTGTGCAATTAGCGAGGGAGTTGCCATTGATTCAGGATAAAGTACCTCTGTTGGATTCATACTTACATCATTTGCAAATGCTCCGACTTTGTTACCAATAAAAGCAACTACAGTCTGGCCTGAGTCTACTGCGCTACGGAGAATTTCACCATCTCCTCTACTTATAAAACATACTGGTATTGTGACATCCATTCCGTAATCTCCTCCAGCCATATTTATAAGCCCTCCGGAGGGATCGCTATCAGGAAATCCATTATATATAATAACAGCTTCAGCACCTTGCTGTTGAGCTAAAAAGGCCTTCCATCCAAATTGGCAAGACCCACGTGAGATCAAAACAATTTTTCCATCGTAGTTGTTTCCACTCCAGTATACTCCTGCAGAGTCGCAACCTTGATAGCCGTTATATATAGGTGCGGCGGGTGTGCCGTATGAAGTATTAAATCCTGATGTTGTGTCATCCATTACCACCAATGTGTCGATTACTGCATCTGCAGGGTCGGTAAGATCCGCTAAGCCCCAGGCAGATCCATCTCCTTGGTTAGTATGGTCATATAGTCCTCCGACATTAGTAGGCTCTAAAACATTTAATATCACTGTTTGAGAGTATCCAACAAATCCGGAGATTAAGAAAAGTGTGAGTAATATTTTTTTCATTCTTTAGAAGATTAAGTTTAGTGTTTGATTAAGTGTTGAACTGGTTAATTTACATAATTGTTCCCGAATTAGAGGGTTTTTTGAGATAATATCCATATTGGAGTTATTATTGTAATTTTGACCTTATCTAAAACATTGAAATAAATATGTCTCGCCTCTTTGTATTTGTTTTT
This sequence comes from uncultured Cryomorphaceae bacterium, assembly GCA_913043005.1. Lineage (GTDB taxonomy): Bacteria > Bacteroidota > Bacteroidia > Flavobacteriales > Schleiferiaceae > TMED14. Next base: position 8,104 of record CAJWKU010000004.1, read on the forward strand.
CTAAATCTAATTTTTAACAAATGTTATTCTCAGAATGCCCCAGTAAACTTTGAAACTAATGGTTATGGAGCGTTTTGGAATTGGAAAGTATTTGAAAATGGCCAAAATCCTCCGCTTGAAATTGTTGCTAACCCTGACACGTCAGGAATAAACAAAAGTTTGACAGTAGCAAAATACAAAGCTCAGATTTCGGGAGCTCCATTTGCGGGATGTGAGACAAAACACGGCGCAGGAATTGGAAGTTTTACAATAGATCAAAGCAACATGATCATCAGAATCATGGTCTATAAATCTGTTATTAGTGATGTAGGAATAAAACTAGTGCGATTTGATAATTGGTCTTTAGGGGAAATAAAAGTCGCAAATACAAAGATCAATGAGTGGGAGCAGCTTACTTTTGATTTCAGTTCTCATTTTGGATTAACATACGATCAGCTTGTCGTCTTCCCAGATTTCGTCGGCAGGTCAGGAGAGAATATTATATATTTTGATAATATTTTTGATATTGAATATGTTGCTCCTCCGGAAGAACCACCCGCTCCAAAAGATGCTGAATTAACCCTCCCTAATGTTTGTAGTCCAAATAATGATGGGGTAAATGATTATTATTTCCCCCTCTTTGTAAATGCAGATTGGGCTGAATGGCATATTTATTCCAGATATGGACAAAAATTGTTTGAATCTGAGTCCTTGACCGATCGATGGGATGGTAAACACTTTGGGAATGATGTCCCAGAAGGAGTATATTTTATAACTGCTAAATGCGGAAGCGACGAGACAGGGAATATCGTTGAAAAGAAATCATTTATTCATCTTAGTAGATAAGCCATTTATCTTACAAAAACCCATTTGTTGTCACCTGATAAACTATTATCATAGGTGTAACCAGCAGTTGTAAATCTCTTTAGATTTTCAATGTCTTCTTCTCCTAATATGTTGTCACATATGTATCTCGCAGCTAATCCTCTTGCTTGTTTGCTGAAGATAGACACCATTTTGAGATTATTTTTTCTTCTTTCATAAAAGTCGATGTCTATCCACCGGCCAAGAAGTGCATCCCTATCAATTGCAATGCTATACTCTTTGGAGGCAAGGTTTATAATAATGCCATTTTTGTTTTGAAGATTTATTCTTTCCGTTATTTTTTTCTTCCAATAATTAGTCAATACTTCGCCTTCTACTTTTTGAGCCATATCAAGTCTGTATGGTTGTATACTGTCCATTGCTTTTAGAATCCCATATTGTCCGGAAAGAATTCGTATCCATTGCTGAGCATTACTTTTGCCTTTGTCAGATAAGCTTTTTGGGGATAGTTTTCCAAAAGCATCTCCATTAAAGGAATACAATGCGGCTTGACTTTTTTTTTCATGGAATCCTTTGTTCCATTTTTTAATATTCTCATAAATTTTCTCAGTTAAACTTTCCGAGCTTTTGAAAAACTCTAAAACATCTCTTTTGCTTAGTCCCTTTAATTTTTGATTCAACTGGTATGCTTCATTTAAAAAAAATGGCATCTGATCTGCTTGTATGTCATTTAACTGCATCGACTTTGAACTAGAAAGAAGTATGATCATGTTTGAAAATTTTTATATGATTTAAAATTCTCAAAAATCAAGAATGGCATGACAATTGAGTCTTCCAAAAAATATTCTTAATAAATGAGAAAACCACAGATTTTGTATTTGGCTGCTTTTTTGGGCGTCTCTTTAGTTTTGAGAGCTCAAGATAAAGCTGTTGTTCTTACAAAATTCATTAGCCAAGGTGAAATTTCGAAAAACTATTCTTCAATTGTCGAACAAAAAAAAGTAAATAATAGCAAGATCAACCCAAATATTTCGAGGGATACCAATTTTTATAACCCATTGGAGGAAGTTGTAGTTTCTGCATTCAGGACCGCCGAGTCAAAAAGGAATATAACTCAAGAGATTTCTGTTATTCGAAGTAAAGAAATTCAAAACTCACTGGAGAGAACAACAGTAGATGTTTTGTCAGGCCAAAATTCTATTGCGATTCAAAAAAGCCAACAAGGTGGTGGGTCGATTATCCTAAGAGGGATGGAAGCTAGTAGGATCCTTCTTGTCGTAGATGGGATAAGAATGAATAATCTTATTTACAGATCAGGTCACCTTCAAAATGCAATCACTGTGGATCAAAATGTCTTAGATAGAATAGAAGTTTCTTTTGGTCCTACATCTAATGCTTATGGAAGTGATGCCTTGGGAGGTGTAGTGCACTTTATCACAGAGACTCCGGAATTTTCCGATCAAAGAGAGTATTCTTGGAGGGAGAAAGTTCAATATAGTTCAGTTAATAATAGTTGGATTAATAATGTAAAATTTAGCTTTTCAGATAAGAGAATTGCATCTCTAACCTCATTTACATCATCTGTTTATGGCGATTTAAAGAGCGGTAAAAGAATAAACCCTTATTACGGAGAAAGTCATGGTGATAGAAATTATTATGTTCATGTTGGAATGTATGGAGATACTGTTTTAAAAAACGACAATCCTCATCTTCAGATAGGAAGTAATTATTCTCAAGTTGATTTATTGCAAAAACTTGTTTTCAAATCAAGAAAAAATAGAACCTCAACCTTCAATATTCAATACTCAAATTCTTCAGATATTTCTAGATATGATCGCTTGACAGATTTAAACCCACCTGGAGGTCCAGGTCCGAATGATCGTCGATTAAAATATTCTTCATGGTATTATGGTCCGCAAAAAAGGTTTTTAAGTAGCTACCAATGGAAGGCTATAAGGGTTTTTGGTTTTGATGGGGTTAGAGTGTCGGTTTATCATCAAAATGTGGAAGAAAGTAGAATGACCAGAAAATTTGGCTCTTCAATTTTAAAATCAAGAATAGAAAATGTTATTATAAATGGTTTCAACTCTGATGCCACAAAGCGCTGGGGGAGAAATGTTCTTAGGATAGGAGTAGATGGATCTCATCAGAGAGTATATTCTTCTGCTAGAGGTGAAAATATTTTTGATCCAAATTTTATTTATGACCCAAGTCTCCCCGGTAATTCAATAAATACTCGTTACCCCGGTGGGAAAAATGTTATGATCAATTTGGCGGCATTTGCAACCCATGTGAATAATATCTCCAGAAAGTTAAAAGTCTCAGAAGGTTTTAGAATCGGAATGACGCAATTGCTCTCCCAGTTCACCAACTCCGATTTTTTTCCTAGTTCTTTGAATTTCGGTAATCAGATTTATCAAAGAACTCCAGTGGCCTCCGGGAGTATTGGTATTATTTATCAAAAATCAAAGCAATCAAAATTTTCATCTTCCATTTCTACAGCATATCGCGTTCCAAATGTAGATGATCTAGCAAAGGTTTTTGACTCTCGACCAGGGGTGTTGATAATTCCTAATCCTGAACTCAGGCCGGAGCAGGCTTTTACTGCAGAAATTGGAAATGTTCAATTATTTAAAGGTGGCCATAGTTTAGAGTGGAATTTATATTCTACATCCCTTCGAGATGCTTTGGTAGTTCTTCCAAGTCAATTGAATGGAAGTGATACTATTATTTTTGAGGGTGTAGAGTCTGTGGTGTTAAGTCAATCAAACGCTAGAAGTGCTAGAATTGCTGGTTATTCTCTAAGATGTTTAGTTGTATTGCCATTTTCGTTGAGTTTGAAAGGGCAATTTCAGGGAGTCATTGGCACTGTAACACAAGGCCCTCAGCAGGCCTTATCGGATGAATTTTCTAAAAATATGCCACTTGATCACATACCTCCGCGGATTGCTAGAATAGGACTACAATTTAATCCTTCTAATTCATTTTCTGCAGATTTTTACATGGTGTCGAATGCTAGAAAATCGTTAGAATCATATTGTCCAAACGGAGAGGATAATATAAGGTATGCTACATCTATTGGTACACCGAGGTGGGTGACTTGGAATGCCGTAATGTCCTATGATTTAAATAAGCAATGGATGTTTCAATTAGGAGTTCATAATATTTTGGATACGCAGTACCGGACTTTTGCATCAGGTATTAATGCGCCTGGTAGAAATATTACAACATCTATTAAAAACTCTTTTTAACTTAGAATCATAAATTTAGAGGTTTTGAATAGAAAGGATTTTTTAAAAATAATTACTGGAGTAGGTGCAGCTTTACCCTTCCTGTCTTTGACAAGAAAAAAAATTAATAATCCGTTCGATCCTATTGAACCAGTATCAATAGCGACATGGCGTTTTGGTATGGATACTACTGCTAAGGCAATGGATTTATTAGAGGATGGTTCTTCAGCAATGGATGCCACTGAGGCAGGAGTAAAAATTTGTGAGGCAGACCCAAGAGAAAGAAGTGTTGGTCTCGGTGGTAGGCCAGATAGAGACGGTGTAGTGACATTAGACGCATGCTGTATGGATCACCTCGGTAATATTGGAAGTGTTGCTGCTGTTGAAGATATTGTTCATGTCAGTTCATTAGCAAGAGCTGTTATGGAAAAAACACCTCATGTTATGTTAGTGGCTGAAGGTGCTCGTCAGTTTGCTCTTGAAATGGGTTTCCCAAAAGAAAAACTTTTAGTTGAAGATTCTAAAAGAGAATGGGAAAAATGGAAAGAGTCTTCGGGTTATAATCCAATTATTAATGTGGAAAATCATGATACTATAGGCCAGCTTTCATTGGATAAGAATGGTCATTTAGCTGGTATTTGTACAACGAGTGGAATGGGTTACAAGATGCATGGAAGAGTTGGGGATAGTCCAATTATTGGTGCTGGACTCTACGTGGACGGTGATATTGGTGCTGCTACTGCAACAGGTCATGGAGAAGAGGTGATACGTGTTGTTGGATCCTACAGAGTAGTCGCTGAAATGGAAAGGGGCTTAAGTCCCCAGATGGCTTGTGAGGAGGCTGTTCGAAAAATTTATGATTTCTTCAAAAGAAGAAAATCAAGTTTAAAAGACACTCAAATTGGTTTTATTGCTATGAACAAAAGAGGGGATGTAGGTGGGTATTCTTTACGCTCAGGGTTTCAATTCGCCGTCAGTAGATCTGGGATAAAGCCACAATTGATTGATGCGGAGTTCTTAATTTCTTGAATACTATATTTTTAATTTTAGTAGAGCTATTTCTCCGGGATCCATTTTGTTTTTAAGGCCAGTTATTGCAGAGGAATGAATATTTTTAAAACCGACATTTATATACTCATCAATATTTGCGGATCTTATACCACCCCCAGGTAGTATTTCAATTCGATCATTTGCGTGTATTCTAAGTTCTTCGAGCAATTTTATATTATTTAATCCTTGAGCAGTGAGTATTCTTGAAAATCCTGATTTAATACTTTCGTCAATTGTTTTAAAAGGGTCTAAACATTCATCAAATGCTCGATGAAGAACAGCAGGAAGTCCCCAATCTTTTATTAAGAATCTGCAGGTGTCAATATCTAGCATCGAGTCTTTTAAACAACCAAATACTAAGGCTTGCGCTCCAGCAGATTTAAGCGAGTGTCCTTGGTTTTGTATTTCTAGAACTTCTTGGTCTGTATAGTGAAAACCGCCCTTTCTCGGCCTTACAATAGACACTATGGGTATCTGAAGTGTTTGTCTTAAAGCAAATACCCATTCCGAAGGTGGTGTTAAACCTCCTTCAATGTAGTTTTGGCAAACTTCTATTCTGTCAGCTCCAGCCTCAGCCGCAGCAAATGCATCTTCAAGAGAAAAAGTAGCAATTTCCAGCATTGATTGATGTTGAATGAAATATTTACTTATCTAGAGTGAATGATAATGGTAACAGGTCATCCGCATTATTTAAAATTAATGTTTTACCATGTTTTGTAGTTAAAATAATCTTCATGGCTTTCTTTTGTCTCAAAGTCTGCTCTCTTATCGCCTGTCTGCACATCCCGCAAGGTGCAAGGGGAGAGTCGTGGTTTCCTTTAGGGTCGGTATAAACCACTACCATAGTATTCACAGCATGACCTTTTGACTGAGTAGATGCTATGCTAAGAACTACTCGTTCTGCGCAGATGCCAACTGGGTATGAGGAATTTTCTTGGTTACTGCCTCCCCATATAACATCATTTTCCAGTCTTACAGAGGCTCCAACACTAAAATTACTGTATGGGGAATGACTCGTTTTAAGTTGACTGATAGCAATAGCGACGAGCTCTTGGTCTTTAGATGAAAGCTCCTTATGAGAAGAGTATTCAGTAATTTTAATATTTATGTTCATTATTTACATCAATATGGTCGAATCTACTAAAGAATTACGAATATTCAATTATTAATGTTATCCTTTATGATAATGCTATTTTTGAAAGATGAAAGCTGAAATAATAACTATTGGCACAGAAATTTTACTTGGCCAAACAGTCGATACAAATTCAGCATGGTTAGGAAAAGCTCTTTCAGAGGTTGGTGTAGAGGTACAAAGAGTTATTTCTATATCTGATAACTCGGATGCGATTATAAAGACTTTAGACGAAATTTTATCAGACACTAATTGGGTAATTATTACGGGGGGGCTGGGTCCTACAAAGGATGATATAACCAAGAAAGTATTGGCTAAATATTTTAACGATGAACTAGTTTACCGTCCAGAAATATTTGAACATATTAAAGATTTATTTTCTCGAATGGGAAGGGTTCCAAATTCACTTAATAAAGAGCAAGCATACTTTCCAAAAAAAGCAAATATTTTGAATAATACACGTGGCACCGCGCAATGTATGTTATGGGAGCATAATGAAGTGAAATATATCAGTTTGCCCGGAGTTCCTTATGAAATGAAAGGCATTGTTGAAGATCATATTTTGCCTAAGATGGTTGAACAGCAAGATTATTTCATCGAGAATCGTTATTTTCTCGTTCAAGGGATTCCTGAATCGGATTTGGCCCTAAGGCTAACAAATTGGGAGGGCTCATTAACAGAATCATTGTCCTTGGCTTATTTACCCTCCCCTGGATTAGTTAAGTTGAGGTTAACTTGTAGAGGTGGAATTGAGAATTCAGATAGGCTTTTAAAGGAATTAGATTCTCAATCAATTCAAATTAGAGAAATATTAGGAAAAGATATTTTTACTGAAAGTCTTAGAGGTATTGAATATATAATTTCCGAACTTTTTAAAAAATCCGGGCAAACATTAGCTACAGCGGAAAGTTTTACCGGTGGAAATATTGCAGCAAAAATAACATCTGTTCCAGGATCTTCTGAGTTTTTTAAAGGCTCTGTTGTTGCCTATTCAAACGAAATAAAAATTCTGGAGCTAGGAGTTAATGACAATGAAATAAATCTTAATGGTCCAGTTTCAGAGACAGTAGCGCTGCAAATGGCAAATGGGATAAAGTCAAAATACCAGGTGGATTGGTCAATTGCTACTACTGGTTATGCTGGTCCAATTGGAGGGCAAGGGGAAGCTGCTGGGACCGTTTGGTTAGCTATTTTGGGTCCCCAAGTTAGTTGGGTAAAAAAGTTTTCCATGGGTATTAATCGGGAGAGAACAATATCAAAATCATGTTTGGTAATATTGAATGAATTAAGACTGTTGATGGACAAGTAAAAGTTAGTATGAATCAACCCAAAATAAGAGAATTAAAAAGGATCTTTTTTTACTGCTGTAGAATAAGTAAAGTTCATTATCTTTGCGCACCCGTTGTATAGCGGTTATTCTAATAAAAATGAGTCATGTCGCGAGTTTGTGAAATTACAGGAAAGAAAGCGATGGTTGGAAACCATGTTTCTTTTTCAAATAAAAAGAATAAACGCAAGTTTAATGTAAACTTGATGCGAAAAAGATTTTTTGTTCCAAGTAAAAATGAATGGATAACCCTTCGGTTATCTGCTTCAGCCTTGAAGACAATAGATAAAAAAGGCATAGAAGTAGTTCTAAATGAAGCTCGTGCTAACGGTAATGTTCTTATTTAATAAATAATGGCTAGAAAAGGAAATAGAATTCAGGTTATCTTAGAATGTGTAGAGCACAAAGAAAGTGGTATGCCAGGAACTTCTCGATATATAACTACCAAGAATAAAAAAAACACTCCAGATCGAATGGAGATCAGAAAATTTAATCCCGTCTTGAAAAAAATGACGGTTCATAAAGAAATTAAATAAGTTATGGCAAAGAAAGTAGTAGCGTCCCTTAAGAAATCAGGTGGAGTATCATACACAAAGGCCTTTAAATTGATTAAAACATCAAAAGGCGCTTACGGGTATGAGTCCAAGGTGCTCATGAAAGATCTTGTAGATGATTTTTTTAAATCATGAATTTGGTTCTTTTTCGATAAAAAAAATAAAAGCCGCTCATGAGAGCGGCTTTTTTTTAACTTACAGGTTATGGCTTTATTTGGATTAGGTAAAACAAAAAACGTATTATTAGGAAAGATTAGTCGAGCCATTGCGGGAAAGTCAACAGTTGACGAATCAACGCTTGATAATCTTGAGGAGGCTCTTATAGGATCTGATGTTGGAGTAGATACTGCTGTTAATCTAGTCGAGGCAGTTGAACGTAGCGTAAAGGAAAATAAATATTTGTCTCAGGCCGAATTGCAGGATTTAATAAGTAATACACTTATTGACCGGTTAAAGAGTAAGTCATTCGGTCCTGCTCCCTTGAGTGATTCTAAACCTCATGTTATTCTTGTGGTCGGGGTTAATGGCGTCGGAAAGACCACCACTATTGGAAAGTTATCTAATTTTTATAAAAATCAAGATAAAAAAGTAATCCTAGGAGCAGCCGATACTTTCAGGGCAGCAGCAGTTGATCAATTAAAAATATGGTCAAGTCGAGTTGGCGTTGATATTGTGGAAAAAGGAATGAATACAGATCCTGCAGCAGTTGCATATGCCGCTGTAGAATATGGGAAAAGTGAAAATTCCGATCTTGTAATTGTTGATACTGCCGGAAGGCTTCATAATAAGATTAATCTAATGAACGAATTGTCAAAAATAAAACGAGTCATGGAAAAGATTATTCCTGATGCTCCTCATGAAATACTACTAGTTCTTGATGCCTCCACAGGCCAAAACGCTTTAAACCAAGCCAAACAATTCTCAAAAGTAACTAAGGTAACAGGATTAATTTTAACAAAAATGGATGGGACTGCAAAAGGTGGCATCGCTTTGGCGATATCAGATCAATTGAATCTGCCTGTTCGTTTTTTGGGCATAGGTGAAGGACAAAATGATCTAGTTCCATTTAATCCCGAATCATTTATAAAAGCTCTTCTAGAATGAAAACAAAAAATGAAATTACTCAAAATTGGCTTCCTAGATATACTGGATTAGAGCTATCTGAATTTTCAGACTATATAATTTTAACAAACTTCAATGATTACTTATCGAGATTTGTTGATATTACCGGTGGTAAATTAATTGGTTCGAAAAAATCAATGCCGTGTGCTTCTGGTGCCGGGATAACTATGATAAATTTTGGGATGGGTAGTCCAAATGCGGCGACTATTTGTGACTTATTATCGGTTATAAATCCCAAAGCTGTATTATTCTTAGGTAAATGCGGAGGTTTAAAAAAGAGGACAGGAATAGGAGACTATATTGTCCCAATTGGAGCAATTCGGGGAGAGGGAACATCAAATGCTTACTTCCCACCAGAGGTGCCCGCTCTCCCTACTTTTTCCTTGCAGCGCGCAGTTAGTCATGTCATTAGGAATAGAGAATGCGATTATTGGACTGGGACCGTTTATACCACAAATAGAAGAGTATGGGAACACGATGAAGTATTTAAAAATTACCTTGAAGAAATTAGAGCTATGGCTATTGATATGGAGACAGCTACGCTATTTTCAGCAGCATTCAGAAATCATGTTCCCCTAGGCGCACTATTATTAATTTCAGATCAGCCCATGGTGCCAGAGGGAGTTAAAACTGAAGAGAGTGATAAACAAGTGAGTTCAAGTTATGTTAATACCCACATTGAAATAGGTATAGAAACATTAGAGGAAATTAAAAATGAAGGACTTTCTGTTCGTCACTTAAAGTTTTAATTAAATGAGGACAAAGTCTGCTAAGAGGAACAGAATAAATGTAATTACATTGGGTTGTTCCAAGAATATATATGATAGTGAGGTTCTTATGGGGCAACTTCGTGCTTCAGGTAAGGATGTGGTGCATGAAAAAGATGGACAAATAGTAGTTGTGAATACTTGTGGATTCATTGATAATGCAAAAGAAGAATCTGTAGATACTATTCTTGACGCTGTTAGAGCAAAAAAAAATGGACAAGTTGACCAGGTTTTTGTTACTGGTTGCCTTTCCGAGAGATATAAAGAAGATCTTGAAAAGGAAATACCGGATGTTGATGATTATTTTGGAACAAGGGATTTACCCCTATTATTAAAAGCTTTGGGAGCTGATTACCGCAGAGAATTAATCGGAGAGAGGCTTACAACAACTCCTCAGCATTTTGCTTATCTGAAAATAAGTGAAGGTTGTGATCGACCATGCTCTTTTTGTGCTATTCCGCTGATGCGCGGAGGTCATAAGTCAACTTCAATAGAAGATTTAGTCATTGAGGCAGAAAAGCTTGCGCAAAAGGGAGTTGTCGAGCTGATATTAATTGCTCAGGATTTGACTTATTATGGGCTTGACATATATGATAAAAGAAGATTAGCAGATCTAATAACGGCTTTAAGTAATGTCAAAGGAATAACGTGGATACGTCTTCATTACTTATTTCCAACAGGCTTTCCAAATGATGTTTTGGATGTTATTAGAGAAAATCCAAAAGTGTGCAATTATATAGATATCCCGCTTCAACATATTTCGGACTCAGTTTTAAAGAGCATGAGAAGAGGAACTACTATGTCAAAGACTAATCTACTTCTCAATGATATGCGGGAAAAGATTCCTGGTGTTGCCATTAGAACAACAATAATAGTTGGTTATCCAGGAGAGACTGATGAAGATTTTAATATTTTACTGGATTGGGTTAAATTTCAAAAATTTGAGAGATTAGGTGTGTTTGCTTACAGCCATGAAGAAAATACTCATGCATACAAATTAGAAGACGATGTTCCCAACGAGGTAAAGCTATTAAGATTAAACCAAGTCATGGAGGCTCAAATGAACATTTCAGCTGAACGTAATGAGACCTTTATTGATAAGCGAATTAAATGCATTGTGGACAGAGAAGATGCAAATGGAAATTACGTATGTCGAAGCGAGCATGATAGTCCAGATGTAGATAATGAAATTCACTTGATATCTCCGGGAATCCATCTAAAACAGGGCTCTTTTGTTGAAGTTAAAATAATAAGCGCTTCGGAATATGACTTGGATGCAGTTCTGGTCTGAAAAGTTGAAAACTTCCTGCTTTTTTGTAAAAAAAGTCAATGATAAGATACTAATTTAGGGAGAAGAATGTATCTGATTTTTGACACCGAAACTACGGGGTTGCCAAGGAATTGGAGTGCTCCATTAAATGACCTAGACAATTGGCCAAGGGTTATTCAAATTGCTTGGCAATTGCATGATGTTGACGGCGCATTAGTAGAAGCTAAGGATTATTTGATTCAACCTAGAGGGTTTAATATTCCTTTTAAGGCGCAAGATATTCATGGAATATCAACGGATCTGGCTTTAAGAGATGGTCTTTTATTGGAAGAGGTGATTCAGAAATTTGTAAATGTTTTAGCTAGGACCAAGTTCTTAATTGGTCATAATCTAAAATTTGATACAAATGTTCTGGGCGCTGAGTTCATTCGTGCCGGTATCAATCCTAAGCTTTTAGAAATACCTGTTCTTGATACGTGTACTCCCCGTTCAGCCAAGGTTACTAAGATAAAGGGGAGAGGTAACTCATTTAAAATTCCCAAACTGAGTGAATTACATATTAAGCTCTTCGGTGAAGAGTTCAAGGAAGCACATAATGCCACTGCAGATGTTGAGGCTTCTGCGCGTTGTTTTTGGGAATTGGTAAGGCTCCAACATTGGAGTCATGATGAATTAGGTTGGGATCAATCATCCTTGAAGAAATTTCAAGATTCAAATAAGGGCAGAATAAAGCCAATAGGTCTAGTTCATATAAATTTCAAGGAGGAAAGTGCTCTAATTTCTAATTCTATAAACGAAGTCTCAGAGGTTCTTAATCCACCTAATGCCTTGGGGGATATTAACATAAAAGAATCTGAAGATTTCTTTCATTTGCATACCCACAGTCAGTTCAGTGTTTTACAAGCCACGGCCAAGGTTTCGGAAATGGTTCAAAGAGTTGTTGCTGACGGTCAATCAGCCCTTGGGATTACTGATATCGGAAATATGATGGGTGCTTTTCAATTTATAAAAGCAGTGGGTGATTATAATCGATCAAGACCTAATGGTACAAAAGAGCTAAAGGCGATTATCGGATATGAGGCCTATATATGTCGTAATAGAAATGATAAGAGTCAAAAAGATGATGGATATCAGATTCCTCTTTTAGCCAAGAATAAACTTGGATACCATAATCTAGCAAGGCTCAGTTCAGCCGGATATATTGAAGGTTTTTATTATGTTCCAAGAATTGATAAAAAAATACTTCTTGAGAATAAAGAAGGTCTTATGGTTACGACAGGTGGATTAAACGGAGAGATACCTCAATTAATACTACAAGTTGGTGAAAAACAGGCAGAGGAGGCTTTTTTGTGGTTTAAAAATGAATTCGGCTCAGATTTTTATGCCGAAATTAATCGACATGGATTACCTGAGGAAGACATTGTTAATGAAACACTTCTGCGATTTTGTTCTAGTCATAATGTAAAGCCTGTAGCAGCAAATAATGCTTTTTATCTAGATCAAAGTGAAGCAGAAGCGCATGATATACTATTATGTGTAAAAGACAACGAAAAAAGGTCTACCCCAATAGGTCGTGGCAAAGGTTTTAGATATGGTTTTCCAAATGATCAATTTTATCTTACCACGAAAACAGAAATGTCTGTAAAGTTTTCAGATATTCCATTTGCTTTATCTAATCTCCAAGATCTTCTGGATAAGGTCGATAACTATCCTCTAGCTCGGCAAGTTCTCTTGCCAAAATTCGAAATTCCTCTGGAATTTTTAGGAACAAAAAATAATAAAGACGATCAGAAAAACGGTGAAAATGAATATTTAAAACATCTCACTTATTTAGGTGCTGAGAAGAGGTATGGAAACGTAACAGATGAGATTAAGGAAAGAATAGACTTTGAGCTTGAGACAATTAAAAAAACTGGATATCCAGGTTATTTCTTAATAGTTCAAGATTTTTGCAATGCTGCAAGAGAAATGAATGTAACTGTAGGCCCAGGAAGGGGTTCTGCAGCGGGATCTGCAGTTGCTTATTGTATAGGGATAACGAATGTTGATCCAATTTCATATAACCTACTTTTTGAAAGATTTTTAAATCCTGATCGGGTGAGTCTTCCTGATATAGATATAGATTTTGATGATAGAGGGAGAGATCGTGTTATTCAATATGTGATTGATAAATATGGATCAAGCCAAGTTGCTCAAATTATTACTTATGGTAAAATGGCTGCTAAGTCCTCTATTAAGGACGCTGCCAGAGCCCTTGATTTATCATTTGATCAAGCTGATAAATTAACTAAGACAGTTCCCGATAATCAAAGTTTAGCAAATGTTCTTGGGCCGGATGAAAAAAAAATACGTGAACAATTAAATGGGGAAGACTATCAAAATGCGAAAAACTTAAGAGAATTTTATAAAGCTGATGATAACAATGGCGAGACATTAAGACAGGCTAAGGTTCTTGAGGGGTCTCTGAGGAATACAGGAATACATGCTTGTGGAGTCATTATTACTCCATCAGATATTCGTGATTTGATACCAGTTGCAGTTGCTAAAGACAGTGAAATGTGGTGTACTCAATTTGATAATGCTGCGGTCGAGTCAGCCGGTCTGCTAAAAATGGATTTTTTAGGCCTTAAAACTTTAACAATCATAAAAGATGCAGTTCTTCTAGTCAAAAAACGACATACTATTAGTCTAGAAATGGAAGATATCTCAAAAGATGATGAGGCGACTTACAGATTATTTCAAAGAGGAGAGACCGTCGGTATTTTTCAATATGAATCTCCGGGAATGCAAAAGCATTTAAAAGATTTGAAGCCAACAGTATTTGCGGATTTGATTGCAATGAATGCATTATATAGACCAGGACCAATTGAATATATACCAAGTTTTATCAAAAGAAAACACGGGATAGAGCCCATAACATATGATGTGCCTGATATGGAAGGTTTTTTGAAAGAAACTTACGGTATTACTGTTTATCAAGAGCAGGTTATGCTATTATCTCAAAAGTTAGCTGGTTTTTCAAAAGGTGAGGCTGACGTTTTGAGAAAAGCAATGGGTAAAAAGATTAAATCGGTTCTAGATCAAATGAAACCCCAATTTATAAATGGAGGAGCTGAGAGAGGACATCCCGGAGAAATTCTTGAAAAAATATGGAAAGATTGGGAGGCATTTGCCTCCTATGCTTTCAATAAATCTCATTCAACATGTTATGCATGGATAGCATATCAAACTGCATATTTAAAGGCAAATTATCCCGCAGAGTATATGGCTGCTGTTTTATCAAACAATATGAATGATATTAAACAGGTTACTTTTTTCATGGAAGAATGCAAACGGATGAAACTAGACGTTTTAGGTCCTGATGTTAATGAGTCTGAAGATGCATTTACAGTTAATGAAAAGGGTGCACTGAGATTCGGATTACTTGGAATGCGAGGAGTGGGAAGTGCAGCAGTAGACTTTTTGATAGAGAATCGTTCTGATAAAGGCTCCTATAAAAATATTTTTGACTTTGCAAGACGTGTAGATCTGCGTATTGTTAACAAAGGGACTTGGGAGGCTTTAGCATTAGGAGGCGGATTCGACAGCTTTGACGGGCTTCATAGGGCAATGCTGTTTTCGGAAAGTTCTGATGGAAAAACTTTTTTGGAGAAAATAAGACGATATGGTCAAGGTATGCAAGATCAGGAAAGTTCAAGCCAGGTTTCTTTATTTGGTGGTGATTCAGGTATAGATATTCAAGAGCCAGAATTGCCTTTAGCAGATGAATGGAATAGTTTAGAGCTTTTAAAGCGAGAACGCGATGTAAACGGTATATTTTTGAGCGCACATCCATTAGATAATTACAAGTTTGAAATTCAGACATTTGTCAAAAACTCCGTCTCAGAAATGGAGAATCTCGAAACCTTTGTTGGAGATTCTTCGTATCGAGATTACACCATTGCGGGAATAATCTCAAATGTTCAGGTTAAGACGAGCAGAAATGGAAAAGAAATGGGAGTGTTTACCCTTGAAGATCATGAAGGAGCACGTGAGTTTGTTCTTTTCGGAAAGCAATTTTTGAATTTTAGGGAGTTTTTGGTTGATGACATCATGGTTTTAATTCGAGGCAGGGTTCATAGACCGAATTGGGCCAAAAATGATTCTTCTGCACGTCTCTATGCGGATATAACGAAGATTATATTGTTATCTGAAATTTTCGAAAGAGAAGCTAGGAGCATAGATATAATGTCAGATGTAAATGATGTAATAGTTCATAGATGGCATGAGTTAGGAAATATTTTAAGAAAATATCCTGGAGATTCTAAAGTCACCTTTCATGTTAAGGATCCCATAACTAGTGTTTCTGTAGCTATGCCCTCACGAAATCTTAAAACTAATATTAACCAGGCTCTACTTGGAGAAATTGATGCGTTAGATTTCGTTCATGCTTTTGTTAAAACGGATCAATCATGAAATATTGTTTCATATTTTTTGTTTGTCTCATTTCAGGCAATGATATGTTGGCTCAAGCCCAAAATGAAGAACTTTTTCAGAATCGCACCAATAATGGGTTTAAAGATGGATTCTGGCGAGTGAAGCATAAAGGAACGTCTATTGATAGATATACGGGTGAGTTCCAAATGGGTGTACCTAAGGGTGTTTTTAAGCACTACTATTCCAATGGTATATTAAGATCTGCAATGTACTTTAAAGCACTTTCGGGAGAATGTTATGTAAAAAATTATAATAGAAAAGAAAAACTCATTTCGGAAGGTAAGTACTTATCGAAAAATGTAAAAGATAGTATTTGGAAAACATATAACGAAATTGGTCAAATAATTATTTCGGAAACATGGAAAAAAGGCAATTTAGAAGGATTGTATAAGACTTATTATTCCAATGGAAATGTCGTTGAGTCTGGAATTATGAATAATGCAAAAAAAGATGGCCAATGGATTAGATGGTCTGAAAATGGAGAAAAAATAAGGGTAAGCAATTATTCGGATAATATTTTAAATGGTAAATGGATTGACTATGATGTTGACGGCCGCGTTAAAATGCTAGGAGTCTATCTCAATGGTTATCGTGAGGGTAAATGGGTTTTTTATAATTTTGGAAAACCTAGGAAATCCATCATTTTTCAAAAAGGACGAGAGATAAATATTACTGAATACTAATGGCATTAATTGTTGTAGGTCTTTCCGGCGGAGTAGATTCATCTGTCGCAGCTCACCTTTTAAAAAAACAAGGGCATGAAGTTATTGGGTTGTTTATGCGAAATTGGACGGATGAATCGGTTACTTTGGAAGAGGAGTGTCCTTGGATAGAGGATTCTAATGATGCTCTATTAGTTGCGGAAAAACTAAAAATACCTTTTCAGGTTTTGGACTTAAGTGATCAATACAAGAAACGAATTGTTGATTATATGTACTCGGAATATCAGGTTGGACGAACACCCAATCCGGATATTCTTTGTAATAGAGAAATAAAATTTGATATTTTTTTAAAAGCTGCCCTGGCGTTAGGAGCAGATTATGTTGCCACCGGGCATTATGTTCGGAAAAGTACATCAGAAGATGGTATTCATCATCTCATTGCGGGTATTGACAAATCAAAGGATCAGAGTTACTTTTTATGTCAGTTGAGCCAAGAACAATTATCTAAAGCATTATTTCCCATAGGTCATCTGCTTAAGTCAAAAGTTCGCGAAATGGCTTTGGATTTAGGGCTTGTTACAGCAAACAAAAAGGATTCTCAAGGGCTTTGTTTTATTGGTAAGGTGAGTCTTCCGGACTTTTTACAGCAAAAACTAAAGCCAAAAAGGGGGAAAATCATCGAAGTCCAAGCATCATGGCAAGGTTTTGAATCTCCACAGTGGGGAAGACAATGGCCATTAACGTCTGATTTTGGCAAAGTTGTAGGTTCTCATAACGGAGCATATTACTTCACTATCGGTCAAAGGAAAGGCTTGTTCGTTGGAGGAAAAGCCTTACCTCTTTTTGTCATCGCATTGGATGTGGAAAAAAATATTGTTTATGTTGGACAAGGAGAAAATCATCCTGGGTTATACAGGCCATTTTTAAAAATTTATAATTCAGACATTCACTGGGTGAATGCTGAAAAAAAAATGAATCTTGGAGAATCACGTGATTATATGTTTAGAATTCGATATCGACAGAAACTTTTTGGCGCGAAAATTGAATCCCTAGCTGAGGGATTCAAAATTCAAAGTAATGAACCCATGAAATCTGTTGCTCCTGGGCAATTTGCATCTTGGTATGATGGAAATGAATTGGTGGGCTCTGGAATAATACACAGCTAAAAGAAAGACAATATGCTCAAGAAAATAATCTTATGTTTGATCTTGCCCATTTTATACTCAAATTTTTCTTATGCTCAAGAGACTATAAGATATTGGGTGTATGTTGATGAGCCAATTCTAGAAAGATTAGGTATAACCACATTATCGATACCAGCTCTTTCTCAGCGTTCTTTAGATCGAAGATCAAGACAAAACATCCCTCTTCGTTCATTTGATTATTCAATGCCGAAATCATTACACGATATGGTTGAATCAACTGGCGCCGATGTTAGATTTTTCTCTCGTTGGTTAAGAGCATTCTCTGTGGAAGCATCAAATGATGAATATGAATTGCTAAGAAAAAAGAAATGGATTAAGAAAATAACCCCAGTTCAAAAGATGTTTAGGAAAAAACTTCAACAAGGAGATATTTCGTATGGTTTTTCTTACGGACAGAGTTTAGGACAAACTGATCAAATAAACCTGGCTCCAATTCATGACCTGGGCTTCGCTGGGCAAGGGGTATTCATTGCTTTAATGGACGGAGGTTTTTCCGGGGTTGAGACTCATTCTGTTTTTCAAAGTGCTTGGAATCAGGGCCGTATTTCGTTGACAAAGGATTTTGTTGATGGAGACACAAATGTTTTTCATGTTGGAAGTCATGGAATGAGCGTTTTGAGTACAATTTGTGCAGATTTAAACGGAACTTTTGTGGGGACCGCTCCGGAGGCTTCGTATGCCTTGTTTAGAACAGAAAATGAGCTTTCAGAAACAATTGCAGAAGAAGATAATTGGGTTTGGGCATCTGAATGGGCTGATAGTATTGGAGTTGATATTACAAATACTTCTTTAGGTTATACAACTTTTGATAATGGAATTGGTGATCATACTTATTCCGATCTTGATGGAAGGACAAGTGTTATTTCTCTAGCTGCAAATATTTCAGCTCGAGTTGGTATAATAGTAGTGGCTGCCGCGGGTAATGAAGGATCAACTAGTTGGAAATATATAAGTTGTCCTGCAGATGCAGATTCGATTTTTTCAATTGGTTCTGTGGACTCTCAGGGGATTCGTTCGGCTTTTTCATCACAAGGACCAACTAGTGATGGGCGGATTAAACCAGATTTAATGGCTAGAGGTTCAGGAGCTACGGTAATGACATCAAATGGAACTATTGGAACGAGCAGCGGGACCTCTTTTGCTTCCCCTATTATTTGCGGAGCTACTGCGAGTTTATTACAATTGGCAAAATCAGTAAATGTTAACTATGATATTCAAGATTTTATGAATTTGATTCGAAATAGCGCTAATAATTCATTCAATCCTGATTCTCTTATGGGTTATGGGATTCCTAATTATGGTAGTTTGATTTCACACATCGGTTATAATGAGAAAAATGTTGAGGACTTGTTTAAATTATCTTATTCAGAAAATGGATGGCGTATTCTTTGGAGTGATTCCCTTAGTATTCAAAAAATAGAAGTATATGATTACACGGGTCGAATTCTTTTTGAAAAAAATTGCTATTCGGGATGCACGGATTTCATAGTCCCAAAGTATTCTTTTGGAACTATTGTGAAAGTTTTAGCTGAATCCCAACAATCATTGAAAATACCTCCTTTTAAGTTCTAATCTTATTCAGATTAGATAGTCAAAGCTTTATTTCATGATTCGATTGTCATAGGTTTCACCCATGCTTGCGTTTTTGGGCATTAAAACGGACATGACCTCTTTTTTTACCATATTGAAAACAGCCATATGAATATCTTCAGCTATCTCCATGTCCATAGCAGGGGAATGGATGGATAGATCACAAACTTTTTTTAACTCTCCTCCGTCAAAGCCTGTCATTCCAATAGTTTTAGCTCCAATTTTTTTTGAAAAATCAATAGCTTTTAGGATATTTTTAGAATTACCAGATCCGCTAATTCCTATAACAATATCATCTTTTTTAAGAAAGTTTTTTAAGGGTTCGATAAAAATATCATCCCAACCAACATCATTTGCAATGGCCATTAGGCTTGGTATATTATCATTTAAGCATATAATATTAAATCTTTTTTCCAATCCAAAAGATGCTCCTTTCAGAAAATCTCCAGCGGCATGACTGGCATTTGCAGCCGAACCTCCATTACCCATAGTATATATTCTAGAACCGTTTTCGCGGGCTTGTAAAAATATTTCTGTCATCAGACCAACAGAGTCTAAATCGATATCATTTAATGTTTGTTGTAATAATTTACGGTATTCAAGTCTTGTCATGATGCTAAGGTACTATTCAAGATTAACCATTAAAAATAACTTGCGATCCAGCTGATTCTAGCTTAAACGGAAAGTTTGAGAGTCCTAGAGCCTGATCAATTGATAAATGCTTTTCAGGGGGTGCGAAAAAAAGCATGAATCCACCACCGCCGGCGCCAAGGAGCTTTGCTCCCCACGCACCATGTTTCTTACCTAAGGAATATATTTGCTTTATTCCGGGGTTGCTAATTCCATCTGCTAGAGACTGCTTAAGAGACCAATTTTCATCAATAATATCCCCACAAAGTTTCCAATTATTAGATATTATAGATTTTGCGAAGTCATCCACGAAAGAAACCATTGTTTTTAAAGACTCAATTTTATCTTCTTTTAAAGATTCCTTGCTTTGCATTGATAAAATACTCGATGCGCTCCGCTGATTACCTATATAATAAAGGCGCATGTGTTTACTGAATTGTGTCAATGCGTCTTTATCAATATGAATAGGTTCAACATTAACTGTGTCGTCTCGATTAAATCTAAATATATTCAAACCTCCAAAAGCTGCCGCATACTGATCTTGTTTACCGATTGGCTCATTGAGATCATTTATTTCAACTTCGCATGCTTTTTCTCCTAGCCAAGCCTTATTTACGCGATTTATTTTTCCTTCCCTAGCCATCATATTATGAAGAGTTCCAACTGTGAAACTTGAGGAACTCCCCATTCCTGTTCCTGCCGGAACATCAGCGATAGAGGAAATTTCTAGTCCCAGATTAACATTAAGTTTTTTTATTATGGTCCTAAGAATAGGGTGTTTAATATCATCTACAGAATTCACTGTTTCTGTTGCTGAGTATTTCGTTCTTATTTTCTCTTTTTCAAAAAAGTCATGAGAAGATATGTACATATATTTATCTATTGTACTTGAGAGTACAGCTCCCCCATATTCTCTATAAAAAGCGGGGAGATCACTTCCGCCTCCAACAAAGCTTATTCTAAATGGGGTTCGAGTTATGATCATTTTTTTAGGAGAGTTTTAATTTTTTTTTAAAATGAGATCCACAGCATCAGATATGTTTTTAACATTAAAATCTGGTTTTGTATCACTTTCAATATGACCATGTCCAGTTTTAACCCGAATTGTTTTAACTCCAGCAGATGATCCGCATTGAATATCTCGAGGAGAGTCACCAATCATCCAGCTTTTGGTTAAGTCAATATTAAATCTTCTTGCGGCCTCTAAGATCATTCCCGGCTCAGGTTTTCGGCATTCACATTTAATTTTAAATTCCCTGATTTCTTCTGGAAATCCTCCATCAGGATGATGCGGACAGTAGTATAAGTAATCGATATATGCACCCATATCTCCAAGCTGCTTGTCCATTCTTGAGTGAATTAAATGCAAAGTGTTTTCATCACAGAGTCCTCTTGCAATTACACTTTGATTTGTTATTACTATTGATATGTATTCACTTTTATTTATTCTACGAATTGCTGGTCCTGCGAATTCATATACACTCATTTCATCTTGATGTTTTATCAGATCGGTATCCAAGTTAATAACACCATCGCGATCAATAAAAATAGCTTTTTGTTTTTTAGATAGATTTCTCGATTTAACTTTTCCATTTAGGTAAGCTTCTTCTACTTCTTTTCTTCTTTCACTCTTGCCCATGTCTTTTATGTATTCTGTGCTATTGTAGGCATACATTTCAAACATGTTGGTCCAATTTGGAAATAAATCTCGACCAAAGTCAGAGCTGGTATTTTCTGGTATTTTATTTAATATTTCCGGATTCATTAGATAGAAAGCGGCATTGACACAATTTGCAAATTCAACACCAGGGGGGTGTGGCTTACTATGAACTTTGGTGATTTTTTTAAGGGAATTATAGCTGATTAGATCGCTATCATACGGGTGATCATTGGGATGAACTAACAAAGTGAGTTGTGCATTTTTCTCTAAATGGAAATCTCTCATTTTTTTTAAGCTAATACTACTTACAGTATCTCCATATATAACCCAAAAAGGATCTGATAATTTACTTTGTAAAACCCTGAGGGCTCCTGCTGTGCCTAAAGGCTGGTCTTCAATAATGTAATGAATG
The DNA here is from genome assembly GCA_913043005.1 of uncultured Cryomorphaceae bacterium. GTDB lineage: Bacteria > Bacteroidota > Bacteroidia > Flavobacteriales > Schleiferiaceae > TMED14. The sequence continues at coordinate 29,995 of CAJWKU010000004.1, forward strand.
TCAATATTCCATTTTGTTCCATTACCAAAATAATCTTGAATTTGATTTCCTAAATGACCTATTGTAATAAAAAAGCGCTCAATTCCTTGAGCGCTATATGTTTCTATAATATGTTGCAAAACAGGCTTTTCTGCCACAGGTATCATAGGTTTCGCAATACCGGGAAAAGATTCTTGAATTCTAGTCCCTCTCCCACCAGCCAGTATGACTGCAGTAGAAAACATTTTATAGTGCTGCTTCTAACTTATCAGCAAGAATACTTTTTGCTGCAACACCAACTTGCTTATCTACAACTTCACCATTCTTGAAAATTAAAAGAGTTGGGATATTTCTAATACCAAATTGCGCAGCAATTTCATTTTGGGTATCGACATCAACTTTTCCTACAAGCGCACGACCTTCAAAATCGGTAGCTAATTCGTCTACCATTGGCCCAACCATTCTGCATGGCCCGCACCATTCTGCCCAGAAGTCAACCAAAACCGGCTTATCAGATTTCATTACTAGATCCTGAAAATTACTATTTGTAAGTTCTATTGCCATAATTTTTTTCTTAATAGTTATTGTTGTCAAAGGTAAACCCGGTATCGTAAACTTACATTAATTCCTTTTTGATGTTTCGAAAATTAAATAAAAAATATAACCTATTCCGCCAATTAAGGTTAACGCAGAGCCTACATAATATATTGTTCGGGATCCTTGTAATTGTTGCATGAAAAATATATCTGCAACAACATCAAGACAACAACCGATTACAAATGATAATAAAAAAAGTGATTTCCTCATATTTTCTTTCTCAGAAAGATACTAATTGTAAATAAAAAATCCTCCAAATTGGAGGATAATTTAGCGGTGCGGACGGGACTCGAACCCGCGACCCTCGGCGTGACAGGCCGATATTCTAACCAACTGAACTACCGCACCAGTATTTTCTATTGGGTGTGCAAATATAAACCCCTTATTGCGACTGCAAAATACGACTCGGGTTAATTTTAGATAAAATCATAGAAGTTATCCAAGTTGTTACTGTTAGGACTATAAAAATCAAAATATTGGCATTGATAAATTTGATCCATGGCCAAGATACGGGAACGACTGAAATATAGTAGGTATCTGGGTCTAAAGGAATCAATCCCCACTTTGACTGAATAAATAAAAATAAATATCCTAGAATATTTCCAAGGACTAATCCTAATAATATACTTGGAGAAAAAAGAGTCATAAAGCTTTTATAGAGTGATGTCTTTCGCATCCCAATAGCTCGAAGTATTGCTAAAGAAGTCTTTTTTTCTATAATTCTGATAAAAATGACTACGACTGAGTTGAAACTGGCTACAATAGTAAGAATCAATCCCAAGAGATATGTGTTGTTGTCAAATAAATTTATCCATTGATATAATTGAGGGAAATCATCTTGACTCGTGAAAATCTCAAAATCTACAGGTAAAGTGCTATTTAATTGCTCTGCCTGCTCCCTTGATATTTTATTTTTAGTATAAAGTAAAACAGCTTGTGAATTGTCAAAATCCCACTTATTAAGCTTTTGGATCATTTTCAATGAACAGATTATTAAAGGATCCTCCCATTCAGTAATTCCGCTTTTAAAAATTCCAACAATATCAAAGTATCTAATTGATGGATTTTGACGCCCTTCTCGGCTGAAATACATTTGAATCTGGTCATTTAAAGATGCCCCTAACTTCCTCGCCATTTCTTCCGATATCCATATAGAATTAGGATTATTGGACCAATCCGGAATAATTCCTTCATGATGAACTGAAGATATTGATTCAGGGATTTTATCAAAACCAAAAAGTCTTGCTCCTTCCATCTGATCAGAAAATGTAATGATGCCAGACTTCCAAGCAACGAAATGATAGCTTTCTATAGATCTATTTCTTTCAAAAAATTTATTTGAATCAATATATAATTGAGATTTTGAAAAAGCATATAAATCTCCTTCTAATGTGGTTTGATATGGCCGTATTTGATATGATCCATGAAACCTTTCAATTTTTTTTTCTATTTCAAATTGTAATCCTCCACCTGTACTTAAACCAATAATGATGGTCATTATTCCCATACCGATAACGGATATCGCCAAAAAATTGGCTTTTTTTTGACGTTGGATGTTTTTTGCCCAACGCCAACCTAGCCATATCGAGAAAAATCGCCATCTTGGAACCATGTTTGGTAAATATACGCGGGGACTTCACCTTGGCCTTGTTTTTTTGATTTTTACACAGGTTTTATTCAGTCAAGTAAATCATGACAAGAATATATATTTTGAAAAAGCGGGAGCCGTTAGATTAGAATCATATGATCATTTGTTAAAAGGAAAGAGAATAGGCGTAGTAGCACATGCACCCTCTCTGAGTCAAGGGGAATGGGATGATATTAATTCCATAATAGTTGATAACTCAAAATATTTAGAACCTATTCATACTGTAGATAGATGTTTACGAAATGGTTGGAATGTTATACGAATATTTTCACCTGAACATGGATTTAGAGGGGTCGCACCAGCAGGTGAAGTTGTTTTAGATGATATGGATCCTATATCCGGCTTACCGATAACCTCTTTATATGGGTCACATAAAAAGCCTACAAAAAATGATTTAAAGGATTTAGACGTTGTTATTTTTGATTTACAGGATATTGGAGTACGTTTCTACACTTATATATCCACACTTTCCTATGTAATGGAAGCTTGTGCGGAAAACGGAAAATTGCTTATTGTTCTTGATAGACCAAATCCTTTTTCTTCAGTTGTCGAAGGACCAATATTGGATACCTCTAATACTTCATTTGTGGGAATGCATCCAATTCCAATATTATATGGATTAACAATTGGTGAGTATGCGCTTATGACCAAAGGAGAAGGTTGGATTAATGATGCATCTAAATTGAATCTAAAGGTTTTAACGATTCCAAATTATAATAGAGAATCATGGTATTCTCCAATTCCTCCATCACCTAATCTCCCGAATATCCAATCTGTAAGACTATATCCCTCTTTGTGTCTATTTGAGGCTTGTCCCGTATCGGTTGGTAGAGGGACAAATTATCCATTTCAAATAATTGGAGCTCCTTGGTGCATTGGCAAGTCGTTTTCTTTTAAACCTATGCCAAACTTAGGCTCAAAGTATCCAAAATTTAATAATCAAATATGCCATGGCGAAGATTTAAGCGATTTAAAACTCTTTACTACTGGCTTTGATTTAAAATATATTATTGATTATTATAAGGAATGGAAAAAAAACAATTCCAATTCAGAAAAATCATTCTTTTCTCCATTTTTTGACAAACTTGCTGGTTCAAGCGCACTTAAAAATCAAATCCAAGATGGTGTCGAACTTGAGAAGATAGAGGCAAGCTGGAGTATTAAGTTAGAGGACTATAAGAAAAATATCAGAAGTAAATATCTTTTGTATTAGAATTCAAAAATGAAGCCAACACTAGGTAAAACTGTCCCACTACTATTTGGTAGTGTTGTCGTTAAATATTGAGATGTGATATTAGGGTTTATGACAGGATTTCCTTCGCTATCTCTAACCACGTCAATAAATGCAGGACCATCAACAGAATAAGCTAAAGCGTTTTGAATATCAAAATAGAGGTCCACATTGAATTTTTTCAGGAACCATTTTTTGTCTATCCGAATATTGAGACGATTAAATTCTTTGAAGCGCATTGAATTTAAATTATTATAATCGGGTATGCCACGGCCGAGAACATTCCAGTTCTGAATTGTCGCCGTTGCAGCTAGATCAAAAGGTGTATAGGGAGCTCCACCAAGTAGCTGATACTGACAACCAATTTCATAATTCTTACCAAACTTTTTCCCAAACGTAAATGTTGCAATAATTCCATTATCCCAGGAACTTGCTACATATTTATTGTCAATATCTTGAAACTCACTTCTAACTAAAGTTATCGCTGCAATTCCGAAAAACCCCTTGAATAATTTCTGCTGGTAAGTTAATTCAAGACCGTATGCCCGTCCTTCAGAGGTTGCTGTGGCCAGCTGATTACCTATTACACCAAAATCACCGCCTGCTGTTCCTAATGAAATTGAGTCTCTGAGTAAAAAAGGATAATTACTATATCGTTTTAAGAAACCTTCGATACTTGTCTTAGCATTCCATGGCCAAAATTGGCTTGAGCCAAAAACAAAGTGTTCTGCTCCTATAAACGTGAGTTCGGAATTGTTTCCATCTGTTCCTGTATATCCAAGAGCAGTGTATGGTGGGATTTGATAGTACATTCCGTAGTTTCCGTCTAAAGTGATGTTTTCATTAATATTGTATGACAGAGCGATTCTTGGTGAAAGCTGATTTAATGGATTCATGGTGCTTTCATTAAAATCCATGATGTCTGTTCTGATTCCTAAAGAAACTTTCAGTCTATCATCTGCAAATCTTCCAATAATATTAGCAAATACGTTAGCCTTATAAAAAACTCTATCTGCTGAATAGTTTAGCTCAAAGCCTCCAGGCAATCTTTTATCCAGAGTGGTTGTATTATACTTGGCTTGCTCAAATCCAAATCCAACCATAGATTCCCAACGACTACTTTTTCTCTCATGCTCTAATCTGAATTTATTTTCTATCTCTTGAGAATTGTAGTCTAGAAGTTGTTCTAAATTTCGATCATTATCAACAAATTTTTCTGAGGTATTATCTAGCATAAATCGGCTTAATACTAAATTCGTTTTTCCTTTTTCCCCGAAATGTGTGTACTTCGCTCCAATAGAATAATTCCACTGAATATCTTCTGGTAAATAGTTTAGTATGTACTTTTGATCTGCTGAGTCATTTTCACCTAGATTCAACCTATTAACATCATAAGCACCTAGGCTTAAGATAGTTAATTGATTATTCCGATTAAACTTATGTTTAATTTTAAACTGGTAATCATTGTAAGTGGGTAAAAAAGGGAGTCCAATCACCTTGAATAAAAACTGAAGATAGCTGCGCCTTACGGAAGCTAAATAAGTTGTTTTTTTATTGATAGGACCATCAAGGGTAAGTCCAACTTCTGACGCTCCTACTTGAAATATCCCACCTGTTTTGTCTGTTCTTCCATCTTTAAGGTTTAATTCCATCACAGAACTTAAGCTATTGCCTCTTTGTGCAGGAAAGGCCGAAGTATAAAAGTCTACATCTCTTATGAAATTGACATTTATCATTCCGACGGGCCCACCGCTTGCCCCTTGCGATGCAAAATGGTTAATTGCTGGGATTTCGATTCCATCTAAGTAAAATCTATTTTCATTCGGACCTCCGCCTCGAATAATTAAATCATTTCTGAATGCACCCCCAACACCACCTACTCCAGGAAGGGATTGGATTACTTTTGAAATATCTTGGTTTCCACCAGGATTCCTCTGAATTTCGTTGATACCAATACTTTGAACTGAAACTGGAGATTGAGCATCTCTAGTGAATTTCATCTGAGCACTAACTTCAACTTCTTCTAATTTCTGAGTAGCCTCTCTCAATTTAAAGTTTATTATCGCAGGCTTTACCAAAGTTAACTGAACTTCAAATTGTGTTTTAGCATTATAGCCGATAGTCTCAACCGTAACGTTAACAAGAGAAACAGGTAGGTCTTGAAAAGAAAATTCTCCGTTAATGTCAGTATAAGTTATTTCCTGGAGACCTTGAATTTGTATGATTGCTCCAGGTATCGGGTCATTATTTGCTTCGTCGACAACAGATCCCGAAAGGATAGCTTGAGCATTGGAGATCAAAGGAATAAATAAAGTGAAGAATAATACTTTTAGTAATCGCATCATTTAGTAAATGTTAAAAAAAAAACCAGCATAAGGCTGGCTTTTAGATATCCTGAACAAACTTATTCATTTTTTAAACAAAAAAAACTCTTATAAGTTTTTAACGAATGATCGAATCTCATCCTCATAATTGAATTTCTCATTTTTTTCTTTAGCATTTTCTCGTCCCAATGATAATGCTATTTTAGCTGTTTTTTTTGCACCCTGATGATCGCCTTGGCTTGCCAAAATTTGAGCATATAAATAATTGCTATACCAATTATTAGGATCGTTTTTAATTACTTGATGAATCAATTCTAAAGTCATATTTGGGTCCATATTGTTTTGGAAATAGAATCTTGCACTGTTCCTCTTTATTCTAAAATCTTCAGGGTTTTCGTCTAATGCCATCATAATATTTTCTTGTGCCTGGCTTAAAGTCTCCACCTTTATAGGTGTTTTTACAAATGAATTCTTCCAAGAAATAACCAAGTTTACCCCTTCCGTAGTTATGTCCTCAAACCCCATGTAAAGAGTTTCTACTGAGCTTTGATTTTTCAATACAGGTAAATCAACTCTGGCAACATCTTTGCGAGAATTGTAACCATCTATTCCCCACATATCAAAATTAGAGTTCAATATGATTGTCCAATTAGTCTCATTGACTATGGCGGATAGACTGTAAGTCCCAGCGGGAACTCGAGTTTCCCCTATGTAAGCATCTTTCGTAAAAGAAATAGTAGAATTTTTATTTGCTCCAAGTCGCCAGTGCTTACCAAATGGAATGAGATCTCCGAAAACATCTCTGTTTTTCACCGACGGTCTACTGTAACTAATTGAAAAATCAGTCAACCCAACTTGTTGAGATATCGTAGCTTTTGGAGATGCTTGAGGCAGTTCTTGCGCTAAGGCTTGGAATGAAATTGCAACAGCAATTGTAAAAAGTAATTTTTTCATAGTTTTCAAAGTTAAAGTTTATCCATAGCTTTATTAATAAATGAGGTTAGTGCCTCTCCTTGAAGAAGATTTTGCTGCAATAACGCCAGATCTTTTGCATGATTTATGATTTCTCCCTTTTTTTTACCCTTTGCTTTGAGGATTTTTCCAGCAAGAGGGTGATTTACATTCATTACTAAATCATAAGTTTCTGGGAATTCATTCATTCCCATAAATCCTCCACCTCCTCCAGTAGCACTCATTTCTTTCATCCGTCGCATGAATTCAGGAATGGTAATTAACATTGGGACGTCATCACTCCCTAAGGCCTCCATTCTTACTGAATAAGTCTTACTGTCTAGCACAGATTCAACATTTTCTTTGAGGGTATCTTTTTCACTATCGGTAAGAATTGAGGTTCGATCTTCTCCTTTTGGAATAAGCTTGTCTAATAAATCTGAATCAACTCTTGCAAAACGAATTTTTTCTTGTGATGTTTCATGTTTTTGAATTGAGTGACCCGCAATAGGAGACTCAAGAAGAATCACATCGTAGCCTTCAGCTTTTGCCTTTTCGCTGTAGCTATGCTGTGCATCTTTATTTGACGTGTAAAGAATCACTCTTGTCCCATCCTTGTCAGTTTGAAGAGCTGATATCTTTTCAAGATATTCGTCCATTGTGTAATGCTTATCATCAATGATTGATTTAAACAAATTGAATTTTAGAGCTCTATCGTAGAATTTTTCTTCTGTAACCATACCATATTCTACGATTACCTGGATATCCTTCCACTTAGATTCAAAATCTTCTCGGTTGCTTTTGAACATCTCTTCTAGTTTATCAGAAACTTTCTTAGATATGTGTCCACTGATTTTTTTCACGTTTCCATCAGCTTGCAAGTAGGACCGACTTACGTTCAATGGAATATCTTTTGAGTCAATTACTCCATGAAGAAGAGTTAAGAAATCAGGAACTATACCCTCAACATTGTCAGTTACAAAAACTTGGCTTTGATATAGTTGTATTTTGTTTTTTTGTAACTCCATGTTCGGCTTGATTCTTGGGAAGAATAATATTCCCGTCAAGTCAAAAGGGTAGTCCACATTCATATGAATATGAAACAAGGGATCTTCAAATGTAGTAGGGTAGAGAGCCTTGTAAAATTTGTTGTAGTCACCATCGGATAAATCACTTGGACTTTTAGTCCAAGCAGGTTCGTCTTCATTGATGATGTCAGGGACCATACTTTTTTCAAGTTTTGGATCTTCTCCCTCTTTAGATACGTCAATCTCTAGTTCTTTTTCTCCAAATTGTATTGGAACACTCATGAATCGAGCGTATTTTTTCAAGAGTTCACGAATTTTAAACTCTTCTAAGAAATCTGTGCTGTCTTCACTGATATTTAAAATAATTTCAGTTCCTCTATCTTTTCTTTTCGATGCCGATAGTTTAAATTCAGGCGAGCCATCACAGCTCCAGTGAGCCCCTACTGTAGGTTCTTTCCAGGATGAAGTCTTTATTTCAACTTTACTGGAAACCATAAAACTAGAATAGAAACCTAATCCAAAATGACCAATCATCGCTCCTTTGTCGACTTTTCCCTCGTATTGTTTTACAAACTCTTCAGCACCCGAAAATGCTACATCATTTATATATTTTTGAACATCATCTTTTGACATTCCAATACCTCTATCAATTATCTTAATTTGCTTTTTCTTCTTGTCAAGAACAACTTTTATTGTTAGTTCACCAAGCTCGCCTTTGAATTCACTCAGGTTCGCTAGAGTTTTAATTTTATTCGTTGCATCTACCGCATTTGAAATCAACTCTCTAAGGAAAATTTCTTGGTCGCTGTAGAGAAATTTCTTAATAATCGGAAAAATGTTGTCCGCTGAAACGTTTATTTTGCCTGTTGCCATGTTTTATGAATTAGTTTCGTTTTCGCTATCAGAACAAGTGTTATGCCATTTTGTTACAAAGTAACTATTATCGAAAATAACTGACAATTTGACGGAATGAAATATCCACAACCCTATATTGCTGTAAGATTCATGACATTTTCGGGCTTTCGTTCTAGATGGAGAGCTTTTGTTGGAATGGGTTTAAATCTTCGTCATAAAATATCAGGTAAAGGTTTGATTTTTGGTAAAATGCTTGGAAGTGGTGCGGGGGAAGGTTTTTCGGTTTGGCCGGATTGGGGTACTTATGCTTGGTTTACTGTTTTTGATACAGAAGAGAATGCCTTAAGCTTTTTTGCTTCAGATAATATATTCAATGACTTAGTGGCTTGTTCATCTTCTGTTTTTGGATGGGATGCAATTCCTTTAAAATGTCATGGTACATGGAACGGTATAAATCCTTTTGGAGAACTTTCGGAAATAAAGCATTCCGGTCAGCTTGCAGTCTTAACAAGAGCGAGTATCAAAAAATCTCAAGCTCTCCGTTTTTGGTGGAATGTACCGGCTGCGAGTAGGAACATCTCAAATCATCCTGGCCTCATTTTTTCCAAGGGAGTTGGAGAATACCCACTTTTAGAGCAAGCTACCCTTAGTTTATGGAATTCTACAGAGGAACTTAATGAGTTTGCTTATAAAAGCCGGCAACATGCGCCAGTGGTAAAGAAAACAAGAAAATTTAATTGGTATTCAGAAGAACTTTTTCTTAGAATGATGGTCATCAAGAAATATGGGAAAATGATTGATAAAGAATGACTCTCTCATCAAGAGCAAGATGTTTTCTAAATATAATTTTCAATTATTCTTTCTTCTATCTCAATTGAATTTATCGAATCTAACTTAAGGTATTTCATAGCTTTGTGAGAGGTATCGAAATCTCGAAATGCAATTTTTGGCAACATTCCAATAAGTTCGGATCCATAAGTTGTAATGCCTAGATTTTCTGCTTCAATAAGTACTCTGTCATAGACTAATTTAGGTGTGCAAATATCAACATCTATAATATTACAACTAACTTGTGAAAGACCTAAATAGTCACAATACCATCCAATAGATTTTACTCCAGGTATCCCCGTAGCAGAACTTTCACGAATAATTCCTGCAATTTTTTTTGCTTGAAAAGTGTTGTTTTTCCCAAGGTGAATGTTATACGCAATTAAGAAATTTCTTACACCTAATGCCATTGCTCCAAAACGTGGATTAAAGTATCCAAAGTCAAATTTATTTCTAGATTTCGAAAGCATCTCATACTGACCTTTTCGCACATTGCTCAATTCATAATTTTTAGGATTCACAGAGCTTTCTCTGTAAAGCCATCCACCAACTTTAATTTTTTGGATTTCTATTTCTTTAAGTATATTCTGGATGCATTCATTTGCATCATCAATTGTTGATGGGTGGATTGGTATTATTGGACAAACATCTAAGGATCCAATTCTTGGATGATTCCCCAAGTGCTTTCTCATATCAATATGAATTAGACATTTTCTTAATAAACCTATTACAGCTGAGGTAATTGATTTATTGTCTCCGAGAAAAGTAAAAACTGTTCTATTGGCGTCATAGCCTTTATCTATGTTGATTAGATTGATTCCTGGTGAGCACAGTAATGAGGATTTGAAATCATTAATAATAGCGGTTTGACGTCCCTCGGAGATATTCGCAACACACTCTAACATGGATTAGAAGTTAGGATTCTCACATCCTTTTATAAATGCAAGTAATGAGGCCACTGAGCTTTTTGCAACACTCATCTGCATTAATGGATCAATTAATGGAAGAGCAACTTCAGCTAAATGGATATAAGTGCATCTTCCAGTTTGTCCGGATTGATATGCGACATTGAATACCTCTTCCCATGACCATCCATGCTGAGTAGCAGCTGAGCTAGGACAATTTTTTATACCATCGGCGCATATTTCAAGCCCAAAAACAGATGTTTGGCTTACATGTTTGAGTGCAATCTCTAATGACTTTAAAAATGTAGAAGTCCCCTTGTATACCCATGATTCGTAAGAAAAGTATTGCCAATCTGGGTTGCCCGTAAATTTTTTCAAACTTTCTTGATTTAATCCGTTTTCATGCATTCCCAAAACTGCATAGTTTTTTAGAATACCATCTTCTTTAGCATATGAAAAAGGGTTACCGCTATGTCTACCTTCAAGGTTTCTACAATCAGGGTGAGGATCTAGATTTAGAGCATGGATTTTTTCTTTGTTTATAGTGCTTAGGGCTTTTAATAAAGGATATGCATTATTATGACCACCTCCTAGCACAAGAGGAGTTTTTCCCTTTTTGATCAAATTGGTTATTACTTGAAAAACTCTTTCGTCAACTTGTTCAACCAGTGATCTAAGCTCATTTTTGTCTTCAGGATAAAGATATTTATGAGAAAGCTCTTGAAGGTCCGATATATTTACTTCTGACCAGCCAAATTTTTCTGCTGGAATAAATTTATTTACTTGAATGCTAGATATTGCCTTGTAAAAGAGAGAAGAATTACCTGCCGCCCCTGGTATGCCTCCATTTGCTCTAACTCCTATGTCCTCTGGAATTAATAAAAATATATAGTCTCCATCGGAATCATTTTTTTGTTTAAGCAGGTCTCCTAGCTGTTTTTCACCTGGTCTGCTCTTGTGTGATTTGAACGGGTTCATTTTCCGTGTATAAATGTAGATTCAATGTTATTTTCACCAAAAGAATAGGGCATAAAGGCCAGGTTTGATAAAGGTTTGGTTAATATCAAATTAGCTTTCATTCCCTTAGCAATATGTCCCATTTGTTTTTCTGCTCCTAAGGCATAAGCTGCATTGGTTGTAATTGCTGCTAAACCTTCCTTTGGAGTAAGTTTCATCTTGTGGCAAGCAAGACTCCAACATAAACTGAGGTTAGAGCTTGGAGCCGAGCCGGGATTACAATCTGATGCAATTGCCAATGGAAGATTTGAATCAATAATTTTTCGGCCTGGTGTATATGGTATGTCTAAAAATAGCGAACAGCCTGGTAGAGCAACTGGAATTGGCTTTCGAGGTGAGAGATTTGGTTCAAACGCTTTATTAATATCTTGATGATCCCTCTCAGTCATGAACTCTAAATGATCAACGCTCCAGGCTTCGTTTTTTATTGCCGCTTGCAATCCTCCTATGCTACTGAATTGATTTACATGAGCTTTAAGTGGTAAATTAAATTTATTAGCGGTATTGCATAAGACATCCATGTGTTTTGGAGAAAAATAATTGGTTTCACAGAAAATATCGACAAAATCTATAAGACCTTCATCTGCAAATTTTGGTATCATATTATTACAGATTTCTTCCATGTAAGCATCATGATTTCCATTATATATTAGAGGCAGGGCATGGGCCCCAAGAAAGGTTGACCATATTTTTTGCGGAACTTGACTTTTTGCTTTCTTTATTACGCTTAGCATCTTTCTTTCTGAATGTGCTGTTAGTCCATAACCACTTTTTATTTCTAATGCGGCGGTTCCTGTTTTTCTTGATTTTTCTATTCTTTCAAGAAGGGAGTCCAGCAATTGACCTTCAGTACTTGAAGTTATTTGTTTGGAAGAATTAAGAATACCTCCCCCTGAAGCAGCAATTTCCTTGTAAGTGGATCCATGCATTCTCATATTGAACTCATCAGACCTATCATTGGCATAAACCATATGGGTATGAGAGTCAATGAATGCCGGAAGTATAAATCGCCCGGTTCCTTCAATAATTTCCATATTAGAACTTTCTTGAGGGCAACTACTCATACTACCAAAGTCATGAATGAGCCCAGCATCTATTTCGATGAAAGCATCTGGAATCATCGTCCAATCATCCATGGAATTTCCTGCTAAAAAATCACAATTTTTGTCATTTTTACGAAGAGTCGCTAATCCTTTTAGATTCTCTATTCTTTTGCGCATATAACGAAGGTAGTGTATCGCGTATTTTTGATGACATGGCAAGCAACTCATTTGGAGAAATTTTACGTTTAACCACATTTGGAGAATCTCACAATTCCTCTATGGGCGGGGTTTTAGACGGCGTTCCTGCGGGAATTTTAATAAATACTTTGTTAATTCAAAAGGAAGTAGATCGCAGAAGACCTGGTCAATCTGAGTTCACAACATCCCGTTTAGAGTTGGATAAAGTGAAAATATTGAGTGGCTTACATCCGGATATTGATGATCAAGGTTGTCAAGAGTCTTTAGGCTCTCCAATCGGTTTCATTGTTGATAACATGGATAAGAAAAGCTCAGACTATAATTCTTTAAATGATGTGTTTCGTCCTTCGCATGCCGACTTTACTTATCAAGCTAAATACGGTATTCGAGATCATCGAGGAGGAGGCAGGTCTAGTGCCAGAGAAACTATTTGTCGTGTTATTGCTGGAGCAATTGCAAAACAGATTTTGGGAGATAAAATAAATATTAATGCATATGTGGAGAGAATTGCGGGAATAGGTATTCCAAAGAATGCTATTTTTGAAATTTCAGAAGCAAATCAATCGCCTTTATTATGTCCTCACAGGGAGACATCCAAGAGTATGGAACAGAAATTAAGGGATCTTTCCATTAAAGGGGATACAGCTGGTGGTGTAATAGCTTGTCAAATTCAGGGAGTTCCTGCTGGTTGGGGTGAGCCTGTATTTGATAAATTGAATGCTCGATTGGCATATGGGGTTATGGGAATAAACGCCACAAAGGGCATAGAGTTCGGCTCAGGATTTCTAGGTGCTGAGCGAATAGGATCTGAGGAGAATGATTCGTTTGAGTCAAAAGAAAAAACTACATCAAATAATAGTGGTGGAATACAAGGGGGTATTAGTAATGGTCAGGATGTATTTTTTAGAACGGCATTTAAACCGGTCTCGAGTATTAAAATGAATCAAAAAACTATTAATAAAAATGGTGACTCCGTCAATATAAAAATTGAGGGAAGGCATGATCCTGTGGTGCTGCCAAGAGCAGTTCCAATTATTGAATCAATGGCCTCATTGGTACTTGCAGATTTTTATTTATTTCAACATCTGCAATCTATAAAACAGCTTTAAAATAAAATGGGCTCTTTATATCGATTTGTACTATTGATATTTATTTTTCAGGCTTACTGCTTGTCTGGGCAAACTCATATTCATAATTGTCCTGGATACTCAAGTTTCTCAAAGCAGGCAGAATTAACCCAGAGAGCATTGAAGGATGGGGACTTGATTATGGCTAAGGTTTATTTATCAGCAATGAATAGTAAACCAAAGGGGCAGGAGCTGAATTCTTTATACCTAAGGTCTGAACTAGATTTGTTAGAAGGACGTCTATCTGAAGCTTTATACGGATATGCTGAGATTTATTCAAGATGTCCATCATATTCTCCAATGGTTCTTTTTAAATGGGGTTCTGTTTTAGAAGAATTAGGTTCTTTAAAGGAGTCAAAATTGAAATTCGAGGAGTACTTGAGATTTGAAAACAATGAGCTTCAATATAAAAATCAGGTGATGAAAAAAATATCTTTATGGAATTTTAGAGACTCTTTGATCAGTAATCCTGTTTTTTTTGAGCCTAAGAGAATAGAAGGGTTGTCAACAGATGCAGATGAGTTTCTCGGGATTCTATCACCTGATGAGTCTTCTTGGTATTTTACAAGAAGATATAAATATCTTGATTTTAAAATGGGCCCAGCACCTGTAAAACGCTTTAGAGAAGAATTCTGTCAATTGTCAACAAATAATAATGACAAATTCTCTTCTTTGGGATATCCATTTAATCAAGGATTTAATGAAGGAGGTCCAACTTTGACAGCTGATAACCGAAGTATGGCAATAACTTCATGTGAACTTCTAAAAAATGGATATAGAAATTGCGATATATTTATAACTGATAAATACCATAATCATTGGACTGACTTTAAGTCATTAGATATCATTAACCAACAAAACACATGGGAGGCTCAGCCATCATTTTCAGCAAATGGCGACCGAATTATTTTTTCTTCAGATAGGAATGGAGGTTATGGCGGGTTAGACCTTTATTCCATCAATTATGATTCTAATGGCGTTTGGGGAGAATTAGTTAACCTTGGCCCAAGGATAAATACCTCAGGAGATGAAAAATCTCCATTTATTCACGCAGATAATGAGCATTTATTCTTCTCATCAAATGGTCACTTAGGCCTAGGGGATTTTGATGTTTTTGTAGTAAGTCTTCATAATGACAAAAATCCAATGAACTTGGGCTATCCTATCAATACTCCTAGGGCTGAAGTTGGTTTTGGAGTTTCTGCTCGAAGACCAATAGCGTATTTTTCAAGCAATGATGAAATAGGAGATTTATCTGCTTCTTCTAGTTATGATTTTTTCCAATTTGTACTTCCTGAAAAATACTTGCCAGATAACGTCGCATTTGTTCAGGGACAAATTAATGGGGCTCATTATTTTCCAAAGGGTTTGCAACTTCGTATTGAGAATTTATCCACTAAAAAAGTGTCGAGAGTCAGAGTCGATCAAAAAACTGGTAAATACACAGCAGTATTAAATAATAGCAACCCTAACGATTACTTATTCTCAATCGATAGTCGAAATATTGGTTACACATCAACTCGTGTTCGATTAGACAATGGTCAGGACGATTATAATGTACCGGCCCTTGTAGCAAAAAAATTAGAGATTGGTGAATCTTTTGACCTTTATTCTGTTCTTTTTGAGTCCAATAGCTATGTTTTATCTAAGCAAGATGAGCAAGCTTTAAGGTCGTTTGCTCGATATTTCAAGTCTAACCCTTCATTGATTGTTGAATTACAAGGACACACGGATAATATTGGACACTCGGAAGATAATTTGCTTTTATCTCAAAAAAGATCTAAAGCAGTTTTTGATTTTTTGATCAACTCTGGTGTAGATCCTATCCAAGTGTCTTACAGAGGAATGGGGGATAGGCATCCGATATCCTCAAATACTTCGCAAATAGGTAGATCGAAAAATAGAAGAACAACATTTATTGTTTTAAACAAATAAAAAAAACGTCTATCTCTAGACGTTTTTATATGTATTAGCTAAAGGTTTATTAGCTCCTTCTCTCTTTGATTCGAGCGGATTTACCCGTTCGCTCTCGTTGATAGAAAATTCTTGCACGGCGAACTTTACCATGTTTATTAACTTCTATTTTTTCAAGATTCGGCATGTTTACAGGAAAAATTCTCTCTACGCCAACATTTCCCGACATTTTTCTAATGGTAAAAGTTTCCGTTACACCAGCTCCACTGCGCTGTAATACATCTCCACGGAAAAACTGTGTACGGGTTTTTTCACCTTCACGAATTTTGTAGTAAACTGTAACTGTGTCTCCGGCACCAAATTCCGGGAAGTCTTTTGACTCTACAAACTTATCTTGGACATACTTAATAAGGTCCATAGCTTTTTAGTGTTTTAATCGTTCACCGATATTCAACATACATCTCTCTGATCAGAGGTTGGTATCGCGCTATTACTCAATCTTAGTTAAAACTCTCAATCAAGGGCGCAAATGTACTAAAAATAGATTATGTTATGAATATTTCTTGTCATAAAAGATCAGGTCTACGAGACTTTGTGTTTTTCATAGCTTGTTCACTCTTCCATGCATCAATTTTTTTAGAGTCTCCACTCAATAAAACATCAGGAACTTTCATTCCTCGTAATTCAGCGGGTCTAGTATAAATAGGAGGGGCAAGTAGATCGTCCTGAAATGAATCTGTTAATGCACTTGCACTATCATTTAAAACACCTGGAACAAGACGAATTAAGGCGTCTGAAATCACTGTTGCTGCAAGTTCTCCACCACTCAATACATAGTCACCAATACTTATCTCATGAGTTATTAAAGCATCTCTAACTCGCTGATCAATACCCTTGTAGTGTCCGCAAAGAATAATAATATTTTTTTTTAACGATAATTTATTTGCTAATTTTTGATTAAATCTGTCCCCATCTGGAGTCGTATAAATTACAGCATCGTAATCTCTTTGACTTTTTAAGTTTTCGATACATTCAAATATTGGGTTTGCAAGCATGACCATCCCAGCACCTCCTCCGAAGGCGTAATCATCAACCTGTTTGTGTTTTCCTTCTCCGAAGTTTCGCAAATCATGCATGTGAACTTCTACCAGACCTTTTTTTTGAGCGCGTTTTAAAATACTAGAGCTAAAAGGACTCGTCATTATTTCGGGTAATAGGCTTACAATATCAATCCTAAAGGTCATTTTAACTTAATTTTAATAATATCAGAAAGTTACTTTTTTCAACCCGAATACTGGCATTCTCCTGGCTTTAAATATCTCTTTATGTCTGTTTTATTATAAACAACTATTAAAAGTGGTTTTAATAAAAAAAACTGAATAGTTTTAGTAGTTAAGGGTGTTTCTGAGAATGTCATCCATCCATTTATTGGCTAAATATCCTTTTTCAAGCTCTGCGGCAAAAGGTATTGGTGTGTCAATACTGGCAGCAACCTTTACCGGTGCGTCTAAATAATTGAAGCATTTTGATTGTATTATTTGAGAAATATCATTACCAATACTCCCTCTAAAAGTATCTTCTTGAACTATTACGCAGCGTCCAGTCTTTTTGACTGAATCGATAATTGTATCCGAGTCAAGTGGCACAAAAGTTCTAAGGTCAATTAAATCAACCGAGACTTCAGGATTTTTTAACATCCATTCGCTTACCCATCGGATTCCTAATCCATAGCTTACGATCGTTATTTCTTTCCCTTTCTCTAATAGATTGGCTTTGCCAAATGGGATGGTATAGTAACCCTCAGGTACATCGCTATCTTGTGATCTATAAAGTGCTTTGTGTTCAAAAAATAATATTGGATTTGGGTCTTCAAACGATTGGAGTAATAAACCTTTGGCGTCATAGGCATTTGAGGGATAAACTACTTTGAGTCCCGGAATTCTGGTGAACCACGATTCTGTACTTTGGGAATGGAAAGGTCCAGCGTTAACACCGGCACCGGTAGGCATTCTAATTACCATATCAACATTTTGTCCCCATCTGTAATATAGCTTTGCAGCTTGATTGCATATTTGAGTCATCGCTTCCGAGACAAAATCAGAAAATTGCATTTCAATCATTGTTTTCATTCCCATCACCGAAAGACCAACGCCTGTTCCGACAATTGCTGATTCGCACAGTGGTGTATTGATTACCCTATCTTTTCCGAACTGCTCTAAAAAAGTATCCGTAGCTTTAAAAACACCACCATAATCAGCTATGTCTTGACCCATTAAGATCAAATTATCATGCTCAATCAATGCTTGCTCTAAACCTGAGTGTATAGCATCTATAAAACGCATGTTTTTGATATTTCCTAATGACTTATTATCAGAGGATTCATATTGATTATTATCAAATACATCTTTAAGTTCGTTTTCAAGATTGAATTCAGCATTGGGTTCTTTTAATGCAGATTGAAGATTATCTAAAACGTTTTTATTAATAGATTTTTCTATTTCATCTATCTCTTTTTGAGATAAAATCTCATTTGAAATTAAGTTTTGACGAAATGTTAGAATTGGATCTTTTAGTTTCCATGAATCTATTAGGCCGTCTGGGTAATACTTCGTGCCAGAGGCTTCCTCGTGTCCTCTAATTCTGAAAGTTTTACATTCCAGAATAATAGGTCTCTGTTTTTTACGAATACTTGAAGTTAGTTTTTTTGATATCTCAAGAGTCTTAGCAAAATCATTACCATCTACACTATGAGCCTCAATTCCAAAAGAGTCTCCTTTAACAGTAAATGAATCAAAATTAAATTGTTCATTGGATGGGGTTGAAAGTCCCCATTGATTGTTTTCAATTACAAAAAGAACAGGAAGGCTCCATACTGAGGCTACATTCAAGGCTTCATGGAAGTCCCCTTGAGAAGCTCCTCCGTCGCCTGTGAAAACTAAAACACATTTTTTTTCATTTTTCAATTTCCTGGCCAGCGCTAATCCGTCAGCCACTCCCATTTGGGCCCCAAGATGACTAATCATTCCAAATATCTTATGTTCTTGACTGCCAAAATGAAACGAACGATCACGCCCTTTTGTGAATCCAGTAGCTTTTCCTTGAAATTGAGAGAATAACTTAAGTAAGGGGACATTGCGAGAAGTAAACACTCCAAGATTTCTGTGCATCGTACAAATCCACTCGTCTTCATGCATAGCTAAAGTATTAGCTACGGATACAACTTCCTGACCATAGCTTGAAAACCATTTCGAAATAACACCTTGTCTTAAAGCTAAAAGCATTCGGTCCTCAACAGCGCGGGGGACAAATAAGCTTTTGTAGTGTTTAATCGCATCTTTTTTAGAAAGGTTAGAGTAGAAGGCCATTTTGCTGCTAGGTTATGAGACAAAGGTGGGGTACAATCATTAACGAAACAATCCCATTATCTTTGTCATTATGAATTTAAAGACAATTAATCTAAATAAATTCACAAAAGGATCTAACACTGACCGGCATACGTTTGTATCAGACCTTGGTGAAGCTTTTGAAACAATTGGATTTGCAGCGATTGAAGGTCATGATTTTACAAATAAAGACCGCGAGTTATTGCAAAAAGTGATAAAAGATTTTTTTAATCAGAGCGATTCTTCGAAAATGAAATCTCATGTCCCCACTGCCAAAGGCCAGAGGGGCTTTACTCCTTTTGGAGTTGAGCACGCAAAAGGAGAAACGCGGCCCGATTTAAAGGAGTTTTTTCAATGGGGTCCGATGAATGCTGTAGAGAGGGGGCTTGATAAAAATGTATTGGTTCCGCATGTATCGGAGATGGATAGTTCCGTCTCAAATGCATATAATAAGCTCGAAAAAATTGGACAACATCTGATGAGAGCAATTGCACTGCACCTTTCTCTTCCGCAAGACTTTTTTGAATCTTATCTGGATCAAGGTCATTCAATATTTAGGGCTATTCACTATCCCGGGCAAACTCATTCAAGCCCGAAAGGAATTCGGGCGGCTGCCCATGAAGATATTAATTTGATAACCCTGCTCATGGGTGCATCAGCAGAAGGGTTGGAGTTACTCAATAAAGAAGGTAATTGGCTTCCTATTCACGTCACAAGTGATGCATTGGTCATCAATGTTGGAGACATGCTGCAGCGATTAACAAATAATATAATGCGCTCAACTACTCATCGAGTAGTAAATCCTCCTCAGGAAAGACTTCATCTCCCCAGGTTTTCCATGCCATTTTTTGTTCACCCGGATGAAAAGATGCCACTGAATTGTCTAGACATGTGTATTTCTGAAAATAATCCCAAGGCTTTCGATGATATTACCGCTGGTGAATATTTGCAGCAGCGATTGAAAGAAATAGGTTTAGCCTAAGAGGGATCCGAATTTTTTGTGAAAATTATCTCGGCAGAAATAGCATAGTGATCAGATAGGTCAATTTGATTTCCCTTAAACATAAATTTAGGTTTGAGTATTTTAGTATTGACAATTCTAGAATCTGTTTTGCGGTGCTGAATGAGTATATAATCTAGTTGGGAAGATGAAGCATTCTTGTTCCAATAATTATTAGAATCAAAAGTGTATAATTTTTTGTTTTTTATTGTGGGATCTTTCATGGAAATACATTCTAGCATTTTTGAATAATCTTTAGAATTTGATTTTTTTGTATTTAAATCTCCGAGTAAAATAACCGGTATAGTTTGTGTTTTATTTCGCTCAAGGAGTCTATGAATATCAGAGTATTGCATATCACGTTGAATTTGTGCTTTTTCCGATTTTCCTGCCTGTAAGTGGGTTCCTGCGATTTGAATTGTAGATCCATCTTTTTGCGCTTCTACCAACGTACACCCTTTTGCTGCAAACCTATCTGCAGTTACTCCAGGTTTAAATATAATATGGTCAATATACTTAAGGGGAACTTTACTTATTATTAGAATTCCATTACTGACGAATGCTTTATTGCCCTTGAATGGCTTTACTTGATATGGATATGAATCTTTAAGTTCTTTCATTAATTTTCTTCGAATATTCAGATCAAATACTTCTTGAAAGACAATAATATCAAAATTGTTATTAATGCAGTGCTTAATAATTAAGGGCGC
The DNA here is from genome assembly GCA_913043005.1 of uncultured Cryomorphaceae bacterium. GTDB lineage: Bacteria > Bacteroidota > Bacteroidia > Flavobacteriales > Schleiferiaceae > TMED14. The sequence goes on from CAJWKU010000004.1 coordinate 50,733, forward strand.
TCTAATGTTTTGCTTTTTTCTTAAAAGCTTAGATAGAAAAGAAAAATTATTCGGGAGCATTTGAACATTCCAACTAACTACTTTTAACTCCGAATAAGAAGTTTCAGAAGAGTCTTGAGAGTAAAGAAGGCTTGAGGTCAATAAACAAATACCCAGAAGAGAAAATTTCCATTTATTAGAATTCATGCATTTTCTATTTATGGTATTTTATTTTTGTAGTAAATAAATTTACGATACTTAAGCTTTGATATGTTTATCTATAATTCTATAAACACAACCATTTAATATTTATGCAAACTGATTATAAAGTTTTATTGGAGCAGTTAAATAGTATTAAACCCGTTGAATATGGGTTTAATAGAAACTATATAGACGGAGATGTTACCAGATTATCACCTTATATATCAAGAGGTGTTTTATCAACACGCCAGGTTCTTGATAGTCTCATTAGGAGGGGTTTTGATTTGGGTAAAATAGAAAAAATGATACAAGAGTTAGCTTGGAGAGACTATTGGCAGAGAGTTTGGCAAGAAAAGAATATTGATATTGAGATTAAACATTCCCAAAAAGATGTAATTGATTATGGTGTCTCTGAAAGTATAGTAAATGCAAATACGGGTATTGAAGCTATTGATTTGCAGATTAATGAGCTTTATCGGACAGGTTATATGCATAATCACCTTAGAATGTATGTTGCGGCACTAAGTACTAATGTGGCAAAGAATCACTGGAAACTTCCAGCTAAATGGATGTATTATCATTTATTAGATGGGGATTGGGCATCTAATGCTTTAAGTTGGCAGTGGGTGGCAGGAACAAACAGCAATAAAAACTATATTGCAAATCAAGAAAATATCAATAAGTATACGCACACCAATCAAAAAGGTTCATTTTTAGATGTGGATTATCAAAAATTAAGTTTAATCTCACAACCAGAAGAGCTAAGAGATTTATCCAAATTTGATTTTGAAATAACATATCCGGAATTTGAGACTTTTAATATTAATGATGGGCAAAGTGTTTGTATTTATAATTATTATAATCTTGACCCAAACTGGAGAAAAGAATCTAAATATCATAGGGTCCTGCTTATTGAACCCAGTATTTTCAGTAAATACCCAATAGGAGAAAAAGCAATGAATTTCATGCTTTCCCTAGCCAGAAATATCGATGATATAAAAGTCTTTGTAGGTGAATTTAATCAATTACCAATAGGGGAGTCGCAAGTTATTTTTAAGGAACATCCACTTAATAAAAACTATAAGGGGATTGAGGATCAAAGAGAATGGATGAGTTCAATAAAAGGTTATCATTCTTCTTTCTTCTCATTTTGGAAGAAAGCGAAAAAAGAAATTTTTCAGAAGAATGCCTAAAAATTTACCCTCAAAAATCTGTATCGTTTGTAACCGACCTTTTAATTGGAGAAAGAAATGGAAAAAAAATTGGGATGATGTTAAATACTGTAGTCAAAAATGTAGATTAAATAGGTCTAAATAAATATCCCACAAAATGATATTTTAAAAACTCTTATTTTAGATATCTTCAATAGCTCTTTTTCATTATCATAATTTTCTCTCATTTATAGATGTCATAATTACTTAATTTGTCCTAACATTTGAGTAAGTTAGACCTATGAAGAAACCGGGAAACGAAAATCGAAGGCGATTTTTAAAAAATACCGCTTTGTCTTTGCTGTCAGTTGCAGCTATTCCAAATATTCTTAAAGCTTCGAATCTAAAAGTTTCCATAGGCGAAGAGGATTTGACTAGTACATGCGAAGAATCTACTGAAGACGCATATGGACAAGGGCCTTTTTACACTGCAAACCCACCAACTATTCAGAATGACAAGCTTTCAGGCGTCAACGAAGTTGGCAAACGAATTATCATTAGTGGTCAGGTGTATAATTTGGACTGCTCAGAAGTTATTCCAAATACGGAAATTGATGTCTGGCAAGCTAATAATGCTGGCCAATATGATAACCTTGGGTACAATTTAAGAGGAAAGACAACAACAAATAGTCAAGGGTTTTATTTGTTTGAGACGATAAAACCAGGATTTTACCTTAATGGATCTACTTTTCGACCATCACATATTCATTTTAAAATAACACCTCCAGGTTTTAGCACATTAATAACTCAGCTTTATTTTCAAGGAGATCCCTATATACCTTCTGATGCTGCTGCTTCAATTACTAGTGGGCAATATGATGCTACTAACCGTATCATTCCATTAATCGCAAATTCTAATGGAGATCTTGAAGGGGTTTGGGATATCATAATAGATGGCAATGGAGTTTCCATAGGGACAAACAATATTCATCTTGATAAAGGAATTATTTACACTGCAACTCCCAATCCATTTACTGATCATCTTGAAATTAATTATGGCGTTTTTCAAAAGTCAAAAGTTAATATATCGATATATGACATTAGAGGTCGGGTAGTAGCTACTCTTGACCAGAGAATATTAGGCCCTGAGAAATATTCTGTGCATTGGAGTCCTCCTAGAGATCTAACAAAGGGGCATTATTTTATCGCCATAATGATAAATGATTTACAAGTTCATTATTTGAAGGTTATCCGACAATAATTAAAAGTAGTACCTTATTATAAAGAATAAACCCACTCATTTGAGTGGGTTTGTTTTTAGTGGGAGATGAGGGGTTCGAACCCCCGACCCCCTCGGTGTAAACGAGGTGCTCTGAACCAGCTGAGCTAATCTCCCGGAGGGGTGCAAATATAGGTTTTGGAAGTCGTTATACAAGTCCTTTAAAAAAAATGGGTTGGCTACCTTAATTGTTTCGATTAGTCAGCTCATTTTTTTTCTTATATAATTAATAGTCAACAACTTATAATTCAGAAAAGAGATGAGTAAACTATTTTTTCTCCTTTTTAAAGGTCATGCTGAGACTGTTAACACAATACCTCAATTTAGTTTCTGTGGGACCATCGTTAAAAACGTGACCAAGGTGGCCTCCGCATTTAGAACAAAGGATTTCAGTGCGAATCATTCCTGCGCTGAAATCTCGAATCTCTGTTATAGCTCCATCAATAATTTCTTTATCAAAACTTGGCCAACCACAATGCGCATCAAATTTAGAATTTGAAGTGAATAAATTAGACCCACAACCTGCACAACTATAAGTGCCGGTTTCAAAGTGTTTATCATATTCACCAGTTCCAGGGTACTCTGTGCCTTTTTGACGAAGAATCCTAAATCTTTCAGGACCTAGTTCCTGCTTCCATTGAGTTTCATTTTTTGATATTTCAGGTTTGAAGTCTGACATACTAGTTATAGTTTGGGACTGGCATTGGGAAAACGATAAAAAAACAATTAATCCGAGAAAATATATTTTCATTATACCTAGTTAAACGTAATAAGAGAGTTTAAGGTTCAATAAAAATCTAAAATTAAAAGTTTAAGACTCTTATGATTTAAACAAAATAACAGAAACAATTTATTTAGTGCCCTGAACTGGACTCGAACCAGCACAACCAAAGGTCACCACCCCCTCAAGGTGGCGTGTCTACCAATTTCACCACCAGGGCGTTTAATTTTTGTGACCCGACTGGGGCTCGAACCCAGGACCCATACATTAAAAGTGTATTGCTCTACCAGCTGAGCTATCGAGTCTTCATTTTGGAAATGAGGCTGCAAATATAGATAGAAACTTTAATTTAATTGTTGCGATAATTTCTATTTAAGTAATAATTTAAAGGATGCAAAAACCGATATTTATTATTGGCTACATGGGGTCAGGCAAGTCCAGGCTAGCAAAGGTTTTAAGCGAATCTCTAAGTTGTAGTCATCATGACCTTGATGATCTTATTTCCCAGGCACATGGAAAAACTATTGAAGAAATTTTTAATTCAGAGGGCGAAATAGCCTTTCGAAAAATGGAAAAAAGACAATTGCGACTTTTAAATGAGAGTTTTGGCGTTGTTTCCATGGGGGGAGGAACTCCATGTTATTTTGATAATATCGACTGGATGAACGCGAATGGAGTAACAGTTTATTTAAGGGCAAAAACCCCTACTCTTGTGCAGCATCTGAGCAAAGAAAATGGCATTGTAAGACCATTATTAAGAGATGTTCAAAAGAAGGATCTTCCGGAGTTTATTGCGAAGCATCTTTTTGAACGTCAATATTTTTATGAACAAGCCTTGATTAGTTGCAATGTAGAAACTTCGGGTTGGGAAGAGGATTTAGTCCAGAAAATAACTAATCTCAATTAGATATTTCTCGATAAATTTTAGTTAATATATTGAATTATGAAGAAGAAAGTTTCATTTACATGGGCTTTTAAAGAATATATCTGGCCTAGAAGAGGAGTAGTTTCTTTTGGATTAGTTTTAATAATTTTTAGAAGTATTTCAGGGTTAGTATTGCCATATGCGAGCAAAAACCTTATTGATGAGGTAATTCCAACTAGGGATACTGATGCTCTTATCGTCTTATTGTTTATTGTTTGTTCTGCCTTGTTGTTTCAGTCGATAAGCTCATTTTCTTTAACTCGTGTTTTAAGCGTAGAGGCGCAGCATTTAATTTCTGTTTTACGTGCAAAAGTTCAAAGAAAATTACTGACTCTTCCCGTAAGTTTTTTTGATAATAATAAATCAGGTGCCCTAGTTTCAAGGGTAATGACGGATGTTGAGGGTGTTAGAAATTTAGTTGGTACTGGATTAGTCCAACTTATTGGAGGAAGTATTAGTGCAATTATTTCTCTGATTATATTAATCAATATAAATGCACAAATGACCTTATTTGTTCTTGTGCCAGTTTCAATTTTTGCACTGATTGCTTTAAAGTCTTTTAGTTATATACGTCCTATTTTCAGAGTTCGAGGAAAGATTAATGCTGAGGTTACAGGTCGTTTAACTGAAACTCTAAACGGAATTCGTGTAATAAAAGGTTTTAATGCAGAATTACAAGAGCAAAAAGTCTTTGAAAACGGAGTAGATAATTTATTTCAAAATGTAAAAAAAAGTTTAACAGCCACGGCATTTGTAACAAGCTCCTCTACTTTTTTACTCGGGCTGGCTTCGGCGGGTATAATGGGGATGGGAGGTTTCTTCATAATGAATAATAGCATGACCTACGGAGAGTTTGTGTCATTTACACTTTTTTTGGGATTTATGATTGCACCTATTGTACAAATGAGTAATATTGGTAGTCAACTTACTGAAGCTTTTGCAGGTTTAGATAGAACTCAGGAATTAATGAGTTTACCCGAAGAGAATGACTCTGAAAATCGTAAAATAGTTCTTGGAGAAATTAAAGGAAACATTTCTTTTAAAAATGTTTCCTTTTCATATGATGATAAAGTAAAAGTGCTACCTGATATATCATTTGACGTTCCTAATGGAAATGTCATTGCGATGGTGGGTTCTTCTGGATCGGGAAAATCAACTATTGCAGGATTAGTTGCAGCATTTTTAAATCCAAATTCAGGAGAAGTGCTGATAGATGGAGTAGATTTATCTAAGGTAGACCTTAGAAGTTATAGAAATCAATTAGGAGTTGTGCTTCAAGATGATTTCTTGTACGAGGGCACGATAAGAGAAAATATTTTGTTTCCGAGGCCAGATGCCACTGAAAAAGAACTTGACCAAGCCATAAAAGGAGCTTATGTAGACGAATTTACAGATCGTTTTAAAGAGGGTATAGATACTCTTATTGGTGAGCGTGGAGTAAAATTATCCGGAGGTCAACGACAAAGAATTTCCATTGCAAGAGCGTTACTTGCGAAACCTAAAATTGTTATTTTAGATGAAGCTACTTCAAATTTAGATACCCAAAGTGAGGCATTTATTCAAAAAAGTCTGAGTTTATTAATGAAAGACAGAACAACTTTGGTGATCGCTCACAGACTTAGTACCATACAAAAAGCAGATCAGATTTTAGTAATCGAAAATGGTGACATTGTTGAACACGGAAAACATGAAGAATTACTTGCCTCTGAAGGGAGATATTATGAATTGTATACTTATCAAACGAGGATATAAATTTTTTGATTTTGTTTCAGAAAACAACTAACCTAAACTAGATATACGGCTGATGGACTTTCAAAGTTGACTTCAACTCTATCTTGATAGCTTGTGCTCAAGCTAACACCTTTTATATCCGCTTTGATAGGGTATTTTTTATGATTTCTATCTATCAGTACAGCTGTAGATAATCGGTCTATTTTTCCGTTTAGGAAGTAGTTAACAGCATAAATTAGAGTTCCTCCGGAGCTTAAAACATCATCTACAACAACAATAGACTTCCCCTCAAATTCTTGCGGTGACAGTTCACATTTAGTCGTGCCGTTTGAAGGATCTTTTTTATTTATTGAAATTTCACTCAGAATTACTTTGCCATCATAGATCTTATTTAAATAAATCAATAGCTTTTCCGCAAGTTTATATCCAGATTTAGAAATGCCAACAAGATGGAATTCTTTTTCCTTTGAATTTAATTCAAGTATCTGCCAAGCCATACGATTAATAACTCTATCAAGTCTTGCTGGGTCGAGTATTAAAGTTCTATCTGTCATAATTGCAATTTAGTAACAAAAACATGTGGTTTGACTCTTATTCAAAAATCAATAAAATTTAAGGACGAAGGCTTAAGGATAAAATATTTTCTACATGGTGGGTTTGAGGGAACATATCAATTGGTTGAATTAAATCGACTTTATAGACTTCGTTTAGTATGCTTAAATCTCTAGCTTGAGATGCAGGATTACAGGATACGTAGACAATTCTGGGGATTTTTAACTCATTTAAACGTTGAACTACTTTTGGATGCATTCCATCTCTGGGTGGGTCTGCTACTAAAATATTGGGCTTTCCGTGTTCATTCCAAATTTTCTTTTCAAAGACATTTCTCATATCTCCAACTATAAAATGTGCATTGGAAATATTATTGTTGAATGCATTTTGCTTCGCAGCTTCAATTGCTTCCGGAACACTTTCTATTCCAATAACTTTTTTAGCAACTTGTGCCATGAATAATGCTATTGTTCCTGTTCCTGTATAAAGATCATAAACAATGTCTTCCTTCTCGATTTTTGCAAGTCTGATTACTTCGCAATAAAGTCTTTGAGCTTGAACTGGGTTTGTTTGATAGAAACTTTTAGGTCCAATTTTAAATGAAAGTTCTTTGCCCACGTCAAGTGCAGAGGGCATATATTCGGTCAAAGCATAATCTCCGCTGTGTAATTGAAGATCTAAATCATAAATTGAATCATTGCCTTTGGTGTTGTGAGCAAAATATATACTTGATATTTCTTGGAATTTTTCAGCAAGAGAATCTAATAATTTAATGCCATCTCCCTCGGGGGATTCATAAAATTGTATGACAAGCATCCAAAGACCTTTTTGAGTAGACCTGAGCATCATGGTTCTGAGTAGTCCAATTCTTTTTCTCGGGTGATAGAAAGATAAACCATGATCTATGGCATATTTTCTAATAAATAATCTTATTGCATTAGATGGTTCGGGTTGAAGATGACATGTATTAATATCAATTATTTTATCCCACATGCCTGGAGCATGATAGCCTAGTGCTTCGCGTGATTCTATTTCAACTCCAGAATTTATTTCATCGATTGAGAGCCAGCGGTTTGAAGAGAAACTAAATTCAAGTTTATTTCTATATCTGTATTCCTTAGGGGCAGGGATAATTGGAAGAAATTCTCCGCTATCTATATTTCCTATTCTTGTTAAATTATCTTGAACCTCTTTAGCTTTAAATTCTGTTTGACTTTTATATTTAACATGCTGCCAGTTGCATCCTCCACACACTTGGGCATGCTCACATAATGGATCTCTTCTATTTGGGCTAGGCGTTATAATGTTATCTATTACGCATTCTAGGTGCTTTTTCCTCTTCCGTATTATTCTTACATCAGCGACATCTCCAGGAGCAGCTCCTTTAACTAGAAGTGTTTGGCCATCAGGTGCATGACCAATGGACATTCCTTTTCCTCCGGCACGTTTAATCAATACATCCTTAATTACCATCACATAAAGATACTGGTGTTTGTAAAGCTTATCTTTGATTAGCAGAAAATTTTACTTTATGGACTCGAAGAATTTTATAGACTTAGAAGACAAATATGGAGCACACAACTATCATCCATTACCTGTTGTTTTAAAAAAGGGTAGAGGAGTTCATGTTTGGGATGTTGAGGGATTAAAGTATTTTGATTTCCTATCGGCATATTCTGCTGTAAACCAAGGACATTGTCATCCAAAAATAATAAAGTCCCTTACAGATCAAGCTTCTCTTTTGACGTTAACATCAAGAGCCTTTCACAATAATATTTTAGGCGAATACGAAAGGTTTATGACTAATCTGTTTGAGTATGATAAGGTTTTGCCGATGAATACAGGAGTAGAAGGTGGAGAGACTGCAAATAAATTGGCCCGAAAATGGGGTTATTTAAAGAAAGGTATACCAGAAAACAAGGCAAGAATATTATTCGCAAAAGGCAATTTTTGGGGTAGGACATTAGCAGCTATTTCTAGTTCAGATGATCCAACTTCTTATGAGGGTTTTGGACCTTATATGCCAGGTTATGATTTAATTCCTTATAATGATCTAAATGCATTAGAACATGAATTAAAGGATTTCAATGTCGCTGCATTTATGGTAGAGCCAATTCAGGGTGAGGCTGGTGTAGTTGTTCCTGATGACGGTTATTTGGCGGGGGTTCGCTCACTCTGCACTAAGTATAATGTTTTATTTATCGCTGATGAAGTTCAGACTGGTATCGCGAGGACCGGTAGAATGCTTGCTACTGACTTTGAAGATGCTCGTCCAGATATTTTAATTTTAGGTAAAGCCATATCCGGTGGTGTTTACCCGGTATCTGCTGTTTTAGCAGATAATGATATTATGCTTTGTATTAAGCCAGGAGAGCATGGCTCTACTTATGGAGGAAACCCTTTGGCATGCATGGTCGCAAAATCTGCTCTAGAAGTTGTGATTGATGAGAATCTAGCTCAAAATTCAGAAGACTTGGGGAACCTATTTAGAAAAGAATTAAGATCTCGACTGAATGATTGCTCTATTATTTCTCTAGTTCGAGGTAAAGGATTATTAAATGCAATTGTGATTAATGATTCTGTGGATAGCACAACTGCATGGGATATGTGTATTTCTTTGAAAAATAAGGGATTGTTAGCAAAGCCAACTCATGGTAATATAATTCGATTTGCACCTCCATTGGTAATTACAAAAGAACAGATGCTTGAAGCACTGGATATTATTGAAGGAGTGATAAGGGAATATGAAAACAGGCAATGAATAAATAAAATCAATTCGAAGCTGCCGACCACCTTGTGTACATATCATTGAAAATCACCCTTAACTCCTCCAGCCATTCTTGCGTCAAAGTTTTTTTAACGCTTGGAACATTAGGGAATTTGTCTTTATCATATTTATAAGCTTGGCGCATTGGCCCGGCCTCTAGCTCAACAATGTAATGCGTTTGCGTAGTGTATAAGACAATACGAAATGTTGAATGATTTATCTGTTCTACAATTCTCATTAAAGCTGATATTGAAAAATGAAATTTATTAGTCTATTGGTCAAATAATTAGGGACTGCATATTCTCTAGCAGTGGAGATATCCATTATCCAGAAATAACTGGCTGTATTGCGAATTTCAAGAAGATTAAAAACTTCAAGAGATATACTGGTTTTTTCGTTAAAATTATGTTGAAATCCAAGATCCATTCTTCTGTAGGGCGGCGCCTTAAAGGGCTTAGAGTAGGCTAGAGGTGATCCAAAAGGAAACCCTCCTGTTATTGAGGCTTGCAGATATACTTTGTTATCAGGGAAGCCTTTAAGGGCGTCTTCTACTCTTAACGAAAAGGAATAACGATAATCGCTCCCCCTTCTTTCCCAAATGTCATCAAATTTCTCCTGAGATCTAAAAAGAGAAAGAGATAACCATGACTCAGTTTTTGGTAACCATTGGCTGTGAATCCTATTGTCAATTCCTGTGACTCTGGCAATACCAGGTCCACTTCCTAAATACCTTACGCGCATGCCATCTTGTTCAAAAGGAAAGGCCCGATCTAGAAATTTATAATAAATCTCTGTTCTCCAGAAAAATGGTCTGTTTTTAGATTTAAATTTTCTCTCAGCACCAAAAATTCCATGCCATGCATGTTGCATATAACTATTTGATTCAAGGGTTGAGTTGCGCCAGTTTCTTAGTTCTCTAACACTCGCAGTTTGAGCATAAGATCCAATTTTTAAATCCCATACTGTGCCATTTATTGCCCAATGTCTAAAACTAAATCTTGGACTGAGTCTTAGTTCTCCACTTCTACTATCATGAATTACTCTTAGTCCACCGTCTAGTGACCATGTGGGGTTGTCTTCATTATTAATAAATCTGTGCCTGTAGAATCCATATGTTTTAAAATTTCTTAATTCTCCCGATGAATTGGTTAGTTGAAATAATTCTAACGTCTCTTTGAATTGCATCAGAGTGTCATTCTCGAGAAGAAGCACTTCTGTTGGCATATGGGGGATACTATAACCGGCAGAATCAATATTAACCCATTCATATAATTGGTCAACGCCCAATTGTTCTCTTATTCCCAGCGCAAAGGAAATAGAGCTATTGTTTGTATTGATTAAACCGCCAATGGAAAGATGGGATTCTCTTGCAAAAAGATGATTACGAGCATAACGATGATGACCGCCAGAGCCTCTTTGGTAGGAGATCTCTCCAAAGTCATCGGATCCGAGATTATTATTTACTTCTCCAAGGAGATAAGCGGAGATAACATCGACATCCTCAGTTTCCAGTGCTTGGATTGCAGAACCTTCAATAAAAGCTTTGAATTTATCATTTACTTGATATGAAGTTCTCCAGCCTGCGAAAGCATTACTGTAAACATAACTCTCTTGACCTTTCATGAAAACATTGAGTCTGAGAACATCAGTGACTGTTCCAAACTCAGTTGCTCGGCTATTGGGTTTAAGGGTGAAATCACTTGATTGTGCGATACCAAGGAATTCATGGTGCCATTTTCCTTTAAAAATATTTTCTATCCACTGAATATCATATGAAATAGAATTCAAATCTCCTCTTGTGTCTCCAGTATTAATAAAGGGAGAGTTGCTTCTATATCGAATTGCAAGGCCACCATTAGAATATGTCTTTTTTTCAAACTTTTTTAATTTCCTGTAACTTAAGAACAACCTCCCAGAGTATGATCCTAATCTTATTCTATTTTTTACCTCACTTCCAATAGGAATACCGTACGATAATCTGAGAACAGATGAAAGTTTATCTCCATCGCTTGCTCCAAAACCTCCTGCAGAAAATTCAACGTTTTGAACCATATCCGGATTAATAGCGCTTAAACCTTCTTGTTGCCCGCTTCTGGCAAGCTGCGGTCGATAAATTTCAAAACTATTAATCACCAATAAGTTTTCATCGAAATTACCGCCTCTAACACTGTACTGGCTTGATAGTTCATCGCTTCCTGCAACCCCTGCTAGTGTCCTAATTACCCCTTCGATTGATTCACCTGCATTACCAATTGCTTTGAGGCTAGATGGGTCAATTGAGATTACTGACTCGGTATATGCTTTATCAGCACTTACCTCAACTTCATTCAAACGTGTTGTTATTGGAATAGTATCGCCTATCGATGATAGGCCAGGAATGACCGCAATAATTAATCCTGTCAGAGTCATTATTAATTTCTAAAATCTCCTCTTTTAAGAGCATTAAAAAACTGTGACCAGGCAAATGGATTCGTTAATCTTCCCAAGATTGCTGTCCCAGCATTTGCCCCTTCCCCATAATAGCGATTTGCATCATGTATGTTTTGTGCCTGAGATTTAACAATGTACTGCTGCATCTCACTAGCGTCCATACCCATTGCCCTGGCTTGTTCCTTTAGAGATTGTATTGCTAAATTTCGAAGAGCAATATCCCTATCTGTAGTTTCAATTTTCATTGATAATAACTCTCTATTTAGATTTTCTGGTCTCGGCCATGGGTATAGAGTTACTTCATCTAATTCTGTTGTTAACAATTGAAGCGATACTAGCGCTATGTATGAATCCCCAAGTAACGTGTCAGGGACTAATAGTTTACTAGATTCAAAACCAAATCGAGTTATGAAAATACTATCACCCGGTATTGCGGTAAGGCTGAAAAAGCCATCAGCTCCAGATTGTGCGATGAAATTTCTTCCTTTAACTTGAAACTTAGCATTTGGAATCGGACTTTTTGTGGAGTCAGAAGTAAGGGCAACGCCGCTAATTTGAACTGCTTGATTTTGAGCAAATAGATAGTTGAAAGAGAAAAATAAAGCCCATAATATGTAGTATCGCATATTAAATCTATTGTATTGAATACTCAAAGGTAGTGCCGTTATGTCCTTCATCTTCTGCAAATATTTTAAAGTCTATCCTATCCTTATCAAAGGAAATAGGAATAAGTAAGTTTTCTTTTTTAGCATCATAATAAGCCCAACTCCATTCCCCATCTATTTCGACCCGGTAATTTATAATATCTAGTAAATTATCTTTTAACTTAAAGCAAAATGCATCTTTGTTTTGAAAAGTGGTTTTACCAATGTAGTTTATTTGCGGTGCTTGTTGATCAGAGGTGATTGATAATTCTCCCCAAATTTTCATTTTAAAATGTATTTGTCCATTTCCTAAGGGCTTTCCGACAATTCTAGAGGTGCCCCTTGGGTCATTTCCAATTAAAACTGTTTTTGACAAAAGTTCTTTTGGGTAGTCCTCTGGAGGTGTCCAGTAATAATTTATAGATTTTATTACGGGTATGTCTGGTTTACAGAACCATTTTGATTCATTTATGTCATCAACTCTCTCAATTGTTGGTTTAATTGGTTCCATAAAAGAATTTTTTCCCCAGCTGATATTCATATTATCAATTTCAATTTTATCTGGAGGAGATTCCCATCCAATTGGAGAAATGACTTTACCTGCTTTCAGCCAGGATGAATGATCAGTATCTCTTTTTACTGGACCTTTAGAGATGGCATTTTGTCCGCTATAGGTTTCTATCATGATTGTTAAATCATAAATCCCATTTCCAGGAAAAGAGTAAATTTCATTCCATATTTTAGCAGGTTGAGAAACGGGTGCAATTCGATAGGTTCGTTTTTTTGTTCTGCTATGAATGTCGTGTTGCATGTGACCATCTGCCCCTCTTGTGTTTGAAAAAGAAAACCGTTTCATCTCCCAAGAGAAATCTGGAACCTCTTGTTGATTAGGTTCATTGATATCTTCTATCCATACTGACATTGACTTTATACCAAGCTTAGGTCCGCCTAAATGCTGTTGCTCTAAGATTTCTACCCCGATGTCCTGCCAATCAGAAATCACTAGTGTGTCTGACCAAATACGATTTACTTTTTGACCAGATTTGGTATGAATAGATAATATTTTTGGTTCAACTTGATCTTTGCCAATAGCTAAACCATAATCGAAAGGGTTTAAAGGCTCTTGAGTTTTACTATCTCTCCATTCAAAATGCAAATGTGGCCCGGATGAACTCCCAGAGTTTCCTGACCATCCTATTGTGTCTCCGGCAGAAACACGGTAATCGTTTGCAGTGAAATATAAATCCAAACGATTAGATTTCCGTTCCGACGAATTTTTAATTAACAGATTATGAAATCTTTCTTGGAAGCGGTCTAAATGGGCATATACAGAGGTGTGCCCGCTAGGATGAGCTATATAAAGGGCCATTCCAAAGCCATTGGATTTAGAGGTGAGTCTTTTGAGATATCCATCTTGAACAGCGAGAACTGGTTGGCCAATTTCCCCCCCAGTCCTGAGGTCAATTCCTGAATGAAAATGATGATTTCTAAGTTCTCCAAAACTCCCTGCTAAATTTGGTTCTAATAAAAGAGGTTGGTTTTTATAAAGATTAACCTGAGCAATTAGGGGATTGTGGAAAAGAAAAATGAAAAAAAATAGTCTAATCATCATGGATGTAAGATAGGAAATGCTTATCGTTTTGGTTAAGTTTGTTAGATCAAAATATTCTTAAATGTCTACTACAATAGATAAAGTTCAAAATATTCAAAATCAAGTACATCGATTAGTAGATCTCTATCGTGAGACTAAAAATGAACTTGATGAAAAAGCTAATGAGTTGGCCAGATTGACCGATTTGATTAAAAATGAACAGAAAAAAAATTCAGATTTAAATAGTCAGATTGAGCAGCTACGTTTAATTATTGCTTTTGATGGAAACCAAAAAGATCGCTCTGCTATGAAGGGTCAACTAAATGAATGGATCAAAGAAATTAATAAGTGTCTGGCACAATTGAATGTTTAATAAGAAATAGGAATTTATGAGCGACCCATTAAAAATAAAGGTGAACATTGCGAATAGAAGCTACCCGCTTACAATTGAAAGAAGTGAGGAAGAGAGGGTCAGAAAGGCAGTTGTTATTATACGTCAAGCTATTGAACGTTTTGAGGAGAAATATGCAGTAAGTGACAAGCAAGATGCTTTGGCCATGACAGCATTGCAAATGGCAAATCAAATGATTGTTACCAAGAATTCATCTACTAATGTTAATCAAGATGATGTATCGGATAGACTTAGATCCCTAGAGTCTCAACTGGATGCTGTACTTGGTTCAGTAAATTCATAGGAAGAATTGAGAAAAAGCCTTGTGCTTTAAGCATTTCATGAGAAAAATATGATATAATCGTAAATAGATTGGTAATTCAAAACAAGGATAAGAATAGATTTATTCAATTTTAATTAATAATGTCAAAGATTAACAGGTTATTAATAGCCAATCGCGGAGAAATAGCGGTAAGAATTATAAGGACAGCAAAGGAGATGGGGATAACTACTATTTCCATTTATTCAGAGGTTGATAAAAACTCGCCACATGTTTATTTAGCAGATGAATCATATCTAGTTGGAGATGCACCCAGTTCATCTTCTTATTTAGACATGGAAAAGGTATTAGAAGTGGCAAAAGTATCCAAGGCAGACGCAATCCATCCTGGATATGGTTTTCTCTCAGAAAATTCGCTTTTTGCAAAAAAAGCGGTAAAAAGAGGATTTATTTTTGTTGGACCAACTGCAGAAGCAATCGAAATAATGGGCGATAAGCTTTCAGCTAAAAAAGCAGTTTCTCCTTTTAATGTTCCTCTTGTTCCAGGAACAAATCATCCAGTAAAAGATATCGAGGAAGCAAAAACTGAAGGGGATCGTATAGGTTTTCCTCTAATGATAAAGGCCTCCGCAGGAGGGGGAGGTAAAGGGATGCGAATCGCAAATAACAATAAAGAGTTGGAGGAGATGTTTCCCAGGGCAGTAAATGAGGCTCTAAAATCTTTTGGGAATGGAGATGTTTTTTTAGAAAAATATATTATGTCGCCTCGTCATATTGAAATTCAAATTCTATCTGATAGCCATGGTAATTTTGTTCATTTACACGAGAGAGATTGCTCGATTCAAAGGCGTCACCAAAAAGTTATGGAAGAGGCACCAAGCGGATTGCTAACTCCTGAGGTAAGAGCAGCAATGGGAAAGGCTGCAATTAATGCGGGAAAATCGTGCGATTACGTCGGTGCAGGAACTGTTGAATTTATTTTTGATACTTCAGGGGCTTTTTATTTTTTAGAGATGAATACGAGATTGCAGGTAGAGCATCCAGTAACTGAATGTATAACTGGTCTGGATTTAGTCCGGGAGCAGCTAAGAATAGCAAATGGGGAACATCTCGGGTACTCACAGCATGAAGTTGGACTCAGAGGACATGCCATAGAATTAAGAGTATATGCTGAAGATTGCGCAAATGATTTTGCTCCAGATACTGGGACTTTAGCAATTTATAAGAGACCTCAAGGACCGGGTGTAAGAATAGATGATGGTATTGAAGAGGGGATGGAAGTTTCTATTCATTACGATCCTATGATAGCTAAGTTGATTATCATGGGAGAGACAAGAGAGATTGCCATTCAGCGAATGATTCGAGCTATTGAAGATTATGTAATTGTGGGTGTAGAAACTACTCTTGAATTTGGGAAGTTTGTGCTCAATCATCCACAGTTTTTAGATGGTGATTTTAATACTCATTTTGTAGAAAACCATTTTCGTTCAAATGAGGCTCGAAAAGGAGAGTACGATCAACTTACAATTTCTCTGCATAGCTTTAGTTCCAAAGAGAGTAAGTATATAAAAGACTCAAAAAAAACCATTTCTAAATGGAGATCACGATTCAATTAAGAACAGTTGTATTCCTAACTCTTCTGTTTTCATGGACTGATATTCATGGTCAACATGAACAAGAAATTGATACTTCAAAAAGTCAATTCTCAGTAATTAATGGGGATACAATCCCATGGCTTCTTCTTGATGATATACTCGTTCTGGATAATCCAATATTTTCTAACGCTGAGGCTCGCAGGAGATATTATTTGCTAAGAAGAAGAGTTTTAAAAGTTTACCCTTATGCTAAGGGGATGGGAGAAAGGTTGGATAGTTTAAATCTTAGATTAAAGGAAGAATCTCGGTTTTGGAAACGAAAGAAAATGATAAGGAAGTATCATAAAAATTTAAAGGATCGTTTTGAACCAGAGCTGCATAAACTGACAGTTTCAGAAGGCCAGATACTATGTAAGTTAGTTTATCGAGAAACGGAGTATACGGTATTTGATATTATTAAAAGTTATAAAAACACGTTGAGTGCAATACTGTGGAGAATTACAGCAAGTTGGTGGGATATTTCAATTCGGAAAGAGTATCTTCCAAATAGCAATCAAGAAGATGCTCTAATTGAAAAAATATTATTAAGAGCATTTGCAAATAGTTACTTGGAGCCAGGAATTTATTATTATAACTTAAAATGAATTATTTTTCTCCTGATAATAAGAATAACCCGAATGGAGACTGGGTCCGTTCAAAAATAGATTCAGAGTTGAGTAGTGATCTATTTTTCCAGGACTTTTCTCGTCATAGTATAGAAAAAAGAGGTTCAAGTTTCTCTAAAAGAAAACGAATTATTCTTGTCGATGTATTAAAAGATCAATACTCAGAATGGGGAGAAAATAAGGATCTCTTATCACGAATTGATCAGTTATTAAATCCAAAATCAGTAACAGTAACATGTGGTCATCAATTATGTGTTGGTCTCGGCCCATTATATGTTCATTCAAAAATTCGTGAGACACAATATTTAGCAGAATTGTTGTCTAAAAAATACAGTCGACCGGTTGTTCCTATTTTCTGGATGGCTACTGAGGATCATGACTTTGAAGAGATTAGACATTGGGAATTTAAAAACAAAAATTTTTCAATAGAGGAAAACATAAAAGGTGTGGCAGTAGGCTCAATATCATCAGCTATTGTTACTGAAGTTTTGCAAAGAATGAAATTGGAACTAGGAACAAATGCTTCTATAAATGATTTATTAGATCAGTTTTATAGCGCCTATAATAAGGAAGGAACGCTTTCGGATGCGACTAGAAGACTTGTTTATGACTTCCACCCAGAAGTTATTTGTATTGATGCCTCGGATTCCAGATTGAAAAAAATGGCTAGCAAATTATGGGAAGATGAGATAATGAATCAAACATTATATGAGTCAAGAGATACTTCTTTATGGGAGAAATCGAAAAGAGACGTTCCAGTTCCATTTAAGAAATCTATGATGTTTTATTTAATTGATGGAAATCGTTCCAGAATTGATTTTGAAAATGGGAAATATGTAACTAATAAAAAGTCATGGGAGCCTCAAGAGTTAGTTGATGAATTGAAATCTAATCCGGAAAGAGTAAGCCCTAATGCACTTTTGCGGCCGATTTATCAAGAATATATAATTCCCAATATTGCTTATTTAGGAGGGGCAGGTGAAATTGAATACTGGCTTGAGCTTATTCCTTATTTAAAGAATTACATGAAGTCAGAGGTTAGGATTAAAATTAGAACTTCATTTGCATGGTGGACTCGAACTGTAGAGAGGAAATGGGGTCAGATTTCTAAAAAAGGCTTGGACTATTGGACCACGGAAAAAACATTTAGATTATCACTTTTGAATTCTTTAGGAATTTCAGATGTAAATACTTTTCCTCTTCACGAAGAAATATTGCCGTTAATGAGGAATTTATATGGCAATAAAAAGGGTACACAAAGATCGGTTGAATCATGGCTTCAGAGAATAAAAAAAGATGAGGAGCGTATGAATGAAAGGGTTCGAAGAAATGCGTTGAGAGAGGAGAGTATTGATTTCGAGAGGTTTAAAGTGTTTCGAGAAGAACAACATCCTAAAAATATTTTACAAGAAAGAGTCTGGACTATCCTAGATTTAACTTATTATTTTGGTTCTGATTCTTGTTTGCAATACAGCGAGTGTTTAAAGAATGAAAGCAATGGTTTTTTATGGATACTACCAGACTAGGATGGTATATTTGTAGTCTATGCAAGACGCTATTTTAATACTGGATTTTGGATCACAGTATACTCAATTGATTGCGAGAAGAGTTCGTGAATTACAAGTTTATTGTGAGATTCATCCATACAATAATATTCCATCAGACTTGAAGCGTTTCAATGCAGTTATTCTTAGCGGTTCCCCTTATTCTACTTTAGAAGCAGATGCTCCAAATCCGGATATTAATATTTTTTTAGGTAAAATACCTGTTCTCGGAGTTTGTTATGGAGCTCAATACATAGCTAAAATAAAAGGTGGTCAAGTAGCCTCATCAAAACATCGTGAATATGGAAGAGCTAAAATTAACGGTCTAAACAATAGCTCGAAACTTTTAACAGGTATTCCTATGGATTCATCAGTTTGGATGAGCCATGGAGATACTATTGTTAAACTGCCAAAAGGTGCGCGCATAGAATGTTCTACTTCTGATGTTGAAATAGCGTCGTTCAAATTAAATGATCAAGAGACTTACGGAATTCAATATCATCCTGAAGTGCATCACACTGAGCATGGAGTATTGTTGCTTAAGAATTTTGTTTATTCAATTGCAAATTGTTCGCCAAGTTGGACTCCAGCGGCATTTGTAAAGAGTACAATAGATCATCTAAAGAAAACGATCGGAGAAGGAAAAGTTGTTTTAGGTTTAAGCGGCGGAGTGGATAGTACCGTAGCAGCAGTTATATTGTCTCGGGCTATCGGTGATAGGCTTTTTTGCATATTCGTCAATAATGGTCTCTTGAGAAAAAATGAATTTGATAGTGTTCTTGATAGATATAAAGGCCTTGGTTTAAATGTAAAGGGTGTGGATGCTTCTTCGAATTTTCTATCAAAACTTGAGGGTGTTGAAGAGCCTGAAGAGAAAAGGAAAATTATTGGCGCAGCATTCATTGATGTTTTTGATAAAGAATCAATGCTGATATCAGAAGTGGAATTTTTGGCTCAGGGAACTATTTATCCTGATGTTATCGAATCAATAAGTGTTAATGGCCCTTCGGTAACAATAAAATCACATCACAATGTTGGTGGCTTGCCTGATTATATGAAATTAAAAGTTGTTGAACCGCTAAGGTCACTTTTCAAGGATGAGGTAAGGCGAGTGGGGAAGGAGTTAGGCTTGTCTCAAGAATTACTTGGTAGACACCCATTTCCAGGGCCGGGTTTAGCAATTCGAATATTAGGATCCATAACTCATGAAAGAGTCCAGATATTACAAGAGGTAGACTCAATATTTATTGATGGATTAAAAGATGAAGGTCTATATGATCAGGTTTGGCAGGCCGGAGTGATACTTCTTCCTGTTAAATCTGTAGGTGTTATGGGTGATGAGCGGACCTATGAGCAAGTAGTTGCACTTAGAGCAGTAGAATCAACGGATGGAATGACAGCTGACTGGGTGCATCTACCTTTTAGTTTTTTATCCAAGATATCGAATAAAATAATTAACAATGTTCGTGGTGTTAATAGAGTAGTTTATGATATCAGTAGTAAACCTCCAGCAACAATTGAATGGGAATAAAAATATATATACTCATGCTTTTTTTGACACTTGCCCTGAGTGCCTTGGGTCAAACTTATGACTCTTTGTTGACAAATGAGATTAGTGATGAAACCGAAACTTTACATGGTTTGGATACGCTGCGTAACCCTTGTGATTTAAAAGCAACCGCTAAAGATCAAAGTTTACGTTTGTGGGCATTAGCACTCCCTTTCAATATGACATTAGATACTGTTGGTATTGATACGGCCTCATATACAGATAATTTGTTTCATCAATTTCCATCGAGGAAATTGAGTATTAAAAATAAAATGGCTACAAAATTTTATTCTGGATTTAGATCAGCAGTTGATTCAATGAATAAATTAGGTCAAAACATTCAACTTATACTCGCTGATCATAATGAAAAAAATAATTCATATCAAATTCAAGACGATCCCTACAATTCCATTTACGAATACTCTGCAACGGGATTTATGGATATTTGTAACCGTCTTTGTGTAGAAAAAATAATTGGCCCATTTCGTTCTGAAGCTGCCGAAATATTAGCAAAGAAATCTACTGGAATTCCTGTAATAAACCCAGTTTCCAGAGCTGTAAATGTAAAAAACAATCCAAAGCTTATTGCAGCTGCTCCATCAAGAAATTCAGAATCTATTGCTTTGGGTAAGAGAGCAGCAATAGATCGAGAAAACAATGACAGCAGTATAACTGTTTTATTATTGACTGAGAAAAGTATTAGTATGAAATTAGATAGTTCTTTTATAGAATCATATGTCTCAACGGGGAGAAAAGAAGTGGAAATTGTAGCTCTTGAAATATCTGATCAAATTGACTTCAATGAGCTTGTATCAAGAGGTCCAAAGGATATGTTGATAAGATATGTTCTTCTAGATAATAATGTCTTGAGGGCAGCTCAATTGTTAAGTGCATTTAGAAATAGAGATCCAGAACTAACAGAATTCTGGTCGATGGGCTCTGTCTTAAAAAGTAATGCATTGGATTCATATCTTCTTTTGCGGCAACCTATAGTTTGGGCTCAAGCTGAGAGAGCAGACTACATAAAGCTAAATCGCATCTATAACTCTATTCAACGCTTCTCCAAGACATCACCCGGTAGATGGGAATGGTTGGGTTATGATATGGCTTGGTATGCCGGCTATATGAAAAACAATACCCCAATGGCATATGCAGGACCAAGAAGACTGTATGTATGGAGTCATATGGAAGGTCATGGGTATGTCAATGAATCGGCTTTGATGTTCAGGTTTGACCATACTGGGGTTCGGCCATTAGATTTGGTAGAGCCTTTTAAGTTGTTTCAGGAAGCAGATAGTTTGATAATTAATTAATATTAAAAAATAGAGCTAATGAGCGATATTTCGAAATTAGAACCAAGAAGTGTTTGGAAGGCTTTTTGCGAGTTAAATTCCGTTCCAAGGCCTTCAAAAAGGGAAGATAAAGTTCAGAAGTTTGCTCTGGAAATAGGAAATTCTTTGAATTTGCCAACGGAGAAAGATGAGGTTGGAAATATTAAAATCACAAAACCAGCCTCAAATGACATGACAGGCGCTACACCAATAGTAGTGCAAGCTCATTTGGATATGGTATGTCAAAAAAACGATGGAACTAATCACGATTGGTATGAAGATCCAATTTCTATGTTTGTAGATGATGGATGGGTTAAAGCAAATGGAACTACTCTTGGGGCCGACAATGGAATAGGTGTGGCATTTGCCGTAGCTCTACTCAGAGCGAAAGACTTGTCACATCCTCCGTTAGAAGTTTTATTTACATCTGATGAGGAAACCGGCATGACTGGGGCTTTAGGGTTGAAAAAAGGATGGGTTCAGGGAAAGTATCTCCTAAATATCGATACTGAAGATGACACGGAATTGACAATTGGATGTGCTGGTGGAATTGATGTCTCATCTTTTTTGGAGCTAGAGAGAAGAGATGCTCCTGTTGAAAATCCGGAAATATTTGAGATTAGACTATCGGGTCTTTCCGGCGGGCATTCGGGAATGGATATTCATTTAGGTCTGGGTAACGCAAATGTTTTGTTGGCAAGAGTTTTAAGAGAAATAGAGAAAAGCGCATGTGCTTTACTCGTAGACTTTGACGGTGGAAACTTGAGAAACGCCATACCGAGAGAAGCATCTGCGACTATAGTAATGGGTGAGTCTCACTCTGATTTGCTATTGGATTCAATAAAATCAGTGCGCGATGAATTATCAAGTGAATTAAGAGTTACAGATCCAAATTTTATTTTAGAATGTAAGAAAAAAGTATCTAAAGGTTTGGTTCCTAAAGTTTTGAATGCAGTTCAGCAGGAAAGGATTATTTCTGCGATTGCAGGATGCCCAGTTGGGATTATAAGAATGAGCCCTGAGGTTAAAGGTCTAGTTCAAACTTCAAATAATGTGGCTCGAGTGAGTATTGATAGGGAGAAAGCCGAAATCTTATGCCTAACACGTTCTTCTTCAGAGTCTGAGAAAATGGATTGTGCAAACAGAATTGCTGGTAATTTAAATATGGCTGGTTTTAAAACCTCTTTTTCCGGTTCGTATCCCGGCTGGGAGCCAGCACCCTCTGGTTATTTAGCTGATTTGATGGAAAACACTTATCGAGAGTTGTTCAATGAAAATCCAAACGTTAATGCTTGCCATGCAGGTTTGGAATGTGGGATAATTGGAGAAAGGTGCCCAGGTATGGAGATGATTTCTTTTGGACCGAATATAAGGGGTGCACATTCTCCAGATGAAAAAGTTGAAATTAAATCTGTGAATAAGTCATGGATTTATTTTGTTGAAGTTCTCAAACGTTTACAATAATAAAACTCATAATTTTATCTTGTTAATATGGGATTTATAGATTTGTTTTTTGGAGTATCTGCTTATTTTCTGATGGAAGGTGCTGCATGGGCTGCTCATAAATATTTAATGCACGGACCTTTATGGTTTTTGCATTCGGATCATCACACAAAAAATCCAGGTTTTTTCGAAAAAAATGATTTTTTCTTTTTAGTATTTGCAATTCCTAGCTGGCTTTGCATCATGCTTGGTATGATATACGGTATATCCGAATCTGTTGCTTTTGGATATGGTATTGCTGGTTATGGCTTGACCTATTTCCTAGTCCATGAAATTTTTATTCATCAGCGTTTTAGATTTTTCAGAAATACCACCAATCCATATTTCAAAGCGGTTAGATTAAAGCATAAATTGCATCATAAAAACCTTGATCAGCATGGGGCAGAGCACTTTGGTTTACTTTGGGTATCAAGGAAGTTGATCGTTTCTCAGCGCATAAAAAAGCGGTTATAATGAAGGGACTATACTTATTGATAGATGCTTTGGTTTTTCTCGGGCCTTTAACGAGATCATTTGAGCCTAGAATTGCTTATTTCAGTAAATGGAAGAGAATGCTATTAGCGACTCTTTTGATGATGCTAATAATGATCCCGTGGGATATTTTCTTTACGCTAAAGGGGTATTGGGGTTTTAATCCTGATTATTTAGTTAATATATATATTGCCAATCTTCCTATTGAAGAAGTTCTTTTTTTTATTGTTGTTCCTTTTGCGTCTTATTTTATTTATGAAGTTATGCAGCTCTTCTTCCCAATAAATTCTACCCCAAAATTGATGCATAATGCCAGTATACTCGCTGGAGCCTTTTTAATTTATGCTAGCATTCAACAAATGGGTATGTACACTGTTATTGTTGGGGTGACTCTTGGTGCTGAATTGATTCTAGTGGGGCTTTGGAAAGTAAGATGGCTTAAATCTTTTATTAGGTCATACTTAATAATTTTGATTCCCTTTTTACTCGTTAACGGGGTATTAACAGGCTCGTTTTTGGATAATCCCATTGTTTGGTATTCTGAATTAGAAATTTTAGGATATCGAATATTTACGATTCCGGTTGAAGATGCTTTTTACGGGATGGAAATGATGCTTATATACACGGCAGTAATGCAATCAAAATGGGTCCCGAAGTTCTTTACTTAGATGCATCCATAGCTGTTGTTTCAAAGCCTGCTATGCTAATGGTCGAACCGGATAGATTCGGGAATCCAAATTTACAAGATTGGGCAGAAAAAGAATTTGGCGGAATTACTTGGGCCGTGCATCGATTGGATCGCCCTACTAGTGGACTCGTTGTTTTGGCTCGAAAAAAGTATTCTTGTACCCATTTGATGAGACAATTTGAAATGAGAACAGTCAAAAAAAGATATAAATTAAAAAGTCACATCGAATTACCGGAAGGAACATGGAATTGGGAAGATTTTTTAAAAAAAGATCATTTAAATTTCAAGAGTATAATTGTTTCTAAAGATGAAGGCAAAAGGGCGTCTTTAAGGGGAGAGCGTATTGATAGTAATTCAGCAGAAGTTGAACTATTTACGGGACGCTATCATCAAATTAGAGCTCAGGCGAGTCACAGAGGATATCCAATTTTAGGTGATGTTTTTTACGGTGGAAATGCTTGGGATAACGAAGGTGTAGCACTTCATGCCAGTTATCTGTCTTTTCACCATCCAAAAACTAATGAGGAGTTAAATTTTGATAGTGAAACTAATCGGTTTTAAAGTAAAATTGATCGTACTTTTATACTCTAATATCGTTCTATGCTTACTCGACGTCATATCCGCATTAAAGTGATGCAGGCTCTTTTCGCTTTTTACCAAGGTGAATCCAAAGAGATAAAAGACGGATTGTCCGATCTTAATAAGAGTATTCAAAATATTTATACATTATACCTCTATGAATTGAAAATGTTTTGGCATTTTCATCGGTTTCTAGAAGAGCGTTTAGAAATTGAAAAACAAAAAAAAATACACAATCCGAACAGAGAATTTAGAATTCAAGCATTACTAGAAATGCCTTTTATGCATGCTTTAGCTTCTGATAGAGATGTTCTTAAGATTTGGGATAAAAAAAATATTAATTGGGGAGATGATCTGGATATGATTCGCGGAGCTTTTTTTTCTTTTTGGACAACTGAAATGGATGGGGAATGGTTAAATTCCTCTGAGACCCCCGGCGAGCAAGATAGTATTCTGTGGTTCAAAAGGTTTTATCGCGACGCAATTGCAAATAATGAATCTATTCAATCTCACTATGAAGATTTGAGTATGCATTGGTCCGATGATCTGGATGCAGCCCAAATGATGGCTGTTCAAACCCTACAGAATGCAAAAAGAGGTAAACCGCTTCTAGTTAACTTGTTTAAGGATGAAGACGATGAGTCATTTGCGGAGATGATTTTTATAAAATCTATAACGTCCCATGATGAGTTAATGGCTAAAGTTCGTTCAAAGTCTGAAAAATGGGATTACGAGAGGCTAGCACCTGTGGATAGATGTATTATTGAACAGTCTATGATAGAGGTCCAATATGCTACTGAGGTTCCGGTTAAAGTTACCATTAATGAAGCTATTGAATTGGCAAAACAGTATTCCACAGAAAAATCTCCTGGGTTCATAAATGGTTTGTTAGACTCTCTTGTTAAGGATATGATTTCAGAGGGTAAAGTTAAAAAGATTGGGAGAGGACTAATTGATTAGTACATTCGCAGTCTTCTTAAATAACAATATATGAAACATACAATTTTTATAATTCTTTTAGCGTCAGTGTGCTTTTCCTGCTCCGATGCTTCTTCAAAAATAAAAAGCTCTGAAGACAGAATGTCAATAGACGCAGTAACTGATATTATAAAAAATAATGAGTTACCAGTTTTTTCTTTTGAGGAGGAAGTTTGGGACTTTGGTCCAATCAATGATGGGGATGTTGTTGATCACGATTTTGAATTCACGAACACAGGTAAAGCTCCATTAATTATAAGTTCTGCCCAAGGAAGTTGTGGATGCACAGTCCCCAAATATTCGAATGAGCCAATTGCTCCGGGATCCAAGGGTGTAATATCAGTTCAATTTAATTCCAAAGGAAAAGGTGGTAGTCAAGAAAAGACTGTTACTCTATCGGCAAACACAGTTCCTAATACAAAAGTTTTAAAAATCAAAGCCCAAGTGGCTCCATAATTAATACTCAATCATGACAAATTTATTTTTACAGGCAAACTCTGCAGGCAGCATAAGCAGTTTTTTACCACTAATCGCTATTGTAGCAGTAATGTATTTCTTCTTCATTCGTCCACAAATGAAAAAGCAAAAAGAAGAAACTAAGTTCCGTAGCCAATTAGTCAAAGGAATGCGGGTGGTTACCACAAGTGGAATTCATGCTAAGATTTTAGATGTGGACGAGAAAACTGTATTGGTTGAGTCTGAAAATAGTCGTTTAAGACTAGAGAGAGCTGCAATTAGTAAAGATCTTACCGTATCAGTCAACCCTACTTCTAAAAAATAAGTTTATATCCTCTTCATTTGCTGTTGTAGCATTTTTATTTGATCTGCCAACAAACCTTTGTTATCCAGTTTTTTAGCTTCACTCAACAATAGCTGTGCTTCTTTTTTCTTTCTTTTTGTCATAGCCATTGCCGAAAGTTGCATTTTGGCTAAGGCACGATCTTGTTTCATTCTTAGCCCTGTGGATAGTGCTTTTCTCATCCAAGATTCACTCTTGGTAAGGTTTGTTTGAGAATTCATTAACCCCCTGAGGAAATAGTAATAAGCTAGCTGACCTTTTATTAAAGTTTTTTCTGGACTTTTTATTTTATCTAGTTGTTTCCCTGCTTTTTCAAAATCCTGTTTTCTAACCTGCCATAGTGCCATTAAAATTCTCTCATTTCTAAAATGAAATAAAATTGGAAAGAGGGAGATAAGTATCAAAAAAATTCCATTTCCAATTTCCGAATCAATGAATTGCTGGGCTGAAAAAACGATAACCCCTATAGCAATAGCCAGTCTTAAGTATTTTTGAATCATTGTGTAAAATTAGTCTTTGCAAGGGTTACTATCGATGAGATGTTAAAAACATATTCATTGAAGAATGAAATGACAACTTTAATGATATAATTTCATAAGGATTTAAAATCTATAGAATGGCATCCAAGCTAAAAGTCAAACGGAAAATATTTGTTCTAGATACCTCTGTCATATTGTATGATCATAATGCAATAATGAACTTTGAAGAACATGATGTTGCAATACCAATACCTGTTCTAGAAGAGCTAGATGAGTTTAAAAAGGGTAGCGATACCAAAAACTTTGAGGCTCGAGAGTTTATCCGAATGCTGGATAAGAAAGCTGAGAATAAGCAATTAACAGATTGGATTAGTCTCAATGGAGAAAAGCGAGGAAAATTCAGAGTGATAATGGCGACGCCTGGTCTGAATGTTGATGCAACAGAGATATACGGCAAAGGAAAAAATGATCATAGCATTCTAAATGCCGCTCTTTTTCTCCAGGAAAAAGAACCTAAAAGACCGGTTATTTTGGTAACTAAGGATATTAATTTGAGACTAAAGGCGAAGGCCCTCAACTTGCATGCTGAAGATTATTTAACAGGTAGAGTAAAAGAGTCAAATACGAGATTTTCAGGACGATCAGAATTACAGAATTTTCCGGTGAAGCATATTCAGCATCTGTATGATAATAAGTTATTGGCTCTTGATCCTGCGGAAAAAAGTAATATTAAATTTAAATTACAACCTAACTTATTTTATATACTGAAATCAACAAAAAACTCAGCTTTAGGATTTTTTAATGGAGAATCCAAAAGTATGGAGTTAGTTGAAAAAGATAGTTTTTATGGTATAAAACCAAGGAATTCTGAACAGGCTTTTGCTTTGCACGCTATCATGAATCCTACGATTCGATTAGTTACGCTTACTGGTGTTGCAGGAACAGGTAAGACTCTTCTTGCTTTAGCTGGCTCTTTGGAACAGCGCCGTGACTTTAAGCAAATCTATCTCGCAAGACCGATAGTGCCTCTTTCGAATAGAGATATTGGTTTTCTTCCGGGGGATGCAGAACAAAAAATCAACCCATATATGCAGCCGCTTTGGGATAATTTAAAATTTATTAAGAATCAATTTAGTGAACGAGATCGTAATTATAAACAAATAGATGACATGGTGGCGAGTGAAAAAATACTCGTTACTCCATTGGCTTATATAAGAGGGAGATCATTATCTAATGTTATATTCATCGTGGATGAAGCTCAGAACCTTACTCCCCATGAGATTAAGACAATCATCACGAGGGCAGGAGAGAATTCCAAGTTTATTTTTACTGGAGATGTACACCAAATCGATACACCCTATTTAGATGAACAATCGAATGGTCTATCTTATATAGTAGATAGGTTAAGGGGTCAGCCTTTATATGCTCATATTACACTTGAAAAAGGAGAGCGATCAGAGTTAGCAAATCTTGCTAACGATTTATTATGATTTCACTTTAAAATAGGTCCTCCTAACAAGATATCTTTTGATGATTGAGATTTAAATTGCTCGAAATTTTTATTGAACTTTTTTGCAAGGTTAATGGAAATTCTGTCATACTCTTCAGGCTTTTTCCAGGATTTTTTTGGATCTAGTATACTTTCTGGAATATTACTGATAGTTTCAATTCGATTAAGCCCAAATATTTCGTCTTTTACATGCTTTGCATTTTCAAGAGACCCATTTATCGCGTTTTCTATCATTATTCTAGTATACTTGAGAGGTATTCTGGATCCGACACCATAGCTTCCTCCGCTCCAGCCAGTATTAATTAACCAGACGTTTATTTCTTGGCCGTGCATTTTCGATTTGAGCCTTTCGGCGTATTTAGCAGGATGTAAAGGCATAAATGGTGCTCCAAAACAAGCTGAAAAAACAGCTTTTGGCTCTATAACACCTGCTTCTGTGCCAGCTACTTTAGCGGTATATCCTGACATAAAATGGTATGCCGCTTGATTTGGATTTAGCTTAGAAATCGGCGGTAAGACTCCGTATGCATCACATGTTAAAAAGAAAATGTGTTTTGGAGAATCACCTAACCCTAGAGCTAGATTATCAATATGATTTATGGGATATGAAACTCTAGTGTTGGGAGTGATGCTCGAATCCTTGTAAATAGGTCTATTTTGAGAATCAAGTTTTACATTTTCCAGGAGAGCGCCAGGTCTGATTGCTCTATATATATCTGGTTCTTTCTCTTCAGATAGATTTATCACTTTTGCATAGCATCCACCTTCAAAATTAAATATACTTCCGTCTTCTGTCCACCCATGCTCATCATCACCAATCAAAAAGCGTGATGGGTCTGTACTCAAAGTGGTTTTTCCAGTTCCTGATAGTCCAAAGAATAAAGCTGTCTTTCCGTCTTTTCCAATATTTGCCGAACAATGCATGGGAAGAGTATCATGTTCAGTGGGAAGGATGAAATTGAGCGCAGAAAAAATCCCTTTTTTTATTTCCCCAGTGTATCCAGTTCCACCTATGATTATCATTTTTTCGGAAAAACTTATGATTGCAAAATTTCCTTGACGAGTTCTGTCAGTTATTGGATCTGCATTGAATTCAGGAGCATGAAGAATTGTCCACTCCGGTTTAAAGTTTGTTAGTGATTCTTCTTGCGGATTAATAAACATATTGCCAGAGAATAAGTTGTGCTCAGGAAACTCATTTACTATTCTCAATTTAAGTTGATGTCTCTTGTCCGTTCCGGCGATGGCATCTCTTATATATAGATGCTTTTTATCAAGATATTTGACAATCTTTTTTTTAAGGTTTAAAAAAGCACTTGAGTCAAATGGTTTGTTTATGTCTCCCCACCAGATTTTATTTTCCGTATGTGCGTCTTTCACTATAAACCTATCTTCCGGTGATCTTCCAGTAAAAACTCCTGTATTAATAGTTAAAACATTTTTGTTTGTCAGTCTTCCACGATTCAATCTAAGAGTTTCTTGTGTAAGAAATTGATGATCAGATTGATAGGATATTTCAGGTTTGTCAAAGCCTAGGTTAGATAGCCATGACATAAGAGTGATGCTCTTATTAGAGTTATAGGACATGAGATTTTTATCAAAGGTTATGGCAAATTTAAAATACCTTAGTGTCTCAGATTAACATCATATTATACAGTTTTCAACAGATTTAAAGTGATATCAATTATTATTCTCGGCGCAGGCCGAAGTACATCTTCCCTAATAGAATATTTAGCAACTCATTCGGATCATGTAAAGTGGACATTAACAGTGGTAGACATAGATAAAAATACCATAGATAGAAAATGCAATAGATATAAGAATGTCAAAGGAGTTGCTGAAGATCTTAAAAATTCTCAAATTTTAGATAAATGGATTCAGTCAGGAGATATAATTGTTAGTATGTTGCCAGCTTTTATGCATCCTGTAGTGGCAAAACGATGTATAAATTATAGTAAACATATGGTAACTGCTTCATATGCCGGAGAGGAAATGAAGTCTTTAGATGCTAAGGTCAAGGAAAAAGACTTAATATTCATGAACGAATGTGGAGTAGACCCAGGTATAGACCACATGTCAACGATGGAAATTATAGAACGTTTACGTGATGACAAATCTGAAATTCTATCTTATGAAAGCTTTACTGGAGGTATCCTTGCTCCTGAAAGTGCTAAAACGTTATGGAATTATAAATTCACATGGAATCCAAGAAATGTCGTCCTTGCAGGAGCAGGTTCAGCAGTCAAGTTTATTCAAGAGGGTTTATATAAGTTCATTCCTTACAATAAGGTGTTTAGACGTACAGAGTTTATTAAAATACCTGGTTATGGCCGTTTTGAAGGTTATGCTAACAGAGATTCATTGAAATATATATCAGAGTATGGCTTAGAGGGAATTCCTACGATGTTTAGAGGAACTTTGAGAAGGCCTGGGTTTTGTCGTGCTTGGGATGTGTTTGTTAAGCTAGGAGCTACTGATGATTCTTATGAGATGGATAATGTTTCAAATATGACTCATAGAAGTTTCATTAATTGTTTTTTGGCTTATCATCCAACAGATAGTGTTGAATTGAAACTTATGCACTACCTACAAATTCCGCAAGATTCCGAGGTAATGAACATGTTAAACGACATAAACATATTAAGTGATGAGAAAGTAGGGCTTGAAAAAGGAACTCCAGCTAAAATACTTCAACACATGCTGGAAAAGAGGTGGACAATGGGTCGAGGTGATATTGATATGCTCGTTATGTGGCACAGAGTTTACTTTAAAAAGAATAATTCCAAATACCGTCTTGAATCGTCAATGGTTGTGAAAGGGAAAAATAATGAAGACACAGCGATGGCTTTTACTGTAGGTTTGCCAGTAGCAATAGCAACAAGACTAGTTGCTCTAAATAAGATAAAGTCACGTGGAGTTCTTTTGCCAATGAAAAAGGAGCTTTATGGGCCTATACTTTCTGAATTATCAAAATGGGGAGTTCGCTTTGATGAAAGAGTTAATCAAGTAGAAGATTAAAGATTGTAAAGCTCAGCAGGAGCGCAAAGCTTTATTAGTTTTGATTTTTTATCAATACTGATCCAAAAATCATCAACTAATGGGATAAGAATAGGTTCTTCTTTATCCGGATGCTTTAAGGTGAGAATGCATTGGGCCGGTCTGTCCAGGACGTCTATAATTATCATTTCTCCTGGAAAAGCGCTGTCAACTGCCGTGAATCCAATAATTTCATGATAATAAAATTGATCAGAATTGAGCTCAGGTAATATTTCTTCTGGCAGGAATATAATCTTGCCTACAAGTTTTGAAGCATCCTGTTCAGAGGATATTCCATCTAGTCGAATAATGACCTCATTTTCTTTATGGCTTCGAATGGAGGAAATAAAATATGGGAGTGGTGAACCAGAGTCTTCTAAAAAAAGGACATCTAGAGAATTGTACTTCTCTGGATGATCAGAATCTATATGTAGGACAACGTCTCCTTTAAATCCATGCTTCTTTCGAATGTACCCAAGTTGGAAGTGTCCCTCCATATTTGTTTATTCTGTTTCTGGAGCAGCTTCTTCAGCTTTTTCCTCTGGAGCAGCTTCTTCAGCTTTTACTTCTGGAGCAGCTTCTTCAGCTTTTACTTCTGGAGCAGCTTCTTCAGCTTTTTCCTCTGGAGCAGCTTCTTCCGCTTTTACTTCTGGAGCAGCTTCTTCAGCATTTACTTCTGGAGCAGCTTCTTCAGCTTTTACTTCTGGAGCAGCTTCTTCAGCTTTTACTTCTGGAGCAGCTTCTTCAGCTTTTACTTCTGAAGCAGCTTCTTCAGCCGTTACTTCTGCAACAGTCTCTTCGGCTACCGGTTCTGGCTCGAGGGTGTTTTTAGCTGCAATATTAGCTGCTCTTTGATCTTTTACGGCAGACTCAGCCTTTAATCTTTCAACTCTTTCTTTTTTATCAGCGGAATTAATTGATTCTACCGTCTTATCAATACTCGCAGCTTTATCGACCATCCATTTTTCAAAACGATCTTCTGCTTGTTCTGGAGTCAAGGCTCCTTTACGAACTCCAATTAATAAATGTTTTTTCATCATTACACCTTTGTACTTCAAAATAGCTCTTGCCGTATCTGAAGGAACTGCACCTTTCATAATCCAATCCAGTGTACGATCAAAATCTAGACGAATCGTCGCAGGATTGGTATTTGGATTATATTGGCCTAAATTCTCAATGTTGCGACCATCTCTTTTTGATCTTGAGTCAGCAGCTACGATGGTGTAAATTGGGCGGCCTTTACGACCGTGTCTTTGAAGGCGAATTCTTGTTGCCATAGTTTAATTGTTTAAAAAGGGTCCGAAACCCGGTTAATTAATAAGTCCGCAAATGTAATACTAATTGATCTAAAAAAAATAGTTAGAGAAATTTATTCTCGTTCATCCAGTCATCGTTATAAATCTTATTTATATATCGACTTCCATGGTCATGAAATAGCACTACAGAAATAGCTTCTTTGGGCAATAGGTGTTTTAACTGTCTGAGTCCTTGGAATGCTGAGCCGCAGCTGTACCCGAGAAGCAAACCCTCTTTTCTGGCCAATTCTCGTGCAGCTAGAGCTCCATCTTTATCAGTAACTTTTTCAAATTTATCGATAAGATCAAATTCCACATTTTTAGGGATTATATCTTCTCCAATACCTTCAGTTATGTAACTGTAAATTTCTGTTTTATCAAACTCTCCAGTCTCGTGAAATTTCTTAAAAACCGAACCATAAGAATCTATGCCCCAAATCTGAATGTTAGGATTTTTCTCTTTTAAATATTTCGCTACTCCTGAAATGGTGCCACCTGTACCAACTCCAACAACAAAATGTGTGATTTTACCTTCAGTTTGATCCCATATTTCAGGACCTGTTGATTCATAATGCGCCTGCCTATTACTTAGGTTGTCATACTGGTTTGGAAAATAGCTATTCGGAATATCGTCATTTAGTCTTTTAGCCACAGAGTAATAAGACTCAGGGTGATCAGGTGAAACATTAGTAGGACATACATGAATTTCTGCACCCAATGCTTTTAAAACATCTATTTTTTCTTTGGATTGTTTATCACTCAAGGTACAAATCAAACTGTAGCCTTTTATTATTGCTGCTAAAGCCAATCCCATTCCCGTATTGCCGGAAGTACACTCGATAATAGTTCCACCCGGTTTCAATAGCCCGTTTACCTCAGCATCTTCAATCATTTTCAAAGCCATTCTGTCTTTTGTACTATGTCCAGGATTGAAATATTCTACTTTAGCTAAAACGCGACCTGGAATATCTTTGGCAATCTTGTTCAACTCGATCATGGGAGTATTTCCTATGGTTTCAAGTATATTAGAAAATACAGGAGGGTTGGAATGCTTTTTATTCATGGCCCAAATATAGGTCTCAATTCATAGTAAATTAACCTTGATATGGCGTGGGTCGCTTGGCTTTTACAGCATCTTTTTTGAGCAGAATTTCTTTTGTCAAAAGGTCCTGAATTTTGATTGACTTAAGACTATGAACGGTGTCGTTACGCACACCAACAAGTGCATCTTGAAGAGAACATTTATCAGGGGTTAAACACTCTTTACATGATTCATAAAAACGATGAGAAGCACACGGTAAAAGGGCAATAGGTCCTTCTAAGATTCGAACGATGTCTGCCAAGGATATCGAATCTAAGTCTTTATTAATACTATATCCACCGGACCTTCCTTTTTTACTTCTTACAATACCTTCATGTCGGAGTTCAGATAGAATTTTCTCAAGGAATTTCCTTGATATTTTTAATGACTCTGTTATTTCGGTTATTGGTGTCAGCTTTTCACTTTTCTTTCTTGCAATAAAAAGTAAAGATTGAATTCCATAGTATGTTTTTCGATTCAACATGGAAAAGTCAATTTTTGTAAATAGCCGTTAACACATAAGCAAGTCTTACTCCAGCCAAATAAAGTCTAAGGTTTAGTGTCTCGATATGATTGTAATTGTAATCATATCCCAAAGAAATGGAATTCTCATCAGGGTAGAGGCCAGTCATTCTTATTTCTTTAGATTCCAATGCCCATTCGCGGACATTCGAATTCTGGTAAATTTCAATATTATCGTCACCAATATGATTAATCCAGTTGGTATATTCAGTATATGATAGGTCCTGATAATCTATGATCTCTGAATCCCAAATCCTGTGTAGGTTGCTATTTTTTTCAAACCATTTAATTTTTAAATCATTGCCCCCACGATCTTCCCCATTACCCACGTGAAGGGGTTGGTGAATATCTCCTATGAGATGAGTAAGCATACGAATAGCCATTCTTTCGTCGCCATCTGTGAAATTTTTCGATGATAATTCTCTAATCAGTCTCTCGATGGTAATTATCACATCACCATTTTTGGCTTCCTCAGTTCCGTCTTCATAGGTTGTTTTATTATCAGCAATAGTACAATAGTGCCATGCGTACATGTGATCAAATGAATCATTAGACTTAATATGATCCATCCAGGTAGAACACATTGCTAACGACTCTCCTTGAAGGATTTTATCAATCTTTTTCAAAACTTTTGGATCTAAATGCCTTTGCGCAATTTCTCCAATAATTCTGTGTCCTTTAGCTCCCCAAGCGAAAACATTACTCGAAAATAGAGCACAGGCAACAATTAGAATTATTATTTTCACAAAGGGTTTTTCCATAATTAAGTCTTAATAACTGGAATCAATTTCAAATATACATATAGCAACTGCTCACTATCTTGGTACCTTTGAAATTAAATAAAAAACATCATGTCCTTCAAGGCGCATCCTACAGCTGAAATTGACGAGCCCTGCAAAATAGGCGATGGCACTATGATATGGCATTTCTCCCATGTCATGAAAAATTCGACTATTGGTGAAAACTGTAATATCGGGCAGAACGTTCTTGTCTCTAGTGAAGTTATTTTAGGTAAAAATGTTAAGGTTCAAAATAATGTTAGCATTTATTCTGGGGTTACATGCGATGATGATGTTTTTCTTGGACCATCATGCGTCTTTACTAATGTTACAAATCCAAGATCTGCCATTATAAGACGCGGTCAATATGAAAAAACACATATTGGTAGGGGAGCCACTATTGGAGCAAATGCAACAATCGTATGCGGGCATGACATCGGTAAATTCGCTTTTATTGGCGCCGGTGCTGTGGTAACTAAAAATGTTGCTGATTATGCTTTGGTAGTGGGAAATCCATCAAGGCAAATCGGATGGATGAGTGAGTATGGACATAAACTTGAGTTCAATTTAAAAGGGGAGGCAACCTGTCCTGAGGGGAAAGAGTTTTATCTGCTTGCAGATAATAAGGTTCAGAAAAAATAGAATTTATTAATCACATATAATCACAAGTATTGAGACATTTAAACGCATCAAGTAGTAGCGAATTAGATTTCATCAGAGAATCTGCTAGAGACTTCGCTAAAAAACATATTCTATCAAATGTTATGGAGTGGGATGAAGCCCAACACTTCCCTGTGGATATATTTAAAAAAATGGGTGAGCTGGGTTTTATGGGTGTACTCGTTCCAGAGTCTTATGGTGGTTCATCCATGGGGTATGCTGAGTATATCACAATCATCGATGAAATTTCTCAAGTTTGTGGGTCAATTGGTTTATCCGTTGCCGCGCACAATTCTTTATGCACTCAGCATATTGCTCAATTCGGAAACGAAGAACAAAAATCTAAATGGCTACCTAAACTTGCAAGTGCTGAATGGATTGGTGCATGGGGTCTTACTGAAACAGGAACAGGCTCAGATGCTGGAGGTATGAATACAACCGCTGTTAAAGATGGAGACTCTTGGATCTTGAACGGCTCAAAGAATTTTATAACTCATGCTATATCTGGTGATATAGCAGTAGTTATTGTAAGGACTGGAAAAAAGGGTGATTCTCATGGGATGACCGCATTTGTTGTTGAGAAAGGCACTCCCGGTTTTACCGGAGGAAAAAAAGAAAATAAGCTAGGAATGAGAGCAAGTGAAACAGCTTGTTTGTTCTTTGATAATTGTAGAGTTCCAGAATCAAATATTCTGGGAGAAGTAGGAGAGGGCTTTGTTCAAAGCATGAAAATTTTAGATGGTGGTAGAATATCAATTGCTGCACTGTCTCTAGGTATAGCCAAAGGTGCGACTAATGCTGCCATTAAATATTCGCATGAGCGTGAGCAATTTGGTAAGAAAATAGCTGATTTTCAAGCTATTGGTTTTAAGCTGGCCGATATGGAAACAGAAATCTATGCTGCTGAACTGATGATCCGGCACTGTGGATCTCTCAAGGATCAGGGGTTAAAAGTCACGAAGGAGTCTGCTATGGCAAAATACTATTCCAGCGAGATGGCTGTCAGAGCATGCACAGAAGGTATTCAAATTCATGGTGGTTACGGATTTACAAAGGATTATCCCGCAGAAAAATTTTTTCGCGATGTTAAATTATGTACGATAGGCGAGGGGACTTCAGAGATTCAGAAATTGGTGATTAGTAGAGAGATTTCAAAAAATGTATAATGTGATATATTTCGCTATCTCAAAACATATATCCTTTAATCTTCAATTCCGCACCTTTTAATGAATGAATTGATTGGTTCTCTCATTCATTTTCTACATTTGCTTTAAGTATAAAAATATTATGAAAAAATTACTTGTTTTAGCTCTTTTATTATTTTTTGGTAATGACCTATCGGCATCCCATTTAATGGGTGGAGAGATAACTTGGCAGTGTGCCAAATCAGGTCCTAATGCCGGAAAGGTCAAGTTTACAGCTATCATTTACAGAGAATGTGGTGGAATCGGATTCAATCAGCAAACTCTTGTGTTATCTTCAAATTCGCCAGCAGGTTCCGTGACTTGTACCAGGGTAGGTACAGGCACCAATGTTTCCCCAACTTGCTATAGTGGTCAACTGGCTTGTACAACACC